>JAAXID010000166.1 GCA_012270545.1 Anaerolineae bacterium | reverse complement strand
ACATAGTTGGGTTCGGGCAGGCTAGCCCATGTGAGGTCGCGATCGCGCATGCTAAGGCGGACCAGGAAACCGGTCGGCGCTTCACCATCGAATTCGGGCGGGCGGCCGCGGCCGTCTTTGAAATGGCAACTGGCGCAGGAGCGGGCGTTGAAGAGCGGTCCCAAGCCATCGCGGGCGGTGGTCGATGCGGGCGCCGTCACCCAATTCTGATTGAAGAATGAATTGCCGACAAAGAAAAAGAGCTCTTGCATGCGCTCCAAACCGGGGGCCGGTTGGGCGAAAGCATTGCGTGTTGTGTTGTAGATGGTGGTCTGGCCGCCGGGCAATTCGTTGCGCCGAGGCGTGCTTTGCGAATACGAACTGGACGGAAGAAGCGCGAGCGTGGCCAGCGCCGCCAAGCTGATGCAAGACGCCAGTAAGATTTTGGACGCTAGAGGCGACAGTCGAGGCAAATCGCAGGCTTCCCATAAGTGACGGTCCCCGACGCGCGGCCGGGGACCAGTATTGATGTTATTCGGGCAGGGCAGTGTCGATGATCAGGTCAAGAGACGCGGCCAGTTCAACAAGCTTGTCGCCGACATCCTGCAACGTGAAGACGGCGTCAAAGACCCCCGGACGTGATTCGGCATTGACAATGGCGCGGTCGAAGGGGACGAAGATATCATTGACCTGCTGATCGGCGAGTTCAAGCAGTTCCAGCATCTCGGCATTCAGGTCAGGCGCGATTGCTTCAAAGAGATCGGCCAAGCCCGCGCCCTCAACGACGGTGCCGTCGATACGCGTGTACGAGCCGCGGTAGACGTTGCTGACACCCATGAAGTTCGTGATGATATCGCGGTGGGTGTTGTCGCTGAAGCAGGAGTGTTCGTCTTCCTGATCCTGGTTGTCATAGGCGGTGAACATGCGCTCGCCGGCGAGTTCAGATTTGGCGAGCACGCCGATGCCGGTCAGCACATTGGTCAGCGCGACATCGGCCGGCCCATCGTGCATCTCCCAGAAGTAGCTGTCTTCGTTCTCGTGGTCCCACTGGTCGACCATGTCTTGCAAGTTTTCGACCAGGAGCTCGCTGGCGATCAGCAAATACTGGCCGCGGCGTTCGGCATTGGGCGCGGTGCTGTAATCGGTAGCGGGGCGTTTTCCCGCGCTGTCTTCGTAGAGATCTTGCCCCCAAAGGAGAAATTCGATGGCGTGGTAGCCGGTGCTGATGTTCTCTTCGGCGCCGACCTCGTTCAAGGAGATGAGCAAGTCTTTGGTGATTTCAGGATAATCTTCGGTGTTATTGATGATACCGGCGTCCAGGTCACCGTCGACGTAGTCGATATAGGCCTCGTCCAGGGGCCAGGCGTTGAGCAGACCTTCGGGTCCATCTTCGTCATCGATAGGACCGCCGTAGAAGCGGTAAGCTTCCGTCTGCCCGTATGGCTCATTGGAAGCGAGCCAAGCTTCGCGCGCCGCAGCCAGGCTCTCTTCGGAGGGATCATTGACGAAAGCGGTCAAGGCGTCATTTAGCGCAACCGCCAGTTGAAGCGAATCCTGGTAGCTGGCCAAAACGATTTCTGAATAGGATTCGACTACATGGTGCTTGAGCTCACCCACGTCGTCATCGCTGGAGGCCATGGCGCCGCCGGCGCAAAAGGCCAACCCTGCGAACAAGACGAATAGAACAGTGAAACGTTTCATCGGAGTTCTCCCTGATTTTGAATATTCTGTCATTATCGACGCGGTCATTGTAGAGGAGAGTGCTTCGGGGTTTCCACGCCACCGATTAACTCGAAAGTTGAGTCGACTACTCTTGGGAACGAAACGCTGAATTATTGTGAATTTTCTGTAGTTTCATATAGTTTTTGTGCGAACAATATGAAGATTAGCGGTGGTTAATGCCGCTTGTCGAGCTGGTTAAAACTTGTGGTACTGACCACCTCGACAATCTGCGGCTGCTCTGCACGCATTGCAGCAAGAGCAAAGGCGGCAAGACCGTGGCGGTGTGGCGGGCGCAAAGCGTATAGCTCTGAATCGCGCCACTTGACAAATCTCGGCTAAGATTATTAAATTAAGGTTAGATTAACTTTAGGTGATTTATGCCTTTGAAAATTGCCATGATCGGCGCCGGTTCGGTCGGCTTCACCCGCCGGCTGATGACCGATTTGCTGACGGTGCCGGAGTTCGGCGATACCCATTTTGCGCTGATGGATATTTCGGCGCGCAATTTGAGCATGGTGGCGCAGCTCTGCGAGCGCGATATCAAAGCCAATGGCTTGCCGGCGACGGTCACCTCGACGCTGGATCGGCGGGAAGCGATCGCCGATGCCGATTATGTGATTTGCATGATTCGGCAGGGCGGGCTCGAAGCCTTCGCGCTGGATATTGATATCCCGTTGAAGTATGGCGTCGACCAATGCGTCGGTGACACGATCTGCGCTGGCGGCATCATGTACGGTCAGCGGACGATACCGGCGCTTCTGGACATTTGCCGCGATATCCGCGATGTGGCCAAACCGGACGCGATCTTCCTCAATTATTCGAATCCGATGGCGATGAACACCTGGGCATGCAACAAGTATGGCGGTGTTCAGACCATCGGCTTGTGTCACGGGATCCAGCACGGTCACGAGCAGATCGCCGAGTGCATCGAGCTTTGGGCGCGGCGCGAGAGCCTGATCGCGGAAGACGAGCGGGTGACGCGCGATGATGTCGATATCATCTGCGCCGGCATCAATCACCAGACCTGGTATGTACGGATTCAGTGGCGGGGCCTGAATATGGTCCCGCGCTTGCTGGAATTGTTCGAGGCGCATCCCCAATTCCGCGAAGAGGAGAAAGTCCGCATCGATGTCCTGCGGCGCTTCGGCTATTACTCGACCGAATCGAACGGGCATCTGAGCGAGTACCTGCCCTGGTATCGCAAGCGGTCCGCTGAAATCAACGACTGGATCAGCCCGAATCGCTGGATTCTGGGCGAGACGGGCGGATATCTGCGCGTCTGCGCCGAGGGGCGCCATTGGTTCGAGACGGATTTCCCCAATTGGCTGGAGGAAGAGCCGCCGACGATCAGCGCGGCCGACCGCAGCCTGGAGCATGGCTCTTACATTATTGAGGGGCTGGAGACCGGGCGGGTTTACCGCGGGCATTTTAATGTGCCGAATCACGGTTACATCACCAATCTGCCCGCTGGCTGCGTGGTGGAGATACCCGGTTATGTCGATAAGAACGGTATCAACATGCCGGTCGTGGGCGATTTGCCGCTGGCCTGCGCCGCGACCTGCTCGGCAAGCGTGCGCGTGCAGGAAATGGCGATGGAAGCGGCGGTGCATGGCGATGTGACCACCCTGAAACAGGCGATGCTGCATGACCCGCTGGTGGGCGCGGTCTGCAATCCGGAAGAGGTCTGGCAGATGACCGACGAGCTGCTTGCCGCGCAAGCGGAGTGGCTGCCGAATTATGCGGCTGACGAGATAGAGGCAGCGCGGGCGCGGTTGGCTGCGCACGAGGCGAATGGCACGCGCGTGATGTTGAGCGCGTCGGCTGGCGCGGCGCGCATTCCTACGCGGACGGTTGAAGAATTGGCGGCCGATAAACTGGCGCAAGAAACGGCGCGAATATCGGACAAGGGCTAGTCACGCCAAGGATACTATTTGTAGGGGCGGCCCTTGGGTCGCCTGCGCTAACAAGCGAAATGACTTATATGAATGCGACTAACGGCGCGGAGCCGATTCTAGAAGTCAAGAACCTGAAGACGCATTTCTTCACCGACAAGGGTGTGGTGCAGGCGGTGAAGGGCGTCAGTTTCCAGTTGGCCAACAAACAAACGCTGGGCATCGTTGGCGAGAGCGGCTGTGGCAAGAGCGTGACGGCCAGTTCGATCATGCAATTGATCAAGTCGCCGCCGGGGGAGATCGTCGATGGCGAGATTATATTCCGGCGGCAGAAGCGGCGCGCCGAGACGATCGACATCGTGCAGCTCGATCCCAAAGGCGTCGAGATGCGCAGCATCCGTGGCGGCGAGATCTCGATGATCTTTCAGGAGCCGATGACCTCGCTGAATCCGCTGCATACGGTTGGCCGGCAGATCGCGGAAGTGGTGGAGCTGCATCAAGGGCTCAGCCGCAGAGAGTCGATCAAAGTGGCGATCGATATGCTGGATCGCGTGCGCATCGCCGACCCGGAAGAGCGCGTGAAGCAGTATCCGCATCAACTGAGCGGGGGCATGCGGCAGCGGGTGATGATTGCGCTGGCGCTGTCCTGCAACCCGTCGATCCTGATCGCCGATGAGCCGACGACGGCGCTGGATGTGACGATTCAGGCGCAGATCATCGATTTGATGGAGAAGCTGCAGGAAGATTTCGGTTCGTCAATCGTCATCATCACGCACAATTTGGGCGTGGTATCGCAGATGGCGGATTATGTCGCAGTGATGTATTTTGGGCGGATTGTCGAGTATGGCACGGTGACTGACATCTTCCGCAATCCACAGCATCCCTATACCGTCGGCTTGCTGCAATCGATACCGGTCTTGGGGCGGCGCAAGGAAATTCTAGTGCCCATCGAGGGCATCGTGCCAAACGCTACAGCGGAGATAGGCGGCTGCGCCTTCGCCGACCGCTGCCCGCATGTGATGGCGAAATGCCGGACACATTTGCCCCCGCCGACCACGGTTGGCGGCGAGCATCAGGTGGCCTGCTGGCTGCATGATAGCGGCGAAACTGAAGCTGCCGCCGAGGTCGCGCATTGAGACCGGCGCATATTTGTGAATTAACCTGCCGACGCAAAATTGGCCGGTGGGATAATTCTTGTCCAATTAGTTTGGAGGCAATCCCATGAAATTAGGTTACTTTGTTCGCATCCTGCTGGTCGCAGCGGTGATGCTCACTATCGGCGGGTCAGGGTTCGCTCAAATGGGCGAGGTCGCTGATCCGGTTCCGTATCCTGAGGGCGTGCAGATCGGCGAAAATCCGATTGTCAAGTTCTCGCTCGATGAGATGCTCGTCTACAAGGCGCTCGATTCTTACAGCGAGCCGGAGTGGATGACGGCGCTGGTTGAAGCTGGCGAACTGCCGCCGGTGGAAGAACGCTTGCCGGAGAATCCTCAGGTCATTCTCGAATCCGGTATGTCGACGGGGCCCGGCGTTTATGGCGGCGTCTGGCGCGACTTTGCCGGTGTCCCGACGCAGGGCTGGAACTTCTGCGCGCGTCAAACGCAGGGCTGGTTCGGCATCAATTACATCTATGGCGAATCGCTGGTCAAGTCGGGTCCCATGTTCCTGCGCAATGACAACCTGGAGCCGCTGCCGAATCTGGCGACGGACTGGGAATGGAGCGAAGACGGGCACCAGCTGACGATGAACATCATCCGCGGCGCCAAGTGGTCCGATGGCGCGCCCTTCGGTGTGCATGACATCATGTTCACCTGGGAACACGTCATCTTGGATGAGAACGTCAATTCCTGGACGAACCGCAGTACCTGGCAGATCGGTGGGGAAGACATCAGCCTGGAGCAGGTTGATGATGACACGATTGTGTGGACTTTCCCGACGCCGCGCCCGGTGTACCAGTTGTTCAATATGGATTTCCGTGACTTCAACGTCTGTGCCGAGCATGTCTATAAGCCGATGCACCCTGCCTTCAACTCGGAATCCGATTACGACACCTTCACCACCTTCCAAGCACAGGATGATCTGCCGGTGCCGACCATGGGTCCTTGGGTGGCTGTCGACTACCAGATCGATGAATTCATGGTGCACCGTCGCAACCCCTACTACTGGAAAGTCGACGAGCAGGGCAATCAATTGCCATATCTTGACGAGGTGACCTTCGAGAAGGGCGTAGGCGGCACTGGACGTACGCTGGGTACGCTGGCGGGTTCGATTGATCACACCAATCTGGAGAATCCCAGCACCTATGTAGAAGCCATCACACGTTCGCAGGAAGAGGATGCCCACTTCCGCATCGAGTGGGGTCCGGAGACCTTGGCCTTCAATTTGTGGCTCAATTTGTCTGCCACACTGGGCGTACAGGACGAACGTGACCAAGCCTTGCGTGATCTCTTCCGTGATCACCGCTTTCGCCGCGCGCTGCAACACGCCGTCGATGGCGATGGCATCGGGCAGGCGATCATTCGTGGTCCCTTCTTGCGCGCCTTTGCCGGCGGTATCTATCCAGGTTCAGCCTACTACGATATCGACAGCGTGGTTTACTATCCGTTCTCGCCCGATTCGGCACAAACCTTGCTCGCTGATCTTGGGTTTGAAGATACGGATGGCGACGGCGTCCTGAACTGGACCGATGGAGCTTTGGCCGGTGAAAACTTGGTGCTCGTGCTGAACGCAGTCGCTGACCAGGTTGCTGCTGGTCAAATGGCTGAAGCGATTGTTTTGCTGTTGCAGGATGTTGGCATCCAGGTGAACTTCCAGCCGCAGCAGGGAGGCGCCGCCGGCGATGCAATCTCTACTGGGACCTGGGAGCTGCGTGTCAACCGGATGACTAGCGCATTCACCGTGCCTTTCACAAAGTGCGTCGAACTTGGCCCGGTCACTGACCTCTCGCCGGACTGGCACCGTGCCGATGGCGGCTCCCGCGAATTGCTCGACTTTGAGGTGGAATTGGTTGAGGTGATCAATGAATTCTGCCTGGAGCCGGACTTTGAGAAGCGCAAAGAGTTGATGTTCCGCTACAATCAGCTCTTTACCGAGAACATCTACAACGTCGGTGGCGTCATCGGTCGTTACGGTTTGGCTTTGGCGAAGCGCTTCAACAACATTCCGGTTGGCGCGCCGCCGACATATTATCAATGGACCTGGGGCAATGTGATTCCGGAAGCCGTATGGGTCAACCCGGATGAGCAGATCGCTGAGATCTTCCCTGGTACCGTGCCAGTTTACGACGACATGTAAGCGGCAGAAAACGGGATGAGCTTCGGCTCATCATCGCTTGAACATTGCGGGGGCGTGGCTCGTCCGCGTCCCTGCTATCCGCCTCGCAGAATATAATTTATACTTGGGGCGCCTTTATTATCGCTTCATTCGTTGACTGAGGGTCAACCGGCTATGGTCCGCTTCATCGTTCAGCGCCTGTTATCATCCATCCTCATTTTGATCGTTATTACTGTAGTGGCCTTCACCATCATTCAGATTCCCCCGGGTGATTTTGCCGAGGTGTACAAGGCGGAGTTAATCGCGCTGGGCGGCGCAACTGCAGAAGAAGCTGAGAAAGCAGCCAACAAGCTGCGCGACAAGTATGGATTGCTCGATCCGCTACCGGTTCAGTATATCAGGTGGATCGGCGGGATTGTGTTGCGGGGTGATTTTGGCTGGTCATTTTCGCAACGGGTGGATGTCAGTGATTTGCTGGCGCAGCGCTTGCCCCGCACCATCGGGATCGCGCTGACGGCGCACGCCATCTCTTCACTGGTCGGCATTGCCTTGGGCATCTATGTGGCTAATCGACAATATAGTATCGCGGATAATACCGCAGCGGCATTCGCTTTCTTCGCCACGTCACTCCCGCGTTTTTCTCTCGCCTTGATCGTGGTCTACTTTTTGGCTTTTGTTTTGGGCTGGGAGCATGTCAGCTCGCTGCAATCGCCGGAATACCGCTATGCGCCCTGGTCTATTGAAAAAGCGATTGACCTGCTCAAGCACGTCGGTCCGGTGATATTAATCGCTGGCTTGGGCGGCGTGGCGCGCAATATGCGGGTGATGCGCGGCAACCTGCTGGATGTGCTGAATCAGCAATATGTGACGACGGCGCGCTCGAAGGGATTGCAGGAGCGCCGGGTGATCAATCGCCATGCCGTGCCAAACGCGCTGCACCCGATCATCGCCTATCAAGGCACGGTGCTGCCCTATATGTTTCAAGGCGAATTGGAAGCCGCCCTTGTATTCGGCATGCCGACGATTGCGCCGATGTTTGCCGAGGCGCTGCTGAAGGAAGACGTCTTCCTTTCAGGGAGCATTCTCCTGCTTTATGGCATATTGCTGATTGCGGGCAATTTTCTCGCTGACATATTGCTTGGCTTGCTTGACCCGCGGATCTCTTATAGTTAAACGGTAGGTCATTCAACGTGCAAGAAGTCTATGAAGATACGCTGTTAAACGAAGAAGAAACCGAAGAGAGCGGCGATTCTTATTCGCAGCTGGTCTGGCAGCGCTTCAGCCGTAGCAAAGCGGCCATCGTCGGCGGTTTGATGGTTGTTATGCTGATGGTGCTGGCGATGTTCCCCGAGTTCTTTTCGCCTTACGATATTTATGCGACTGCGCTGGGGGATTCGTACACGCCGCCGACGCAGATTCGTTTTTTTGATTTGGACGGCAACTTCAGCGTTCGCCCCTTCGTGTACAAGCAAGAACTGGTGATCGATCCGGTCACCTATCAGGCGCGGCCCGAGATTGACCCGGAGAATCGCTACAACCTGCAGTTCTTCGTCCGCAGCTGGGAATACAAGCTCTTTGGATTGATTGATACGGATTTGCATTTGTTCGGGCTGGATACGGATGAGGCGCGCTTGCATCTGCTGGGCACGGACCGGTTTGGGCGCGATCTCTGGGGGCGGATCTGCCTGGCGGGGCGGGTGTCGCTGTCGCTGAGCATTTTGGCGGCGCTGATCGCGATCCTAGTCGGCTCGTCGCTGGGCGTGATCTCCGGCTATTATGGCGGCGGCATCGATAATGCCATCCAGCGCTTCGTTGAGATAGTGATGTCCTTCCCGGAATTGCCGCTGTGGATGGCGCTGGCGGCGGTGATACCCCAAACATGGTCGGGCGGGCAGAAGTTCCTAATGATGGCTTTCATTTTTCCCTTCTTACGCTGGGCGGTGCTGGCGCGCGAGGTGCGCGGCAAGGTGCTTTCGCTGCGCGAGACCGACTTCATCCTGGCGGCGAAGGAGCAGGGCGCAAGCGACTTCCGCATTATATTCAAGCATCTTTATCCCAATGTACTCAGCCATGTCATCGTCATATTGACCCTGATGATCCCCGAGATCATTCTGGCGGAGGCTTTTCTCAGTTTCCTGGGCATCGGCATACAAGAACCGTTGACGAGCTGGGGCTTCTTAATGAAGAGCGCGCAAAGCCTGGAGACGCTGGGGCAGAATACCTGGATTCTGACGCCGGTGATCTTCATTGTGGTGGCGGTGCTGGGCTTGAACTTCTTGGGGGACGGCTTGCGCGACGCGGCCGATCCCTATTCGAATCTGTGATCGGAGACGCTTAGGCATGGCAGCAACTTACCCCCAACCTAAATCCCTCCCCCATGAAGAGGGAGGGACTTCAAATCCCGCAGATTCCCCTTCCCTCCGATTGGGGGAAGGGGCGCAGGGGATGGGGGGCGATACCATCCTCAAGGTCAATGACCTGAAGATGCATTTTCCCTTGCGGCAGGGCCTGCTCCAGCGCCGCGTCGGCACGATTAAGGCGGTTGACGGCGTCAGCTTTGAGCTGGGCGAGCAGGAAGTGATGGGGCTGGTCGGCGAGAGCGGCTGCGGCAAGACGACTGTTGGTCGGACGCTGTTGCGTTTGTATGACCCGACTGGCGGCGAGGTGCTTTTTCACCGCGCCGATGACAGCTGGGTGGATGTAGCGAAGATTAGCCGCAAGGAGATGAAGGAACTGCGCAAAGAGATGCGCATGATCTTTCAGGATCCCTTCAGTTCGCTGAATCCACGGCTGACGGTGCGGGACATTATCGCTGAGCCACTGGTGATTCACGGTACGGCCTCGGGCGAAGCGATTACGGCGCGTGTGGCTGAGCTGATGGAAGCGGTCGGATTGAAGCCCGCGTATATGGGGCGTTATCCGCATGAGTTTTCCGGCGGGCAACGGCAGCGGATTGGCGTGGCGCGGACGCTGGCGCTGAATCCGCGGCTGATTGTGGCCGATGAGCCGGTGTCGGCGCTGGATGTTTCGGTGCAGGCGCAGGTGCTGAATCTGTTGCAGACGCTGAAAGACGAGCTGCGGCTGACCTTCATCTTCATCTCGCATGATTTGTCCGTGGTCGAGCATATCTGCGACCGGATCGCCGTGATGTATGTGGGCAAGCTGGTAGAGCTGGCGCCGACGGCTGAGCTGCTGCGCAACCCTCGGCATCCGTATACAGAAGCTCTGGTTTCGGCCGTGCCACCGGCTGATCCGCTGATTAAGATGGAACGGATCATCCTGGAAGGAGATGTGCCGAGCCCGGCGAATCCACCGGCGGGCTGCGTATTTCATCCGCGCTGCCGTTATGCGCAGGATATCTGCCGCGAACAGGAGCCGCCAGTGATGCAAATTGGGCTTGGGCATAGCGCGCGCTGTCACTTCGCCGACGAGCTGGAGTTGCAAGGAGTGGCGGATGGCTACTCATCATAGAGATGACCCCCTTTCACGCTCCCCCAATGAGGGGCACAGCCCTCAGCATCAGGGGGGACTTGAGGGCGCCGCTGGCGAACAAGCGAGGTTTTTTGCTGTGCTGGCCTATCTCCTGCCGGTCATCGGCGGCGTCATTGGCCTGATGGCGGACGGAAGCAATCCGCTGACGCGGGTCCACGCCCGGCAGAGCATCGCAGCCGTCCTCGCGCTGATTCTGACATTCTTCGCTTGGGCGGTGGGCGGTTACGTCTTGAGTTTGATTCCCATTGCCGGACCGATTCTGGCAATCGCCTTGTTCTCGCTGGTGATCGCCATGGCGATATTTCTGGCCCTGAATTGGCTGATCAGCCTGGCAGTCGTGGCGCTGCGTGGCGAGGAACGGACGATACCCCTCGCCAATCGCCTTGTCATTCGCTTCTTCGGCTCCGAAGCGGCCTTGAAGAAAAGCGCATAATGAGGCGCTGAACTCATGTTGCTGCCGCAATTGCGCGAGGAAGTCTGTCGACTTCATACCGAATTGCCGAAGAATAATCTGGTAGCGTGGACGAGCGGCAATATCAGCGCGCGCGATCCGGCGACCGGGCTGGTGGTGATCAAACCGAGCGGCCTGCGCTTTGAAGATTTGACGCCGGCGACTATGGTTGTCACCGATTTGCAGGGACAAGTTGTTGACGGCGAATTGGCGCCTTCCTCCGATACTGCTTCGCATTGTTATATCTACCGTCATATGCCAGCGGTTCACGGCGTGGCGCATACGCATTCGCGCTATGCGACGGCCTTCGCGGTTGTGGGCGAGGCCATCCCTTGTGTGACGACGGCGATGGCCGATGAGTTCGGCGGTCCAATACCTTGCGCCGGCTTCGGCTTGATCGGCGGCGAGGAGATCGGGGCGCTGGTAGTGGAGGCGCTGACGGGGCAGCGGAGTCCGGCGGCGCTGTTGCGGAATCACGGCGTGTTCACGATTGGCGCTAGCGCCGAGGCGGCAGTGAAAGCGGCGGTCATGACGGAGGACAATGCGGCTATCGTCTGGACGGCGCGTCAGCTGGGCGAGCTGATGCCGATGTCGCAAGCGGATATCGACAGCTTGCATGCGCGGTATCAGAAACTGTATGGGCAGCGGTAAACTAACCCGAATTCCCGATCCCCTCCCGACGCGCAGTGTCTACGCGCGCCAAGACATCCGAAGTAGGGGAGGAACGCGTTTGGCGAAACCGGAGGCAATGACAAGTTTCTAAAGGATTGTGCAGACGAGGAATCGGACAACATGGCACTGAGCGATTATCAGATCTGGTTTTTGACTGGCAGCCAGCATCTGTATGGACCGGAAGCGATTGAGCAGGTCGGGCGGAATTCGCGCGAGATCGCCGCGTATCTCAGCGAGGCGACGGCGATTCCTGTAACGGTCGTATTCAAGCCGGTGTTGACGACGGCGGAAGCGATCGCCGGGATTTGCAGCGAAGCGGACAACGATGCGCGCTGCATCGGCGTGATCGCCTGGATGCATACCTTTTCGCCGGCGAAGAATTGGATCGCTGGCTTGGCGGCGCTGCGGAAGCCGCTGCTGCATTTGCACACGCAGTACAACCGCGATATCCCCTGGTCCGAGATTGATATGGACTTCATGAATCTGAATCAGGCGGCGCATGGCGACCGCGAATTCGGTTTCATCATGAGTCGGCTGCGGTTGCGGCGCAAGGTGGTAGTTGGCCATTGGCGCGATGAAGGCCTGCGGGGTCAGATCGGCGCTTGGGCGCGAGCGGCGGCCGCTTGGCAGGAGACGGGGCGCATCAAGGTGGCGCGCTTCGGCGACAATATGCGTTCGGTGGCGGTGACCGAAGGCGACAAGGTGGCGGCGCAGGCGCAGTTTGGCTACTCGGTGAATGGCTACGGCGTCGGCGATCTAGTCGCTGTCGTGAATGCGGTCAGTGAGGGCGAGATCGACGCGCTGGTCGCGGAATATGAGATGGCTTATCGCATGTCGGCGGATCTTCGAAAGGGTGGGGAGAGACACGCGTCCATTCGCGAGGCGGCGCGGATCGAGATTGGCCTGGCGCAATTTCTGAGCGATGGCGGTTTTACCGCATTCACGACGAGTTTTGAGGATTTGCACGGCCTGGCGCAGTTGCCGGGCTTGGCGGTGCAGCGCTTGATGGAGGCCGGCTATGGCTTCGGCGCGGAAGGCGACTGGAAGACGGCAGCGCTGCTACGTTCATTGAAGGTGATGGCTGAGGGATTGGACGGCGGCACGTCGTTCATGGAGGATTACACCTATCATTTCCAGCCGGGAAACATGGCGGTCCTCGGCGCGCATATGCTGGAGATCTGTCCGAGCATCGCGGCCGAGCAGCCGAGCCTGGAAGTGCATCCGCTGGGGATCGGCGGCAAGGCGGATCCGGCGCGGCTGATCTTCAATACGGCGGCGGGCGCTGCGCTGAACGCGTCCTTGATCGACATGGGCGATCGCTTCAGGCTGATCGTCAATACGGTCGATGTTGTCCAGCCAGAGGCGCCGCTGCCGAAGCTGCCAGTGGCGCGCGCGCTGTGGCGGCCCCATCCCGATTTGCTGGTTGGCGCGGCGGCCTGGATATATGCCGGCGGCGCGCATCACACGGTCTTCAGTCAGGCGCTGCGTCCCGAGCATGTCTACGACTTCAGCGAGATGGCCGGCCTGGAATATGTGCAGATCGATCAATCGACTGATTTGCGCCGCTTCAAAGATGAATTGCGTTGGAATGATTTGGCGTGCAAGCTGACTACATAGAGCCAGTCCCCACCTAATTGCCCGCCCCCGCTCCACTTCAGCCACAGGCACTTGTCAAATGGTCGTCCTCTGCCATAATGCGATGCTTCAAGTCACCGTCATCGTGAGCTGACCGCGAGATTTTTATTGCAAACAGTGGACAAGGAAATCTGGCCATGGCCTCATCGACTGAGACATCACAGCACGTCGGGTTAGTACGNNCCGGCGCTGATTCTTGCTTTTGCCATGAACGGCGTCATCACCGTATTGACGGCGATGGTCTACGCGGAGCTTGGCTCGGCGATACCGGAGGCGGGCGGGGGCTACCTGTGGGTGAAGGAGGGCTTGCCGGGACCCAACGGATTCCTGGCGGGTTGGATGAGCTGGTTCGCCCATGCGGTGGCGGGCAGCTTGTACGGCGTCGGATTCGGCGGCTTTATTTACGAACTGCTGCGGATACTGTTTCTCGATCCGGCGGCGCATCATGACGAGCACATAGGTGTGTTTCTGGCGGGACCGCTGCACTTGCCATTCGGGATCGAATTGACCGAAGCCGACCTCGTGCAAAAAATCTTCGCAGTCCTTATCATTTTGCTTTTCCTTTATATCAATTACAAAGGCACATCAGAGACGGGCGCGGTCGGCAACATTGTAACGGTGCTGAAAGTGGTGATCATCAGCATCTTCATTGTCAGCGGCATGTTTGTCATCTTCGGTGATCCGGTGCGTTTCGAGAACTTCCAGCCTTTCGCGCCGAACGACATCATCGGCATCGTCAGCGCGATGGGTTTAACTTTCATCGCCTTCGAGGGTTATGAAATCATCGTGCAGGCGGGCGAAGAGGTGAAGGAGCCGCGGAAGAATATCCCGCGCGCCGTTTTCTTGTCGCTGGCGATCGTCGTGCCGATTTATATGTTGGTGGCTTTTGTCGTCATCGGGGCGGTTGACCCGCCGGAGGGGCGGCTCATCCACGAATGGTTGGGCGATCTTGGCGAGATCGGCATCGCCCGCGCCGCCGATCAGTTCATGCCCCTTGGCTTGTTCCTCATCATGGTTGGCGGCTTGCTCTCGACGATGAGCGCCTTGAACGCCACCACCTTCTCATCGACGCGGGTTTCCTTTGCGATGGGGCGCGATCGAGCCCTGCCCGACAGCTTCTCCAACGTGAGCGCCAAGACGCGCACGCCTCATATCGCTTTGGGCTGGTCGGGCCTGTTGATCATCTTCGTCGCGCTGACGCTGCCGATTGAAGATGTGGCGGCATCGGCTGATATCATGTTTATCCTGCTTTTCCTGCAAGTGAATCTGGCGGTTATCACCATCCGCAGCAAATACGGCAAGGACCTCAAATACGGCTTCCTGCTGCCGTTCTTCCCCATCTTGCCGATGATCGCGATCGGCATGCAGTTCTTGCTGCTGCTGTCGCTCTTTAACGTTTCCATCATTGCCTGGATTTACGCCGCGATTTGGATTGGCGGCGGCTTCTTGATCTATTATCTCTATGCGCGGCCACGACAAGAACGGGCGCACCGCACACCGGTCGTGCAGCAGACCGAGTTGATGACGCCGACGCTGGATGCGCCTTACCGCGTCCTGGTGCCAGTCGCCAATCCGGATTCGCTTTCGACCTTGCTGCCGCCGGCCGTCCATGCGGCCAAGACTCATGACGGCAAAGTAACCCTGCTGCATATCGTGACCGTGCCGTCGCCGACGCCATTGTCTTCCGGTTATCGTTATCTGGATGACAGCGAGGCCTTGCAGGAGCAGGCCATTTCCATGGTGCGCGATGAAGAGGTGGCGGTGGAGTATATCGTGCGGGTGGCGCGGCGGGTGGCGCCAGCGATCATCGATACAGCGCGAGAGCAGCAAGCGGACCTGGTGGTGATTGGCTGGCAAGGCGTGAAGGATCCATACGGCGCGACGACAGTCGGCAAGAATATCGACCAGGTCTTGAGCGAAGTGAACTGCGATGTGTTGATGCTGCAGCCGGGCGATACGGCGGCGGCGAAGCGCATCCTGCTGCCGGTGGCGGAGCCGCGCCAAGTGGGCTATTCGCTGCGGCTGATTCAGTTGCTGTCGGCGGCGGAAATGGAGCTGGACCTGTTGCACGTCTTTTCCGTTGATACTACGCAAGCCGAGCGCGAACGCATGACCCGCTCCCTACAGCGAGAGATTGACGAGCTGAAGCTGACCGACGCGGAGGTTAATTTGATCACCGAAGTCGCCCGCGATCGGATAGACGCGATCGTGGAAGCGGCGGCGGACTATGACTATGTCGCCTTGGGCGCGACGCGCGACCCGGGCTATCAGCAGCGTATTTTCGGCAATACATCGATGATCATCGCCGATCGGACGCGGACGCCGGTGGTGTTGGTGCATCGGGAGACGAGCGCGGTGGGCTTTGGGCTGAAGCGCATGGCGAGCTGGGTCGGTGGCGGTTACGCGGATGTCGACCCCGAATCGCGGCTGCGTCTGGAAGAGCAGGGCTATATCGTCGATGGCGAAGCGACGGCGAATGGCGGCAAGTTGAAGTCATCGGTGAGCCAGCCGATCATCATGTTGATTGGCGTATTTACTGTCGCCGCGGCCTTTATGATGTTCGCCGGCAATGGCGAGACGCTCACCTGGGTGGGCGCAGTGATTTACTTTGCTACGCTGCTGCTCTTCACGTTGGTTTCGGTGCGGGCGGCGCGGTCGCCGGCCTAGACTGGCCTGCATCGCGCGGCCGGCCGCTTACCACATGGCCTCTGACGATTGTTTGCGCAGCTCGATCTGCAGGCGCAAACGCTCCATGAGATCGACGCCCATTTGGCGACAGAGATCGATCATATCGATCGGCACCCAGTTTTCGATTAGGTAGTCGCCTTCGCGCTTCCACCAGTCAAAATCGCGGATGGTCATGAGCTTTCCAGTGGCGGGTATGCCGGCATAATCGCCGTGATTGTGGGAAAACTCAGTATCCCAGATGCCACCGCAGGCGTATTTGCCTTCTCCGATGAAACCCATACCGCGGCCGCCGCGCTCGACATCGAGGGCGCGATCGCCGAAGCCATAAAGCCAATTTCGCTGATGGAAGTCTTCGAATTCTTCAAGGCTAAAGCAGCAGCCGATTCCACTAGGACCGTACCACTTCATGTCGGGATGCCAATACTTGTCCTGCTCCATGCGGCTCATATCGCCACCGTCGCGATCGCGGACGTAGCGCATCAGGCCCTTGCCCATGGCTTCGACCAGTTGCAGGCTTTTGCGTGACTCAAGCGGGTCTTGCTCCGTGAGGAGAATGCCGTCTTTGGCGACCGGCGCCGGAACCTTGCCGCCGTCCGCGCCGGGCGAGGGCGGCAATACCTGATAGCCGGCTTGACGCATCACCGAGAGGATATCGTACTGCGCGTAGCTCTCGGCGATTTTGCCAGCGCGCATCACGTAGAATTGCCCGAACCAGATGTTGGTCTTTTTCCCTGTGGCGGGAATGCCGAGCCAGTCCTGGGCGAAGGTGCCGGTGAGGTAGCCGCAGCCGGTGACCCATTCGCTGCCGACCTCCCCCGCCCAATCCGACATGCCCGATTCGATGCCGCCCATGAAGATATAGGGTCTGATTTTGATGTCAGGGAAAGAATGCAGCAGCGGCAGCCAGAAACCAGAAATGAGATTCTCAACGCCGAGGATCTGATCGATGGGCGCGGAACCATTCCAATCGACATCGTCATGGACGGCGGCGCGGATGGCGGCGGGCAGGTTGTCAAGGCCAACGTGGTTGAGTTTTTGCCAATAATCCCAGACGATTTCTTTGTTGCGTTGATTCACGAGATTTGACATCTCAGTTCTCCTTGTTCACAGCGCGTGAAACTGTTGAAATAGTATCCCATGCGCATATCGTTAGCGGGCGACCCAATGGCTCGCCCCTACATATACCTGTTCGCAGCGCGACGTACTCACGCATTAGCCTTTGACTGCGCCGGAGGTTAAGCCTTTGACCAGCTGCCCCTGAAAGATGAAGACGACGATGATGATGGGAACGGCGGCCGATACAGCTGCGGCTGCGGCCAGGGTGATATGCCCCGGATCTTCGCCGCCGGCGTATTTTGAGATGGCGACGGTCAGCGTCCAATTGGATTGTGTGAGGATGCGCACGAGCAGAAAATCGCTGTAGGCGAGCAGGAGGGTGAAGAGGGCGGTGGAGATGATGCCGGGCCACATAATCGGAATGATGACGCTGATGAAGGCGGTCAGTCGATTGGCGCCGTCGACCATGGCCGATTCTTCGATTTCTTTGGGGATGTTCATGAAGAAACTGCGCAGCATCCAGATGGTGAAGGGCTGATTGATCGCAACGAGGGTGATGATCAAGAGGATATGAGTGTCATAGAGACCGGAACGCTGACCGAACCACCAATAGGGCAGGATGTAGGACATGCCGGGCAGAGAGCGGAAGCCGAGCGCGACGACGAGGATGATCACACCGGCGACTCCGCTATAGCGCGCCAGGCCATAGCCGGCCAGGCAGCCGATTGAGATTGATATGCAGATGGTGCCGGCGGTGACAATGATGGTATTGAGAAAGTAATCGTAGAAGGTCTGGGTTTTGATGAATTCGGGAATCTGCACGAGCACGAAGAAACCGGCGGCGAGAACAGCGAGATAGACATAACCGTGGGGAAGCGGAAAGCGTTTCGCGTTGATCGCCACCAAGACCAGGGCGCCGAAAATGGCTACGAGGATGATGGCTACCAGCATCGGATCGTCGGGTATCGACTTCAACCAGAGATCGGTGTAATTGTCCGCGGTTGGCTCAAAGATGAATAGGGGCACGCGCGAATTGGCTTGCCGCGGCGTTTTGAAGGATTGGATGGTTGTCCAGAAAAAAGGAATAACGCTGAAGAAGGCGTATAGCGTCAATATGAAGTAGATAAAGCCGAGCGCGAAGCGGTTGTCAATTCTCTTCATGCTAGCGCTCTTCGGTCTGTTCTTTGTAGGTGCGCAGCAAGAAAGGCACTAATACGACGAGTATCATCACGACCGTGATGACCGACATGGCGTTGGCTTTGCCGAGGCGCTGCACGCTCATGGCGGTGCGAAAGGTGTAGAGCATCATCACCTCCGCCTTGTAAATCGGGTTTTGCTCGGTGAGCACAAAAACGCTATCGAATACGCGGTAGGCATCCATGATCGAGATCAAGCCCACGAACACGAAGAGCGACCGCAAGTGCGGGATCATGATATGGCGGACCTGACGCAAGCGTGTGGCGCCGTCAATCATTGACGCTTCGACCAATTCTTGGGGCAGGGTCTGCAAGCCGGCGAAGAAGACAATGAGAGGGAAGGGCGTCGCCGCCCAAAGCGCGTGAATGAGAATAAGCGATTTGACGGATTGCTCGGTGAGGATAAATCGTGAGCCGATGATCGCGCGGTAGGCCCAGGCGACGATGCCGCCCGATTCGAAGAGCTGCTTCACCATCAGGGTGCCGACTACGGGCACGACGATAAAAGGCATCAAGAAAGCGGCGATATAGATGCCGCGGATGCGCCGCGAGACCTGATCCAGCAGGACAGCGATAAGGAAGCCAGTGAAGATCTGCATTGGCACGGCGATGGCGATGAAAGTCATCGTGAAGGAGAAGGCGCTCCAAAACTTTTGGTCTTCGAATACCTCAACGTAATTCACCAAGCCGACGAATTCCGGTTCGTTAATGTTGCGGAAGGTCATGTATTGCATGCTGAGCCAAACGGAGGTGACCAGAGGGAAAACCATCAGCGCCAGCATGACCAGCAAGCTGGGGGACATGAACAGGTAGAAGGTGCGTCTTTTCACGCCTATGACCTCGGGGCGTTAGCGCGGCGGCGTCGCTATTCGGAGAGCCCGCGGCCGATTAAGTTGGGCGGTGGCGGTTTCGATTGCTTGAATGAGCGGTGGGGGTCCGCCCAAAGTCGCGAATTGCCGACCCCCACCGTTGGAATTACAGCCGCGTATGCTCGACAGGCGAGCCTAGCCGCTGATGTATCCTTGCGCCGTCGCTTCGGCGATGTATTCCTCAGCCGCGTTATCCAGGGCTTCCGCGGGCGTGAGGTCGCCACTGCCGACCAGGGGCAGCCAGTTGCCGAGGGCGACACGCGCCAACGCCGCCGCCGGGTTCAGCGAATTGCCGCCTACTCCCTGGCCAAGGGAGACGGCGAAGGCCGGCATATTGCGTCCGCCGTGCCCGGCTTCACTGACGGAGGAACGAACGATCGCGCCATGCGCCGAGCCACCGACCTGGCCTTCGAAATCGAAGGTTTCCATGATCATGCGGAAGGCAAGATCATAATCGACTCCGCCTCGCTTGGTAATGGAATAGGCATCGACCCAGGCGGAGCCGCCCAGGATGCCACTTTCGGGGTCGGGCGCCGGTGAGGGCGCGAAGCCGATGATGCCGACATAATCCGACTTTTCGGGATCGTCCATGTTAGCGGCGCGGCTGGCCCAGATATGAACGAAGGCGAGGGTGCCGGTTTCCATGCCGATTTCGCTGTCGTCGATGCTGTAGGTTAAACCTTCGGGACCCATGCAGCCGTCCACGACCTCTTTCATTTTGGTCAGGGCGGCGACGCCTTCTTCGCCGTTGAAGATCGGCGTATTGTCGTCGTCATTCAGGTATCTTCCGCCGAAAGAGCGGATGAAGTGCATGAACTCGATTTCCCAAGCCCAGCCCGCGTGCAAGTTCATGGTGAAGGGCAGATCGACGCTCGGTTCGTCCGCGAGCACAGCGCAGGCGTCAATGACTTCATCGTAGGTGGTGGGGACGTCCAGCCCGTGTGCTTCAAAGATGTCGGTGCGATAGAAGAGATGCATGGTATTCGACATGAAGGGCACGCCGTAGATGTTGCCGTCGATGGTGACCGAATCCCAGACCGGCTGCGGGATATCGTCTAGGTTGTATGCTTCGCGATACTGCTCGACCAGGTCGTTAAGCGGCTGTAGCCCGTCAAATCCAGACAAGACAACTATACGAGCCGGCGTTGTGTGCAGGATCGCCCAGGGCGAGTCACCGCCACCGGCCAATGCTAGGTTGGCTTGTTCCTCGGCGGTTGGGGAATCGAGCAATTGGATGTTGACGGTCAGGTTGTCGACTTCGTTGCACTTTTCCAATTCCGCGGCGAAGAACTCGGTTATGGGAAATGCCCAGCCCATGAAGTTGACTTCGGTCGCGTCCATCGGCGGGTCCAAGACACAGGGGTCCATATCATCCTGCGCCATGCCGGGCAATACCAGAAGCAGTAGAACCAGGGTACTAAGTAGCTTTCTCATGTTTCGCTCCTCTTAAAACTAGAAATTGACAATGACCAATGGGCATGCCTGCCTGCGCAGGCCGCGCCACCTAATCCAAATCTAACAGACTAATCAGCCCACACGCTGATCTCGTTCGCAGAGCGGCTCGCGGCGATATGCGGCAAGGACGCGCCGCCAAAAGCTTCTCGAAATCGTTTTCGTTTCAGCGAATTCTAGCGCATAGTTGGCGAGGTATCAAATTTTGCTCAGTATGTCGGGCAATTTATGAGAAGTTTGGGCGCATGAGTGGATGGGCGCTGCCGGCGTAATAAGCGTGCAAAGCGCTGAATTGAGGGAATTGTTGCGAAGCGTCCGTGGAACGCGGCATAGTATGGGCATCGTTTTCAGCGAAACGGCATCAATGAGTTTTAGGGAAGTGAACTTATGACCAAATCAGCATTAGAGCGGATAAGAGCGCAGCTGGTGGACAATCTGGAGTGGCGCTGTATCGGACCGCATCGAGGCGGGCGCGTCGTGGCGGTTGCCGGCGATGTCTCGCAGAAGATGACCTTCTACATGGGCGCTTGCGCTGGCGGCCTGTGGAAGACCACCGATGGCGGGCAGTATTGGCAATGCATCTCGGATGGCTACTTCAATACGGCGGCGATAGGCGCGCTGGCGGTGTCGACCTCCGACCCCAATGTGATTTACGCCGGGACTGGCGAGAGCACGATCCGCGGCAACGTGTCGCATGGCGACGGCGTCTACAAGTCGGCCGATGCCGGTCTGAGCTGGCAGCATGTCGGGCTCAGTGATTCGCGGCATATTGGCAAGATCGTAATCCATCCGCAGGATCCGGATCATGTGTATGTCGCCGCATTTGGTCACGCCTTCGGCCCGAACGAGGAGCGGGGTGTTTTCCGCTCGCTGGATGGCGGCGGCAGTTGGGAGAAGATTCTCTACAAAAGCGATAGAGCCGGCTCGCACGATGTGGCGCTGGATGTCAATAATCCGCGCATCTTATTCGCGGCGATCTGGCAAGCGCAGCGTTATCCGCACAAGCTGGAGAATGGCGGTCCCGATTGTGGCTTGTGGCGCAGTTTCGATGGTGGCGATAGCTGGCAAGACATCACGCGCAACGCGGGTCTGCCGACGGGACTTCTGGGCAAGATCGGCCTGGCGGTTTCGCCGGCTCAGGCGGGGCGCGTTTGGGCTTGTATCGAAGCGGAGGATGGGGCGGTATTCCGCTCCGACGATTACGGCGAGACCTGGATCCGGCTGAGCGAGCAATCGCTGCTGCGGACGCGGCCCTGGTATTACATGCACGTCACCGCTGACACGCAGGACCCCGATACGGTCTACATCCAGAATTACAGCATGTGGAAATCGCTTGACGCCGGCGCGACATTTGAAACGATGCCGACGCCGCACGGCGATGAACACGCGCTTTGGATCGACCCGGCCGATAATCAGCGCATGGTGCGCGGCAATGATGGCGGCGCTTGCGTCTCCTTCAATGGTGGCAAGAGCTGGTCGTCTATCTATAACCAGCCGACGGCGCAATTCTATCACGTCTGCGCCGATGATCGCTTTCCCTACCGCGTTTATGGCTCACAGCAAGACAACACAGCAATTACCGTGCCGAGCGCGTCGGTCGATGGCGCCATTCATGAGCGGGACTGGTATTCGCCCGGCGGCGGCGAAAGCGGCTATATCGCCATCAAGCCGGATGATCCGGATATTGTGGTGGCATCGGGGCCAACCGGGCAGCGCGCCTACAACGACCATATGACGCTCTACAACCATCGCACCGGGCAGCGCTGGATCATCACCGCCTGGCCCGAACTGTATGGCTGGGGCGTTGGCGCCGAACGGTTGAAATACCGTTTCCAATGGACCTTCCCGATCATGTTCTCGCAGCATGATCCGGACGTGCTCTATGTTTGCAGCCAACATCTGCACCGCTCGACCAATCTAGGCGCCAGCTTCGAGGTGATCAGCCCGGATTTGACGCGGAACGATCCGGACAAGCTCAAGGCATCGGGGGGACCGATCACGCGGGACAATACGGGCGCGGAAGTGTATTGCAATATCTTCGCGTTGGCGGAATGCCCGCATGAGGCGGGTGTGCTCTGGGCGGGCACCGATGATGGCCTGGTGCATATTTCGCGCGAGGGTCGCGTAGACACCGACCCATCTGGCGGAAGGGAGTGGCGAGAGATCACGCCGCCCGATCTGCCGGAGTGGGCATTGATCAGCATCATTGACGTGTCGGCACATCAGGCGGGTGCTGCTTATGTCGCAGCGACGCGCTACAAGCTGGACGACACCAAGCCTTATCTTTACAAGACGACCGATTATGGCGAGACCTGGACGGCGATCACGAATGGCATACCGGATCACGAGTTTACACGGGTAATCCGAGAGGATCCGAATCGGCGCGGCCTGCTCTACGCGGGGACGGAGACGGGCATTTATGTGTCCTTCGATGATGGCGCGAACTGGACGAGGCTCGGCGGCAATCTGCCGGTCTGCCCGATACACGATTTCGTCATCAAGGGTTGTGATCTCGTGGTGGCGACGCATGGGCGCTCGTTCTGGATCCTTGACGACCTGTCTCCATTGCATCAGGTACAGGATGAGCTTGCTGAGGGGAACGCCCATTTATTTGCGCCCGCGCCAAAGGTGCGAATGCGCGTTTATTACACCTTCGGCGGCTGGGATTCGAGCTATCCGGCGGACACAGTGGATTACGGACGCATCGACACGAGCCTGGTCGCATTCGTGAATCGCGCCGATTCCGATCGGCCGCAATTGCTGAATGCCGGCAGCAATCCGCGTGAGGGCATCGTGTTCTGGTATCACTTGGCGCAGGAGACGGATGAAGCCATTGAGTTCAATGTCCGTAATGCCAATGGCGAACTGATACGCAGCTACAACAGTGGCGATGACGGAAACCTGTCGGCGGCCGCGGGCATCAATCGCTTTGAATGGAATATGCGCTATCCTGGCGCGACCGAAGTAGAGGGCGTTGATGGCTGGTGGGAGCGACCCGATGGACCGCTGGTCCTGCCGGGCGAGTACCTCGCCGAGTTGGTGGTCGCTGGGGAAAGCTCCAGCCAGCGATTTGAAGTGCGCGCTGATCCACGGGTTGAGACGACTCAAGAAGATTTTGCGCAGCAATTCGAGATGCTGCTAGACATACGCGATCGGCTTTCGCAGAACAACGAACTGGTCAACAAGCTGGTCAGGCTGAAGCGGCAGGTGGAAGCCTGGACGGTGCGGGTCGATGATGATTCGCTGAAAGCGGCTGCCGCTGAGATTATGTCTGCAGTCGACGCGCGCCTGCCGGAGTTGATCAACGTGGGCTTCACCGAATCGCAGCTCTACCCCAGTGGACTGCATGAGAAGTTCAACGCCTTGTTTGAATCGGTGGACAGCGCCGATTATGCGCCACCACAGCAAGCGCGCGCGGTGTTTGCGCAGCTGAGCGACGAGCTTGACGGACAGCTCAATTATGCTCGCACGGATTTGGGGGAGACGGTCGCGGACTTCAACGCGCGGATTCGCGAGTTGGGTTTGGAGGCGGTGGAGCCGTTGTAGTCACGAATCGAGCGCAAGAGCGGGCGACCTAATCGCTCGCCCCTGCAAAGCAGCCGATAGCGGTTCAGGGCGACCAGTCGAAATCGCGGTCGAAGGGGTACATGGGGCGTTGGATCTTGTGGAAGGGCAGTGTCTCGGGCAGGGCGTTGATGGCGCCGGGACTGAGCGCCATGATTGCGCAGGGCGCGATCCGCTGAAAATCGGGGAAGAGATAACCCAGCTTCAAGCAGACAATGCGGTAATCAAGCGGGTCGAGACCCAGCTCGGTAAACTGCGCCAGGGTCGTGAAAGCCAGGCGCCGCTCGCTGAGAATGACATCGACATTGTCGATACCGAGAATGACCAGGCGGCCGCTGCTCGCGCTCTCATATAGCTTTTTGACGGCGCCGGTGACCGAAAGCGGCTTGCCATGCACGGGGTCGAGTTTTCCGCCGAGTGACAGGGTCAGCGCTGCTCCAAGCCCGGCGGTGAAGCAGGCATTCACGGCGGCAGCATCAGCGAGGCTAGCGTACAGCGTCTTGGGAACACGATGCGCCAGCAGGCGTTTCAGCACGTAGGGCACATCGCCGGCCGCGCCACCGGTTACATTATCGCCGGAGTCGCTGAGGAAGACGGTCGCTGCTGTCGATTCCAGCGCCAAGGCGATGCACTCGTCGGTCGTGCCGGTGGGGACGCCAAAGACGAAATCGCTACGCGCGTCCCAATAGGCGGAGGCCAGCCTGCGCGCGGCCGCCCATGTCGCCGCTTCATCAACGCCGAGGGCGACGGCGGCGGCTTGGCTGCGCGCTTGATCCGCCCAGGTGAAGCCGACCAGCAGCGAGGCATCCAGCAGGCCTTCAGCGCCGCTGACCTTGTCGATTTCAGTGTAGACGCTTCTGCCTGGCTCGACGATAGTCATGGTGCGTTCGCCGGAGAGCAGCAGCGGGATGGGGACGAAGGCTTTGACGGGGCGCATGTTTGTTCGCAGGCACTGCGCTAGCAAGTCGAAGGCGCGGGCGCGCGTTTCAAGCGCGTCTTCGTGGGGCGCTGTGCGATAGGCGGTTAGCAGATCGAGCTGATTCATGATCGCGCCGGAGAGGTTGCCGTGCAGGTCGTAGCTGGCGCTGATGAGGGGGGCGAGCCCGACGAGATTGCGGACGGCGCTGATGAAGTCGGCTTCCGCGTCATCCAATCCTTCGACCGCCATCGCGCCGTGCATGTCGAGATAGACGCCATCCCAGGGTCCGCCGTCGCGCAGGCCATCAATGATCTCTTCTTTTAGCGCATCGTATACGGAGCGGCGCAGGACGCCGCCGGGCAGGGCCTGCGCCTGCATGATAGGCCTGAAGTCGATATCGGCATAGGAATCGGCGAATGGATAACGCGAGAGCAAGGCGTCGCCGCGTAGCACATCAAAGTCGGACAGTTCCGACGGCAGGGGTGAGAAGGTGGCGCATTCGATGGCGATGCCGGCGGCGGCGATCTTTAGGCGGGTTCTGTTTTGCATGGTGTCGCGTTACGTATGTGTTCCAAGTCAATTCCCGCGATGACGGGCGACCTGATAAGTCGCCCCTACGAAGTTCTTGGCGCTTTGGTTTTGGCGTGCATACCGGTGTCAGGCAAAGGGGTTATCGATCCAGGGATATTTGCGCAGGTCGGCGCGTTGGTAGGGGATCTGCGTGAAGATAGGCGGGATGGCGCCGGGACCGGCCATGTAAATGATCTCGTCGGCGATGGGCGCGAAACCGGCGTAGAAATGCTGGGTCGATTTGACGACGAGCAGACGCTTCGACTCGGGCTCGATACCGAAGTTGGAGAAGACGACAGGGCTGAAGACTTGCCCGCGCTGGCTGTTGACGATGATGTCGATGCCCTGGCAATGCAGGGCGACCGAATCGCCGCAGTCGATGGCGACAGGTCCTTCGCTTTGCGTCCATTGCTGCTTCATATCGGGGATGATGCCGCTGACGGTTACGCGTAGATCGAGCGGATCGCCGGACATCGGTCCCATCTTGCCGCCGAGCCGCAGGTCGAGCGTTGCGCCTGCGCCGGCCGACATGGCGACGCGGACGACGACCGGATCCCAGATCATGCCGAGCGCCGCATTGGTCACGCCGCGTTCGAGCAGCGCCCGCAGCACGAAGGTGGAATCGCTGGGCGCGCCGCCGCCGGCATTGTCGGATTGATCGGCGATGACGGCCAAACCTGACTCAAGCGCCAATGCCTTGTCCAGCGCTTCGTCGAGGGGAAGCGCTGGCGGGTCAGTAGCGTGACGGATGGCGAAGAATTTCTCGCCGAACTCACGTGCGAGTTGCGCCGCCAAAGCCGGGTCGTCATCGGTGACCGCCAGCATATAAGCGCCACAGGTGGGTACGTCAGCCCAGGGGAAGCTGTGCGCCAGTGAGAGCGAGAGCACGCCGGGGTCGCTTTCGCGGGTGATCATGTCGTCGACGAAGCCGCGCATGGGTTCGAAAGGCGTCAAGTAGAGGCCGATCATGCGGCAGTCGTAAAGCGCCATGGTTGGCTTGGTCACCCCTTCGGCGGCATCGGCGATGATTGTGAAGAGTTCCTCGGCACGGTTGTTAATGTCGATGTGCGGGTACTCCTTGAAGATAACGACGGCGTCAACGGCGTCGACGGTTTCTTGCGTGAGGTCACAGTGCAGGTCGAGCTCAATGCCGATCTTGGCTTCCGGTCCGACGATATCGCGGACGCACGTGACGATGTCGGTTTCGCAGTCGTCGTAGCCCTCGGCCACCATGGCGCCATGCAGGGGCAGCAGGACGATATCGACCGGCAGCGCCGCTTTCAAGGCGGCCAGCAGTTCATCGCGCAGCTTTTCGTAGACGGCGCGGACGGTGGTGCCGGCGGGCTGGGCGAAGGCGTATAGGCTGAAGACGTAATCCCAGCCGCGTTCCTGGCAGCGGCGCCGGAAGAGATTGAAGGGTCCGCCGAAGCCACCGAGGTCGGCAGTTTCGTCGAGATCGACGGCGCGGATGACGTTGAAGTCCGCCAGCCCGGTGGGCATGGGGGAGAAGGTATTGGTTTCGGTTGCGATGCCGCCGGCGAAGACTCTCATTGGCGCCGCTCCTTCTTTTGAGGGTATCCCAGAATATAGACCGTTCGCGGGCGGAACGCAAGAAATTCTGCAATGGCTTTTGCGAAGGCAAGTCCAGTTGTTATAATGAGCGCTACTTTCTCCCGAACGGCTATATCACTGCTGCAACCTAAGGAAGGAAGCCAACGTGAAAGCGATAACGATACGATCGATTGATCTCCATACCATTCTCTTGCCGTATCTCTCGCCCTTTGAGACCAGCTTCGGCGCCGAGACGGATAAGGTCGCGGTGCTGGTGGAGCTGAGGACCGATGGCGGCGTGGTGGGTTGGGGTGAGTGCTCAATCGAGTTATGGCCCGGCTATGGGCATGAGACGGCCGAGACGGCTGCCCACATGCTGGCGGAGTTCATGGCGCCGGCAGTGATTGGCGCAAGCATCAGCGATCCGCGCGAGTTCCCGACGTTGATACGGCGTTTCCGTGGCAATCATCATGCGCGCGCTGGGCTGGAAGCGGCTGTTTGGGATGCCTTCGCCAAGCACAATGAGATGAGGCTGACGGATTGTTTCGCGATGTACGCGCCGGCCGGGCACGCGTCGCAAGGGAGCGCTACGGTTGGCGTCAGTATTGGCATACAGCCATCGCTGGAAGCGACGGTGGATGTCGTTCGGAATCGACTGGAACAAGGTTATGGGCGCATCAAGCTAAAGATCAAACGCGGCTGGGATGTGGAGGTGGCGCGGGCAGTGAGAGCTGAGTTTCCCGATATCCTGCTGATGCTCGATGCCAATAGCGATTATCGTCTGGAAGATGCCAAGCGCCTGGCAACTTTGGATCAATTTGATCTGCTGATGATTGAGCAGCCGCTTTCGCATGACGACATTTATGAGCATGGCATCTTGCAGAAGCGTCTAAAAACGCGCGTCTGCCTCGATGAGAGTGTCAAGTCGGCAAGTGATTTGCGGATTGCGCTTACGGTGGGCGCGGTCGGCATCCTCAATTTGAAGCCGGCGCGCGTTGGCGGCTTCAGCGAATGCCTGGAGATTTATCGTATCTGCGTTGAGAACGATCTGCCGCTATGGATCGGCGGCATGCTGGAGACCGGCGTGGGACGGGCGGCGAACCTTGCCTTTGCCGCGCTGCCCGCGGTCAATTTGCCATCGGATATTTCGGCGACCGATCGCTATTTCGCGGCGGATATTAGCGAGCCGCCCTTTGTTCTGGGGGAAGAAAGCACTTTGGCGGTGCCGGATGGCATTGGCATCGGCGTCGAGGTGCGGCGGGACAGGCTGGAAGAGGCGAAGCGGCGCTGGATCGACAAATATCCTTATGGGAAGGCGCTGACGCGATGAGCCTGGACGAACGAATAGTTGCGATCATCACTGGCGCAGACGTAGATGCCGGTGTCGCCGTCTCGCATATCGAATCGGGCAGGCGGCTGGATGTCAATGGCGATGCGCCCTTTCCAATGGCGAGCACCTTCAAGATCCCGATTTTGGCGACGGCCTGCAGGCAGCTTGCGGCAGGCTCAATCAGCCTCGATGCGCGCGTTCCGCTGGCGGATGAAGACAAGAGCATGGGCAGCGGCATCTTGCCTTACTTCGAAAGCGGATTGCAGCCGACCCTGCGCGACTTGCTTACGCTGATGATCATCATCAGCGACAATACGGCGACCGATATTGTGGTGGATTATCTGGGTGGCGCGGCTGTTGTCGAAGGCACTATGCACGAGCTTGGACTAACGGAGATATTCTTCAAGCTGAATTGCAAGGACTTGCTGCGGCAGGCCTTTCCGCCGGAAGTGGCGGATTTGCCGCGCGACGAGCTGGTCAAGTGGACGACGGAAAACGACATACTGCGCGATGGTCTGGCATTCAGCAAGGGACCGGAGAACAATGTCAGCACGGCGAATGCGATGAATGAGCTGCTGCATCTGATTTACAGTGGCGCGCTTTTTCCGGAAGATCTGCGGAGGACAGCGCTCGATATTCTTTACAAGCAGCAATTCAATGTGCGGATTTCGCGCTTCTTGCCGCTGGGCACAAAGGTCGCGCACAAGACGGGCACAATTGGCGGCATCCGCAACGACTGCGGTATCATCAGCATCAGCGATTCGAACCATGTGATAGTGTCGCTGTTCCTGGAATGGGACGAAGCGCCCTATTGGAACCAGCCGGCGGCGCACCATCAGCGGGTATTCGAAGTTGAGACGGCGATGGGCGAGATTGGCCGCGCCGTCTACGATGAATTCGCGCGCTTGGATTAGGCAGCGAGGGGAGGGCCTAACGACAATTTTCGGGATGGATTCTCTTCGTTAAGCTGCAACTGTTTTGGAGGATAAAGACGTGACTAAGTCAAGAAAACTAATGCTGCTCCTGCTCGTGCTGGTCACGATGAGTGCTGGGGTAATCGGGCAAGATGACATTATGGCGGGCAAGGGCGGGCGCCTGGTGGTGGCGGACGCCAATTCGAATACATCATTCGATCCTTTTGTATCGTCCTGGCATAGCTGGCCGCATTATGCCCTTTATCCGACCTTGTTTTCGCGCGCTTTGGATATGAGCTATGTCGGCTATCTGGCCGATAGCTGGGAAGTGTCGGAGGATTCCAAGTCGCTGACGATCAATTTGATCGATTACGCCACCTTCACCGATGGCAGTCCGATTGACGCGGAAGCGCTGAAATGGAACCTGGATAAGTACGCCGATCCGGAATCTACCGCCTCGACAGGCCGCGCTTTGATTACGCTGCTGGATAACATCGAGGTCCACGATGACTACAGCTTCACGATGCACATGAACTCGCCGCATGCGCCGCTGTTCTTCGTGCTGGCTGGTCTAGAAATCGTCTCGCCGACTGCCTACGAAGAAATCGGACCGGACGACTTCGGTACCAACCCGGTCGGAGGCGGACCCTTCATACTCAAGGAATTGGTCACCGACAACTACGCGCTGTTCGAGCGCAATCCCGATTTCACCTGGGCGCCGCCCGAACTCTATGATCATCCGGGGCCGGTCTTCCTCGACGAGCTGCAGATTCTCTTCATCGGTGAGGAGCAGACGGTATTGGCCGCCTTGGAGACGGGCGAGATTTCGCTGGCCGGCATCCCGACGCAGAACCTGGCCGACGCCGAAGCCAACCCGGACATTGATGTTCATGTGGCGAAATTAAGCCAGATCCGCTATGTCGGCTTCAATACATCGAAGGATCCCTGGACGAATCCAGATCTCCGCAAAGCCTTCGCCTACGCCACCGATCGGCAGGAATTTGTTACGCTGGCATGGGACGACCTGGCGGATCCGCTGTATCAGCCGCTGCCGCCGACTATCTGGGGGCACAATCCCGAGCTGGATACGATTGCGCCAAACTTCGATCCAGACAAAGCGGGGGCGATGCTGGATGAGCTCGGGTATGTCGATGCGGATGGCGATGGCCTGCGCGAGGACCCGAATGGGGATGAATGGGTAGTGCCATTGGCGACCGCCTCCCCCGATGAATGGCTGCGGCAGGCGGAAGTGCTGGAGGCGCAGTGGCGCGCTGTCGGCATTCCGCTGCAGATTGATGTGCTGGAATTCTCGGCTTTGATCGACCTGACGACCACGGGCGAGCATGATCTCTTCCTGCTGCTCTACGGTTACCAGGACCCAAGCATCTTGACCTATTTCTTCGATCCCGAGCGCAAGGGCGGCAGCAACCGCGCCTGGTTCTCGACCGATGAACTGACTGAGTTGCTGGTCGCGGCCGATTCGCAGTTGGATCCGGATCTGCGCTATGAGGCGGTGACGGCCGTGAGCAAATACATCATCGAGGCGTCGCCCTGGGTCTATCTGGCGGTGCCGCCGGCGCTGACGGGCGTGCGCGCGGAGCTGATGGGCTGGCGCATCCATCCGGACACGAGCTTCCTGTACTGGAACGCTTACTTTGAAGTAGAGTAGGGGCGGGCCTACTCCTCCCCCTGACCCCCTCCCGACGAGTCTGTGTCTACGCGACCCCTAAGCATCAGGGAGGGGGAGCGCCAATGCCGAGCATTCATGGCATGGCGGAGTTAGCCGTCCCAATGTGGCGTGCGTAACAGTGAAAGTTCCACGCCTAGCTAACAAAGTCTCCCCATTGCAATAGGGGAGATTTAGAGGGGGATAAACCCAATGAGCCAGTACATCCTGCGCCGGGTTGCGATTGCGTTTCCCCTGATCCTGGCGGTGACGACGGTTGTTTTCGTTATGTTGCGTGTGGCGCTGCCGGGCGATCCCGCGCAAATCATGGCGGGCGACCGGGCGTCGCCGGAGCAGATCGAGATTATCCGCCGCAAACTGGGACTGGATAGGCCCGTATTCGAGCAGTATTTGATCTTTCTGCGCAACTTTGCGGAGGGCGACCTGGGCCGCTCGGTCAAGTTTCGCGAGCCGGTGATGGGGGTCATCGCCAGAGCCTTTCCCTTTACAGTGACGCTTACCTTCCTCAGCGTCGCCGTCGGCACGACTATTGGTTTGGTCATCGGCATTATCACCGCCGTTTATCAGCGCACCTGGGTCGATAACGTCGGCATTGTGCTAACGGTGTTTTTCTTCTCCATTCCAACTTTCTGGTTGGGGCTGATGCTGATTCTGATATTCTCGGTGGGATTGCGCGTATTGCCGGTGCAAGGGGCGGGCAGCTGGCGGCATTTTGTGCTGCCGGTGGCGACGCTGGCGGTGGGCCAGAGCGCGCTGATCGCCCGCTTGACGCGCTCGAGCATGATTGAGGTGCTGAGCGCGGATTATGTGCGCACGGCGCGGGCGAAGGGTTTGGCGCATAGGCAGGTGCTGGTGCGTCATGCGCTGCGCAACACGCTGATCCCGGTCATCACTGTGGTCGGCTTGTCAGTCGGCGGCTTGCTCGGTGGCGCGGTCATTACCGAGAGCATCTTTGGCTTGCCGGGCGTCGGCCGGCTGGCGATTGACGCCATCAGCAATCGCGATTATCCGATGATTCAGGGCGCGGTGATCTTGGTGGCGGCATCCTTCGTCTTCGTCAATCTCATCGTCGATATCATCTACGCCTTCGTCGATCCGCGGATCCGTTATGCCTGACATTGACCTTGCCGCTGAGCGGGGGCGCCCCGCCGGTCTGTATCAGCTGGTGCTGCTGAAATTCGTCCGCAACCGCGTGGCGCTGTTTGGGCTATGTTGCTTGCTGCTGATGCTGCTGGCGATCTTGTTCGCGCCGCTGGTGACGCCCTACAACCCGATCGAGAAGAATACGCCGGCGCGCAATCAACCGCCGTCCCTGCTGCATCCCTTCGG
>JAAXID010000228.1 GCA_012270545.1 Anaerolineae bacterium | reverse complement strand
GAATATCATCCCGACAAAGCCAACGCTTTGCTCGATGGCTTGGGATTGACGGAACGAGATGACGCCGGGTTCCGTCTGCTGGCGGATGGCCGACGTGTGGCGATTATCGCGCACGGGTTGGTGGACCATCAGCCGGGATGTGAATTGATGGCCAGTGATTATGTCGACATCGGTGTTGAGTTAATCTGTCAAGGCGCCTCGCCAGATCTGATTTTTGATCTGTACACCAGCGGAGAAATCATGACCGTGATGTGGCATATCGGTCGTGCAACCCTCTTCGGACGCGGCACGCCCGATCACTTCGCTGTTAATGACCCGGCGCGCCACTTCTGGGCTCACGGCTGGACCACATGGATATCTTCCGGTGGGGCAGCCGGCATTGAACCGCCGCCGGAAATCAAAGATCTGAACGCCCTATGGGACGAATTCAGCCAACACCCCAGTGACTCGGTTGAAGCGGCCGAATTGGGCGCCCAATACTTCAGCTATTGGGGCGAGAAATTGCCGATCATCCCGTCGGTGGGCTTGACGCCGCAGCCGGTTATCTACTCGAACAGGCTGCGCAACACGCCCACAGAAGGATTGTTCTGGGGATCGGATACCAACTTCTACGCGCCCTTCCACATCGAACAGTGGTACATCGACGAGGGATAGGCTACGGCGGAAAGATGTTTGCGGGCGCTCCCAAGGGGCGCCCCTGCACGCGACGCTGTGTATTTCGCGGACATATAGGGGCGGCCTATTGGGTCGCTCCTGCAATACATAGCGCGTTCGTTAACCGTGGGTGTCGGAGGCCGCGTGACCTGTGGGAAGATTTGACTGCCGCGGCGAACGAGCACTCAGATTCGAAGATCATAAATGAGCTTTAGCAAATATCTCCTCCAGCGCCTTATATACGCCTTCCTCGTGCTGATAGTCATCAGCTTTCTTATCTTCATGATCGTTCAATTACCGCGCGGCGATGCGGTTGATCGTATTGTCAACGCCCGTCAGGCGCAAGGCGACATCATCACCGAGGAAGACGAAGCGGCATTACGAGCGCAATACGGACTGGACAAGCCCGTCTTCGTCCAATATTTCATTTGGGCGACGCAGTTTGCGCGGGGCAACATGGGGCATTCCATGCTGGGCATTCCCGTGGACAAACTCATCAATGAGCGGATTGCGGCGACTGTGATGCTGTCTCTCATATCGCTGGTCGTGACCTATGCGCTGGCCGTCCCGATCGGCATATACAGCGCGACGCATCAGTATAGTCTTGGCGATTATTTCTGGACCTTTGTCGGTTTCATCGGGTTGGCGACGCCGAACTTTCTTCTGGCGCTTATTCTGCTATTCCTGTTTCATAAATTCTTCGGTTTGAGTATAGGCGGTTTGTTTTCGCCGGGCGTTGAAGAGCAGCCCTGGTCCCCTGCAAAACTGCTGGATCTGATCAATCATCTCTGGATCCCGATAATCGTAATCGTGACGGCGCAGACGGCGGGGACGATCCGCACGATGCGGGCGACGCTGTTGGACGAATTGGGTCAGCAGTATGTGGTGACGGCGCGGGCGAAGGGCCTTCGCTATCGGCAACTGCTGTTTAAGTATCCGGTGCGGCTGGCGCTCAACCCGGTGGTGAATTCGATTGGTTATATTCTGCCGCGTCTCATCTCGGGGCAGACCATCGTGGCCATCGTCTTGAATCTGCCTACCCTCGGGCCGCTTCTATTCAGCGCGCTGCTGGCGGAGGATTTGGAGCTGGCGACCAGTATTCTGATGATTCAGAGCATTCTGGCGGTGATTGGCGTGATCCTCGGCGACATCATCTTGTCGGTATATGACCCGCGCATCCGCATGGAAAAGGGGGTGACATAATATCCGCATCAATCGATGAAGCCGGTGAGCCACTTACGGCGGGCGGCATCTCCGCAGCGGAAGAGCGCTATTATATCGCGTCCCAGCAGCAGTTGATTTGGCGGCGGTTCAAGAAACATCGCCTGGCGCTGATTTCGGCCGCGACCCTTATCGTTATGTATTTTTTGGCCTTCACCTACGAATTTTGGACGCCGTATCGTGAGGTGACGCAGCATCAGGGTTTCGTCAACACGCCACCGACGCCCATTCGTTTTTTCGACGCTGAAGGCAATTTCATCGGTCCCTTTGTATATGGGCTGAATTACGAGCTCAACCTCGATACTTTCGAGCGCGTTTACACCGAAGATACAGAAAGGATCCACCGCATCCGCTTCTTCACGCGGGGGGAGCCATACCGCTTTTGGGGACGGTTTGCAATGGATCTGCACTTCTTTGACGCTAGCGAGGGCAAGGTCTTTCTGCTGGGTTCGGATCAATTGGGACGCGATGTATTCTCGCGGATTCTGGCGGCAAGCCGCATCAGTTTAACGATTGGCTTGGTCGGCGTGTTCCTGAGCTTTTTCCTGGGCGCAACGCTGGGCGGCATTTCCGGCTATTATGGCGGCCTGGTCGACATACTGATAATGCGGATCACCGAGATACTGAGCGCCATTCCGCAGATTCCGCTTTGGATCGCCCTGGCGGCGATTGTGCCGATCGATTGGCCGGTCACGCGGACTTACTTCGCCATCACCATCATCTTGTCGACGATGACGTGGACGGGACTGGCGCGGGCGGTGCGGGCGAAGCTATTGGAGATGCGAGAACAAGATTACATCATGGCGGCCAAGATCGCGGGCGCCAGCGATATACGCATCATCTATGAGCATCTCTTGCCCGGCTACATCAGCTTCCTCATCGTCAATATCACGATTGCCATTCCGGGCATGATCCTGGGCGAGACCGCGCTCAGCTTTCTCGGGCTGGGCATCCGGCCGCCGGCGGTCAGCTGGGGCACCTTGCTTGAGGGCGCGCAAAACATCTCGAACATCGCCTTGTATCCCTGGCTGCTGACACCGGCACTCGCTGTTATCGCGACAGTATTACTGTTTAACTTCGTGGGCGATGGCTTGCGCGATGCCGCCGATCCATTCAAGGAACTGTAGTCATGTCCGATGTCTTGCTTGAAGTGAAAGACCTTCACACCTATTTCGAGCTTGAAGAGGGCACACTCAAGGCAGTCAACGGCGTATCCTTCAGCATCCGCAAGAACCGCACCCTGGGCGTCGTTGGCGAATCCGGCTGTGGCAAAAGCGTAACGGCGCAATCGATCATGCGGATCACGCCGCGGAAGAATAGCAGAATTAGCGGGCAGATCTTGCTGCATCGGGAGTCGGGCGCGGTGGACGTCGTCCAATTGGACGAAGACGGCGATGAAATGCGCGACTTGCGTGGGCGCGAGATCGCGATGATTTTCCAGGAGCCGATGACCGCATTCTCGCCGGTGCATACGGTGGGCAATCAGATCATGGAGGCTCTATTCGTCCATGGCGAGACAGATAAGAGGGCGGCGCGCGATCGGGTCATCGCGCTGCTGGATGAGGTTGGGATTCCGGCACCGAAGAGACGGATCGACGAATATTCCTTTCAATTGTCGGGCGGGATGCGTCAGCGCAGCATGATTGCGATGGCGATCGTATTGAATCCGCGCCTGCTTATAGCCGACGAGCCAACCACGGCTTTGGATGTCACCATTCAGTCCCAGATACTGCGTCTGATGAAACGCTTGCAGCGCGACAATGGCATGGCGATCATGTTCATCACGCATGATTTGGGAGTCATCGCGACTATGGCGGATGATGTTGCCGTCATGTATCTGGGTAAGATAGTCGAATATGGAACGGCGCGACAGATATTCAAAGACCCCAAGCATCCTTATACAAAAGGGCTGATCCGCTCAATTCCGAAATTCGGGGCGACCGAAGGCGCGCATCTGGCGACGATCAAGGGGACGGTTCCAGTGCCATTGGATCCGCCCGATGCCTGCCCCTTCGCCAATCGGTGTAGCGAATTCATCGCGGGAAAATGCGATGTCCGCATGCCGGCGGCGGTGACAATAGCGCCCGGGCACAGCGTCAGTTGCGTGCTGTATGAATAGAAGGCCTACTGGTTTCAAACAGAGGCGCAGAGGAAAGCGGGCGACCCGCTACATGGCATAGTGCCGGGATGGAGTGCGAGGACGTGAAAGATCTTTATCTCGAGAAGGAATGGGAGCGGACGGAGCCGGATTTACTGGCTTATGTGCCGAAGGACTTCGCCGGACCGGGCGCGTGCAATCAGCACTTTCTGGTTGTGAAGACACCGCCGGGCACATTCCTGGGCTTTTGGACGCAATCGACATTTGAGAACGCCGGCGATCAGCGCGTTGTTTTCAGCCGTTCTAATGATCGGGGGGTGAACTGGTCGGAGCCGGAGGCGATCGATGGACCGGATACGGACGACGCGGAGGGAACGGGGCTGGCGAGTTGGGGCTTTCCGATTGTCGCGCCAGATCTACTGCAGGATGGTGGGCATCGGGTCTATTACATCTACAACAAGAATGTGGGCATAGACGATGCCCGCGAGGATACGACCGGAATAGCCCGTTGTCGCTTCTCCGATGACGATGGGAAAACATGGAGCGATACCAGCTATGATTTCCCGATTGCGCCGAGCGCCATCAGCCATCCCGACCCCGCCATACCGCCCAATTGGATCGTTTACCAGAACATTTTTGTCACGCCGGAGCAGCATGTTCTGGCGCCCTTCACGCGCTGGGCAAGCCACACATACGATCCGGCGGTGAAGCTTAGTTTGAATTTGCTGGAGCATTGGTCAGAGATCTGGTTCCTGCGTTTCGAAAATATCCTCAGCGAGCGCGACCCGGACAAGCTGATCGTTAGCACCTGGCCGAAGGCGCCGCATGGGATTCAGGTGGAAAATCCCTGGCGGCCGGGCGTCAGCGTCGCCCAAGAACCGACAGTGCAGGCGCTGTCTGACGGACGGCTGATCTGCGTCTTTCGGACGCTTCGTGGCGTCAATTATTTTGCGCTCTCGGAAGATGACGGGCGCTCATGGGACGAGCCGCGCGCGCTCCGCTATGAGCCGGGCGGAAATCCCATCCTGAATCCGATGTCGCCCAGTCCACTTTATCGCTTGCAGGACGGACGCTACCTGCTGCTCTTCTACAACAATGACGGCAGCGCCAACGGCGGCAAGTCGCCCGTGGATTCGAAGCACAACCGTTATCCGGCCTGGCTAACCGTGGGGCGAGAAATCGTGGGCGAAAAGGATCATCCGCTGCGCTTTGGGCCGCCGAAGATTTTCGTCACATCGAACGGCGTGCTGCTCCCCTATACCGGCGGCACACAGGTGGCCGTCTATCCGAGCCTGGTTGATGACGGCGAGGAGCGCATCCTGTTTTATCCAGATCGCAAGCATTATCTGCTGGGGAAATACATTAGTGATGAATGGCTGCGCGATTGCGACCCGGCCTTTAATTCGGCGCGCATGCGACCGCCGATTGCGGTGGAAGCGATTAAGGGATAAATCCGCATGAGCGACGCCAGTCTGCTGGAAGTGCGTGGCCTAAAGAAATACTTTCCTATTGAGGAGGGCTTACTGCGGCGCGTTGTCGGGCATGTGCGGGCGGTCGATCATGTGAGTTTGAGCATCGGCAAGGGGCGCACGCTTGGCTTGGTAGGTGAATCGGGATCGGGCAAAACGACCTTGGGGCGCTGCGTATTGCGAGCGATTGACCTGACAGCCGGCGAAATCCTTTTTCACCATGCGGGCGTGACGACTGATCTGGCGCAATTGAGCCGGCGCCAGATGCGCGAGTTTCGCAAGCATATGCAGATGATCTTCCAGGATCCGTATTCCAGCCTGGATCCCCGCAAAACCATCTTCGATATTGTGAGCGAACCGCTGCGCATCAACCGAGTCGCCAAGGGAAATGAATTGGAAGATCGCGTAAAGACGGCGCTGGAGCTGGTTGGACTCGATGTGCGTTATATGAAACGCTTTCCCCATGCCTTTAGCGGCGGTCAGCGACAGCGGATAGGGATCGCGAGGGCGCTAAGTATTAATCCGCAGCTGATCGTTTGTGATGAGGCGGTCTCGGCACTGGATGTTTCAGTGCAGGCGCAGATTTTGAATCTGCTGAAGGATTTGCAGGAAGAGTTCAACCTGACATATTTGTTCATCGCCCATGATTTGAGCGTTGTGGAGCATGTATCGGATGAAGTCGCGGTGATGTACGTGGGCAAGCTGGTGGAGCAGGCGCCAACGCAAGCGTTGTTTGCGCGACCGCGGCACCCTTATACCGAAGCGCTTCTGTCCGCCATCCCGCGACCCGATCCGGATCAACCGCTGCCGGAGACAGGCGGCATCGAAGGCGAATTGCCGGACCCGGCATATCCGCCGTCCGGCTGTTATTTTCATCCACGCTGTCCTTATGCCGAAGCTATTTGCCGGGAAGAGGAACCACCGCTAGTTGAAGTCGCGCCGGCGCATGCAGCCGCCTGTCATTTTGCTGAAAAACTGGAATTGACGGGTCTTGAGAATTGAGGAGAAGCGATGCCAGACAATCGCCACATTGCAACTGGATACGAAATTCCGACCGAACGCTATAGCGATCAGCCGTATGTTGTGAAGACGGAGGACGGCGCCTGGCTGTGCACGATCACGACCGGGGGCGGCGTCGAGGGAGCTTCTGGACAGCATATCATCGCCACGCGCAGCGCGAATCACGGGCGGACGTGGTCGCCGCCGGTCGATGTGGAGCCGGCGGATGGCCCGGAAGCCTCATACGCGGTGCCCTTGAAAACGCCCAGCGGGCGCATCTATCTCTTTTACAATCACAACACCGATGACCGCCGCTATGTCATCGCCGATGACCCGCCCTACAAAGATGGCAAGTGCTATCGGGTTGATTCTCAGGGCTCTTTCGTCTTCAAGTACAGCGATGATCACGGCCGGACATGGTCGGCGAAACGCTACAATGTGCCCGTGCGCGAGATGGCAATCGACCGGGAGAATCCCTATAGGGGTGAGATCCGCTACTTTTGGAACGTGGGCAAGCCCTTTATCCTGGATGGCGCGGCTTATGTATCTCTGCACAAGGTCGGCGGCCTCGGTCATGGCTTTTTCACCCGCTCGGAAGGCGTTCTGCTGCGCAGCGAAAACATTATGACGGAGGCCGACCCGGGAAAGATCATCTGGGAGACCTTGCCCGATGGCGACGCCGGCTTGCGAACGCCTCCCGGCGGAGGTCCCATTGCCGAAGAACATAGCTATGTCGTGCTGAGCGATGGCGCCATCTACAGCGTCTTCCGCACGATCGACGGGCATCCGGCTTATGCCTACAGCCGCGATGGCGGGCGTAACTGGACGGAGCCGGCTTACAAGCGTTATGCGAATGGCGGCCTGATGAAGCATCCGCGCGCCGCCAATTTTGTCTGGAAATGTGAGAACGGCAAGTATCTTTACTGGTTTCACAACCACGGCGGCAATTGGTACGAAGACCGCAACCCGGTGTGGCTTTGTGGGGGCGTTGAAGTGGACAGCAATGAGGGCCGCGTCATCCGCTGGTCGCAGCCGGAGATCGCGATCTATGATGACGACACTTATATCCGCATGAGTTATCCCGATCTGATCGAGGAAGCCGGCCACTACTATCTGCTAGAGACGCAGAAGGATGTGGCGCGGGTTCATCAGCTTGACCCCGACTTGCTGGAAGCGCTGTGGCGTCAACTGGATGGAGGCGGCTCCCTGACGTCCGAGAACTGTGTTATTGAGTGGAAAGCTGAGGAGGCCACAGGCAACAATGTCGTGATGCCTCCGCTGCCTCCCTTTAACACGCGTGATCATCAGCGTCCCGATTATGGCACGAAGGACATGCGCAGCGGCTTCACTGTCGAAATATGGCTGCAGATTGAGCGGCTTGATGGCGGCCAGGCGCTGGTGGATGCGCGCGCGCCGGCAGGGCAGGGCTGGGCGCTGCAGACGACTGCGCGCGGCACAGTAGAGATCATTTTGAACGACGGAAGGAGCGAAAGCCGCTGGGATTGTGATCCCGATTTGCTGGTTGCGGGAAAGCTTCACCAATTGGCGGTCATAGTCGATGGCGGACCCAAGATCATTTCGTTTGTCGTTGACGGCGTCTTGTGCGATGGTGGCGATTACCGGCAGTTTGGCTGGGGTCGTTTCAATGCGGCCTTGCGACATGTGAACAGCGCCGACAAAAACCCCATCATCGCGCCCGGGAGCGGGAGCAGCCGTGATCATGCGCCCGCCGAAGCCGATGCCCAGCGGGTCGAGATCTCATCGGCGATTCGGCTGCTGCGGATTTACGACCGGTTTCTCCGTACATCCGAGGTGATTGGCAATTTCCGGTCGGGCCTGTCCTAGAATCGAAGGAAGATAGATATGGGGCAATTCGACAGCGCCCTCACATCGGAAGCGTTTAATCAGAATCCGTACCCGGTTTATCACCAAATGCGCAAAGAAGCGCCTGTTTACTGGAGCGACGCCTGGGGCTGCTGGCTGCTGACCCGTTACGAAGACATCGCCTGGAGCTTGCAGGATTACCAGACCTTCACCAGCTTGGGGCGGCTGACGGCGTCGATGGAATTGCCGGAGCCGCTATGGGAAAAGGTGGAGCCGTTGGTGCGCCATTATTCGCAGGGGCTGATCAATGTCGACCCGCCGGATCATACGAGAATGCGGAAGCTAGTGCATATGGCTTTCACCCCGCGCGCCATCCGCAAGATGCGGACTTACATCGAGGGCATCGTCGAACGGTTAATTGACGAGCAAATCGAGCGCGGCGAAATGGATGTCATTTGGGATTTCTCGTATCCGCTGCCCGTCACCGTCATCGCCGAAATGATGGGGATTCCGCTGGAAGACCATCCCAAGTTCAAAGCCTGGTCGGGTGAAATCGTCGCCTTTATGGCGACGCCGAAGCCCAGCCCTGAAATCCTGTTGAAATCGCAGGATTCCCTACTGGCGATGCAGCAGTACTTTCGCGACATTTACGCGAAACGGCGGCTGGAGCCGGCCGATGATCTGATCACGGCGTTGGTGCGGGCCGAGCTCGAAGGGGATAAGCTCAGCGAAGAAGAGATGGTATCAAGCTGCGTGACGATTCTGATCGGGGGACACGAGACGACCACCTATCTCATCGCCAACGGCATGTACGCCTTGCTTCAGCACCCCGATCAGTTGAGGCTGCTGCGTGACAATCCTGATCTGGACGCCTCGGCAACCGAGGAGTTTCTGCGCTATGAAGGACCATTTCAACGCAATCGGCGGATCGCCACCCGCGATGTAAAGATCGGCGATATGAAGATCAAAAAAGATCAACTGATCATGCAATTCTTGGGTGCGGCGAACCGCGACCCGTCCCAGTTTGCCAACCCAGACGCGCTCGACGTGACACGATCACCCAACAAACATCTTGCATTTGGTTACGGACCGCATTTCTGTTTGGGAGCGCCGCTGGCACGTCTGGAGGCGCCAGTGGCACTCCGCGCGCTTCTGAGAAAGCTACAGCACATCCGCTTGGTGCATGACGACCTTGAATGGAACAGCGCCCTGTTTCGCGGCTTGAAATCGCTGCCTATCGAGTTTGAGCGAGCCCGATGAAGATCAGCGCGGTAAAGATATATCTGGTGAGGACATCAAATACAACTGGACCTTGGTCAAGGCGAGGAACACCGCGATTTTCGAGCGCAAGCTGATGTTCTATGTCCACGTTTTTCGCTACTCCCCACAACTCTCTGAATTTGACAAGCGCAATCTCAGAATGTTATCATCCCATCGGTCTTAGTAAACCGATAAAACAGTTTGGAGAAGTCTCGTGAAGAAATTAATGATGCTTTCTATTTTCGTTCTACTGTTTATTGTCAGCTTTGTTACTGCAGTCGCGCAGGACATGCCAAGTTACGGTGAAGCGCCGATGCTGGCCGCCCTGGTCGAGGCTGGTGAATTGCCGCCGGTGGAGGAACGTTTGCCAACCGAGCCATTAGTTATAACGCCCTATGAACGCATCGGTGATTATGGCGGCGAATGGCGCTCGGCTATGGTTGGCGGCCTGGATCACATCTGGATGATCCGACTGATGGCTTACGAAAACCTGATCCGCTTCACGCCGGATTGGGCGGGCCTGATGCCAGGCGTCGCCAAATCCTTCTCCGCCAATGACGAAGCCACCGAATTTATCTTCGAATTGCGCGAGGGTCTGCGCTGGTCGGATGGCGCGCCCTTTACGGCGGACGATATCACCTTCTGGTACGATGAAGTCTTGACGAACGAAGACTTGACGCCGACTATCGCCACCTGGTTGGTCTCCGGCGGAGAACCGCTGAATGTCGAGAAGGTGGACGACTTCACCGTGAAATTCACGTTCAGTACGCCGAATGGTTTGTTTCTGCAGAATCTGGCGTCGATCTTGGGTTGTGGACCGACCAGCTATCCCCGCCACTATCTGGAGCCATTCCATATCAATTACGCGGAAGACATCGATGCGCTGGTAGAGGAGGCGGGCGCGAGCGACTGGGTCGAATTGTTCCAGTCGAAAGGTGGCGTTGAGCCCTGCTTCTGGACCAATACGAGTTTCTGGCAGACAACAGAAATCCCGACGATGCACGCTTGGAGGCTGACATCCACCTATGGCGGCGGCAGCGGTCGCGTGGTGGCGGAGCGCAATCCCTATTACTTCAAGACCGACCCCGAGGGCAATCAGCTGCCCTATATCGACACCATGATCTTCGATCAGCTTGAAGACAAGGAAACCCTGCTTTTGCAAGTGCTCAATGGCGATATTGACATGATGGCGCGCCACTTCAACTCGGCAGCGAACCGGCCGATCGTGTATGACAACCGTGAACAGGGCGATTACTACGCTTATGGCGTGGTCGGCGAAGACGCCAACATGACCGCCCTGGCGATCAACCTGACGCACCTGGACCCGGTCAAGCGCGAGATCTTCCAGAACAAGGACTTCCGCATCGGCCTCTCGCAGGCCATCAACCGCCAGGAAATCGTCGACATTGTTTACCTCGGTCGAGGTGAACCGCGGCAGATCGCGCCTGCTCCTGATTCGCCGTTCTATGACGACGAATTTGCCTACCAGTACACGGAATACAGCGTCGACCTGGCGAATGAGCACCTGGACAAGGCGGGCTACGCTGAGCGCGACGCCGAAGGTTACCGACTTGGGCCGGATGGCGAGCGAATCAGCATCATCGTCGAAGCGGGCGACCTCTTCGGGCGCGGCTGGCCCGATGTCCTCGAGCTGATCCAAGGCTACTGGGAAGCGGTGGGCATCGACATGGAAATCCGCATCATCGACCGCTCGCTGCTGGTTTCGCGCAAGGTCAACAGCGAACATGACGCGACGATTTGGGGCGCGTCCGGCGGGCTTGACGTATACCTCACGCCGATCTGGTATTTCCCGTCCGACCCGGTCGAGAGTGCCTACGCACCGCTGTGGACAAAATGGTATTTCGATCCGGAGACGGGTGAAGAGCCGCCCGAAGCCGCGAAGCAGCAGATGCAGCTCTTTGATCAGATTAAAGGGACCGGCGACCTCGAACTCCAGGCCGAGTTGATGAGCGAGCTGCTGGCGATCGCGAAAGACCAGTTCTATGTGATGGGCATCAACTCGAACCCGGGGGGCTACGGCATCGCCAGGAATTACTTCCGCAATGTGCCGGCGACTTCGACGGGATCGTGGAAGTTCCCCTGGCCCGCGCCGATCAATACAACGCTCTTCTTCATTGAAGAGGGCGTACAGCAGTAAAGCGAAGCCGTTAAATGTCATCCGCCGGGCTGGTTTCAAGTCTGGCGGGTGATGTCTCAGTGACTACGGCTGGCGCATGCGGCGTCCTGCAAGTAGGACCTATGCAGGGACGGTCAATCTGGTCGCCCGCCGTCGCGTTGGCTTGTACGCTCGGGCGACTTGCTAAGTCATTCCTTCTGCATCCACGGATCGAGAAAGAACCTAATGAGCAGCCAGCGTCCGAACATTCTCTTTCTGATGAGCGATCAGCATCGTCCGGATGTCGCGGGTTTCCAGGGCGACGATGTTGTTCGTACGCCGGTGCTTGATGAGCTGGCGCGAACAGGCGTCGTTTTCAATAACGCCTATACGCCAGCGCCGATTTGCATTCCGGCGCGGCAGAGCATGGCGGCCGGTCAGTTGCCGCGGACTTGTGGCTGCGAGGTGTTCGGGGAGGACCTGGCGCCAGGTCACATGACCTTTGCCCGGCGGCTGTCGCAATATGGCTACGCGACGGTGGCCTGCGGGAAGCTTCATCATAACGGCACGGACCAGATGGGTGGCTGGACGCGGCGCATCGGCGACGGAATGAATGTGCGGCACGATTTTATCGAAGGACGAGAGCTTGCGGCGTTCCGGGACCTCCCACTAGCCACCGAGCACAAATGGTCGCAAGCGAAGGAGGTCAAGCGGGCGGGTATCGGACAGGGACCCAGTACCAATGGGGCAGATGCCTACACGTTAACCGGCGCCCTGCGCTTTGTGGAGAATTTCTTCGCCGACCCATACTATGACCGGGCGACGCCGACGCGCCCGCTGCTGTTGATGGTGAGCTTCGTACGGCCGCATGTTCCTTTCCTCACCACACACGAGAAGTTCACCTATTACATGAATCGCGTCAGGCCATATGTGGACGAACGCGCCTTTGATCATCCTTTTTTGGGCAGCGGCGAGGTGACGCCGGGGGATGATGTGAGCGAACGCGAAATCCGGCGGGCAACGGCGGCATACTACGGCATGGTGGAGGAACTTGATGAAGATTACGGGAAAGTGCTGGCGGCGCTGGAGCATGTTGGCCAGGACCTGGAAGATTGGACCATCATCTACACCAGCGATCATGGCGAGATGTTGGGCGAGCACCGGCTGTGGGAGAAGACGAAGTTTTTCGAGGGCAGCGTCAAGGTGCCGCTAATCATCCGTACACCGGGCGGCGCCAATGCGGAGCGGCGCGTGGAAGAAAATGTCAACTTGTGCGACCTGTTTGCGACGATCTGTGACCTGGCCGATGTTCCCGTCGTTGATGGACTGGATAGCCGCAGTCTGGTTCCCTTGCTCAACGGCGACAGTTCAGGCTGGAACAACGAAACCATTTCGCACTACGGCGGCACGCATCTGGGTCATGAAGATCATTTCGATCGCTATGACAATTTGATGATCAAGCGCGATCATCTTAAGTATCAGTATTATGGGTCCGGGATGCCCGAAGTCTTATTCGACCTGTTAGAGAACCCGGAAGAAACAATCAATTTTGCTGATGATCCCCGTCACGCGGATTCGCTGGCAGACTTCCGCAAACGCCGAGATGAACTGGGTTACGGACCGAAAGCCCACGCCGACTACAGAAACGCGGGCTATTAGATTCGACCTATCGTCGAAGAAAGCCTGACCGATGATATGGTACATCGCGCGGCGAATAGTTTATCTGATTCCTACGCTGCTTGTCGTCTCGATCATTGCCTTCCTGGTGATTCAACTGCCACCGGGAGACTTCCTCGCTTCGCTCATCAGTAAAGCTGAAGAGACGATTGACCAAGCCCAGGTTGACGCTTTGCGCGAACGCTACGGTCTTGATGAGCCGATTTATGTCCAGTATTGGAAGTGGATCAGCGGCATCATCATCAGAGGCGACTTTGGCGATTCATTCGAATGGAATCGACCGGTCAGCGATTTGATCTGGGAGCGGCTCGGGCTGACAATGGTCATTTCGCTATTCACGTTGGTTTTCATCTGGATTGTCGCCATACCCATCGGCATTTATTCCGCCGTCAAGCAATACACGCTCGGTGATTATCTGGTGACGGTAGTCGGATTCATTGGTTTGGCGATTCCGAATTTTCTTTTGGCCTTGGTACTGATGTATATTGCCTTCCGCTATTTCGGGCAAAGTGTTGGCGGTTTGTTCTCGCCGGATTTCATCGACGCCGACTGGACGATTGAGCGCGTGCTCGACATGCTCAGCCACATTTGGCTGCCGGTCATTATTCTGGGGACTTCCGGCACAGCGGCCTTGATTCGCGTGATGCGGGCGAACCTGCTGGATGAATTGTCCAAGCTTTATGTGGATGCCGCACGAGCGCGCGGTTTGTCGGAACTGAGACTTCTTTTTAAGTATCCGGTACGAGTGGCGCTTAATCCGCTGGTGAGCGCGGTGGCCTGGGTTTTCCCCGCCCTGGTATCCGGGTCGGCAATCACATCTATCGTCTTAAATCTTCAGACGACCGGTCCGCTACTGTATCGTTCGCTGCAGGCGCAAGACATGTATCTCGCGGGCAGTCTCGTTTTGCTGGTAAGTGTGCTTACCATTATCGGCACGCTGGTTTCGGATATACTGCTGGCCTGGATTGACCCCAGGATTCAACTCCAATGAGCGTGGCTTCACTTCCGGCACAAGGCGACGCGCGATCAGAAACACGCGTCGTCGCCAATCAGTGGCAGCTGATCTGGTGGAAGTTCCGCAAACACCAACTGGCGATGATCGCTGGGGTGGTAACTATTTTCTTGTATGTGATTGCCGTGTTCGCCGAGTTTTTCGCGCCCTACTCGGCGGGAACGTACAGCGCCGCTCATACTTTTGTGCCGCCGCAGCGCATTAAGTTATTTCAGGAGACGGAAGCGGGAGTCCGATTCTATCCCCATCTTAATGGCTTTAAGGTGCAGGTGGATCAGGAGTCGTTCAAGCGCACGTATGTGATCGACGAATCGATTGTCTATCCTATCGGCTTGTTCGTCCGCGGCGAGGAATATCAGCTCTGGGGGCTGTTCAAGCTTGACGTGCATCTGATTGGGGCGGCGGAATTCGGCGACCCCGTTTATCTCTTAGGGACGGATCGCCTGGGGCGCGATGTACTGAGTCGAACGATATTCGGCACGCGCGTGTCGATGTCGGTCGGTCTGGTCGGCGTTGGTTTAAGTTTGCTGCTGGGCGTCATTTTGGGCGGCATCTCCGGCTATTACGGCGGCATAGTCGATAACTTGATCCAACGAACGATCGAGATTCTACGGTCATTACCAACGATTCCGCTGTGGATGGGCCTCTCAGCAGCCATCCCGCTGACCTGGCCGCCGTTGCGCGTCTATTTTGCGATCACGGTGCTTTTGTCGCTGATCGGCTGGACGACGCTGGCGCGCGAGGTGCGCGGCCGCTTTCTCTCGCTGAAAACGGAGGACTTCGTCATCGCAGCGCGGCTGGATGGCGTACGGGAGATGCAAATCATCATCCGCCACATGGTGCCGTCCATGACGAGCCATATCATCGCTTCGGTCACCCTGGCGATACCGGGCATGATTCTAGCGGAGACCGCGCTCAGTTTCCTCGGCATCGGACTGAGACCGCCCGTGGTCAGTTGGGGCGTGTTGCTGCAGGAGGCGCAGAATGTGCGCTCCATTGCGACGGCACCCTGGCTCTTATTCCCCGGGTTGGCGGTCGTTACAGCCGTATTGGCGATGAATTTTCTAGGAGACGGTTTGAGAGATGCAGCCGACCCATACCAGTCTTGATCACTTCGACGCCGCCACGACAAGCGGCAATGAAACCTTGCTCGAAGTTAAGGATGTCAAGACGCATTTCTTCACCGATGAAGGCATCGTCAAGGCGGTTGACGGGGTAAACCTGTCCCTGAAACGCGGTCAGACCCTCTGTGTGGTCGGTGAATCCGGCTGCGGTAAATCGGTGACGGCGCGTTCGATATTGCGTATCGTACCGGCGCCGGGCCAGATTGTCGCTGGGGAGGTTATCTTCCGGCAGCGTAACGGCGAAACGATCGACCTGGCGCAGATGAACCCCAAAGGGCGCGCGATTCGCAAGATCCGCGGCCGTGAAATCAGCATGATTTTTCAGGAGCCAATGTCTTCACTGAGTCCAGTGCATACCATCGGCAGCCAAATCATGGAGGCGATCTTGCTTCATCTGCCGGTCAGCAGGCAGGAGGCGCGCAAGCGGGCTATATCCATGCTGGAACTGGTCGGTATACCACGGGCGAGCGAACAGCTCGATTCATATTCTTTTGAGCTTTCGGGCGGGATGCGTCAGCGGGCGATGATCGCGATTGCGCTGGCTTGCGAGCCGCAACTGCTGATCGCCGACGAACCGACAACCGCTTTGGATGTGACGACGCAAGCGAACATACTCGACCTGATAAGGGACCTGCAAGCGGACAGCGGCATGTCGGTGCTATTCATCACGCATGACCTTGGGGTTGTGGCCGAGATTGCTGATGAAGTTGTGGTTATGTATCTCGGACGGGATGTGGAGAGCGGTGAAGTCGATAGCATATTTCACGATCCGAAGCATCCTTACACGCGCGCTCTGCTGCAGTCGATTCCGCGCTATGACAGTCGTGACAGGGAGCGATTGTATTCCCTAAAGGGAACAGTTCCGCATCCCTTTGATCGCCCGAGCGGCTGCCCCTTTCATCCGCGCTGCGATGATTTCATCGCTGAACAATGCAACAAGATAGACCCGAAGCGCTATGACATCAGCCGGGAACATAGTGTCCGCTGTTTGCTTTATTCGGCGGAAGACGCTCTGTTGACCTCTCCCCGAAGCATTAGGGTAGCGCCTTGATGCGCCCGGAGATGAGCTTTCTGTATGACTAACTCGGAATTGCCCGGAGCGGAAAAGGATAGTGCCAGTTGAAGATTCCGCCTAAATCGGAGCAGCAAGTCGACAGCGCTCGCCCTTTGCTGGAGGTGCGCAATCTTCACATGCGCTTTCCCATTAAGCGGGGGCTATTGCGCCGTACGGTTGGCTATGTGAAGGCTGTTAATGATGTCAGTTTCAACATTCGGCCTGGGGAAACATTAAGCCTGGTAGGCGAATCCGGCTGCGGCAAGACGACAACTGGTCGCTGTATTGTGCGCGTGTACAGTCCGACGGCGGGTCAGATTCTGTATCAAGTCGAAGAAGAAGAAGGCGTTGACCTGGCGCAATTCGACAATCGTGAGTTAAGACCCTACCGACGCGAAATTCGGATGATCTTTCAGGATCCCTTTTCTTCGCTGAATCCACGACTTCCGATTCTGCAAATTGTTGGCGAGCCACTCAGAGCCAATCGCATCGCAAGCGGATCGGATCTGGAAGACCGGGTGGCGGCGTTGTTGAAACGCGTCGGATTGCGCCCCGAATACATACGGCGCTATCCACATGCTTTCAGCGGCGGTGAACGCCAGCGAATCGGCATTGCGCGCGCGCTTGCGCTGAATCCCCGACTGATTGTCGCCGATGAAGCGGTTTCCGCTCTGGATGTATCGGTACAGGCGCAGATACTGAATCTCTTGCAGGATCTGCAGGAAGAATTCAAATTGACCTACTTGTTCATCGCGCATGACTTGAGCGTCGTCGAGCATATCAGCCATCGGGTTGCCGTGATGTATGTCGGCAAAATCGTTGAACTGGCCAACACCGAGAAGCTGTTCACGAATCCATTCCACCCGTATACAGAAGCGCTGTTGTCGGCGGTGCCAAAGCCTGATCCGCGACTGCGGGAAAAAGGTGTACGAATCCGGCTGGAGGGCGAAGTCGCTGATCCGAGCAATCCACCAAGCGGATGCTATTTTCATCCCCGCTGCCGTTACGCCCAGGAACGCTGCCACGATGAGGAACCGGCGGTTCGCGAAATCGAGAAGGATCACTGGGTGGCCTGCCATTTCGCCGAGGAATTGGAGTTGCGCGGATTCGAAGCGATTGGGTCGACGACAGGCGCATGAAGCGCGCATAGTTCGCTCCAAGGCCTCGAGCATGGTGGAGACAGGGTTGTGACGAGCGCTTGTTCGCGCCAGCAAAGTTTGTAGCGAGCTCGGTCTCTTGCCCCGTTCACAAGGGAGGCTTACAGAAGATGCTAGAACCATCCGATATCTTCCCGCGCGATAGTCGATCTGCCGTGCCACTCGTGTACGATTCCGGTGTCCATCTTGTCGCCAACACCATTGACAACGGCGTATTCCACAGCGCGTGGATGTCCGCTGAATACGCAGTGGCCTTAGTCGAGAGTGGTTCTCGAGGGGAGATTGAGCGCGCTGAAGCGGTCATCGAGGCTGTCCTGGGCTGCCAGGACATGGACGCGCGTTCGCCACATTATGGCAACTTCAGGTGGGAGCACGAGGACCTGGCCGTAGAGGATTTAAACGCGGTCCAATTCGTGCTGGTGCGTTTGATACCGCTGCTGCTGAACCGATCGGATCGCCTGTCAGAAGCGCTCGTCACGCGAGTAAAGGAGCGTATCCGCATTGCTTTGGAAGCGGTGCGCCGGATTGATGTTTCGCCCGTGTATTCAAATATCGTTGCCCAAGACATCACCAATTCAATCTTGGGCGGTCAGCTTTTGCAGGCGCCGAAATACACTCAGCGCGGGGTTAAGAAACTGCGGGCGTGGCTGAACTTGATTGATCAGAGCGGAATCCCGCATGAGTACAACAGCCCGACGTACTCGTTTGTATCGATAGAGGCGCTGCACAGAATCGTCGCGATGTCGGAGCACGCGGAAGCCTGCGCGCTGGCTCAATTGATAATTGCCCGCATCGGATTGAGCGTTGCCTTGCGAATTCATGCGGAGACTGGCAGGCTTGCCCCGCCGCATTGCCGCGCGTATTACCCGCATCTTGCCTTTGAATCGCCACCTGAGGCACGCGCATTCTCCCGTATGATCGCGGATGGGAAGCTCCCCGCCTGGTTGGCCTCTGTGCTCAAACATCGTCCGACTCCGATGATGGTGACTGAAACATCCGACGCGCGGGCCGGCACAGTGATCAGCAGCTTTCTTGCTACTGAATTTAGCATGGGTGTGGCGTCTCAAGAGTTGGCGACGCAGTCGAACCGTTTCATCAGCAACCAGTCGAATGTGTTCTCGATCCACTATAGAAAGGGGAATCGGGCGACGCCGGGCGTTGTATTCTCACGGTATTTGATCAATGACAAATGGCTAGGCGACTACAGAACCACGCCCTCGCGCGCCAGTGATCATGTCTTTCGCGATGAAGGCAGTTTCCGTGGCGTACTCGCGGATTCGCGCGCTTTTGGCTTATACACGTCACGCGAGCTGGATGCCTGGTCTCGCTGTTCAAGCGCGAAAGCCGCCTTGATTTGGCATCGGGCGGAAGACGTGGATGAGATTTGGGTCGATGGATCGCGCATCAACGATTTGCCCGTCGATGTTCCCGAGCGCTCGCTGATCGTGGTCGGATGTGGAGATGTCTATATACTCCTGCGTCCGCTGGAACGTACTAGGCTGGGGGTGGAGGCGCCTATCCGCATTGTGGAGCAGCGCGGCAGCCTGGTGGTCGAGATGTACAATTATCTGGGACCGCCCAAGACATTCTGGGAATTGGCGAACCCCGGCGCCTTTTTTCAGGGATACGTTCGCAATGGCTTCTATGCTGAGGTCGTGGCGAGGAGTCAATACGCTAACGGTCGCGAGTTGTATGATGCGTTCGCGGACGGGCAGATACTTGAAGTGCTGGACGAATCGCGCACGTTTGACGGTGACAATCAGCGGAACTGGCGCGTGAGCTATAGCGATGACGAGGGCGTGCTGGGAATCGAAGTTGATCTCATGCGCTGGCGGATTCAGCGCCGCTGGGCAGGCAGGGAGGATCTTGGCTTCCCGATGCTAGCGTCTCCGATCGCTCTTCAGGACCGCTCAGGACATATCGAGGTTGGCAACGCGCGCTTGCGTTGTGGTAATGACGCCGCCTGGCTCGTCGGTCTTCCTGAAGCTGACTTATGGGTCGGCGCATATCACGGTCCCGAAGCAGCAGCATTTACACTTGAGGTCCCGGATGGTCAAGTTCACATTGAGCATGTGGAGGCCGGCATGGTCCTATGGGATCGAGGCCGGGTAACCGTCGATGCGATTGGGCTTCAGGCTGAACCAAGGGTCGTAGGAGCGAATAGGGTAGATGTTATACGCCACGGAGATAGCTGAGAGAGCAGCAAACTAAAGCGCAATCTCGCTAACAGGTCGGTCACTAGTTCGGGATCTGGTCAATCGTATCGCCACGCTGGTACGCCAAGGCGGTTTCCACCATTTTGTCAAAGCTGTACTGCGGACTATATCCAAGCATCGAGCGCGCCTTTTCGTTGGAGACATGTGGTCCCCAGTAGAAGGGCATCGTCACATTGAGATAGGGTCTTTCGGTACTGTCGGCGATTAAGCGCGCTGCCGTGGTGTAACTGACTGGAACAGGACCAACCATGTTAAAAACTTCGCCGATCGCATTCTTGCTATCCAATGCCAACAAGGTGCCGGCCACCACATCCCGTACATCGGTGAAGGCCAGCGCCCAAGATTTTCCGTCCGGGTCGGTTACCGCGCAGACGGCGTCCGGTGTCTCCAAGAGATCTTTGATAATCGCCTGGGCTTCGTCCACATGCTGCGAGCCAAACCAGGGAATGCGGTTCTTCGCCACCGCCAATTCAACGAAGTAATTCAGCCAGACCGGGTTGAGCACGCCAAGTACCTCATTGGCGGCCAGGATCGAGCTGTAGCGCAGGATCGTCACCGGCAGGCCATATTCAGCCATGTAGGCTTTACAGACGTTTTCGGACAGCAGTTTCGTCAGCGCGTAGATATCGGCGGGTTGTTGCGGTGAATCCTCATAAAAGGTGACCTGATGGGTGACAAAAGGATTGTAGGTTTGGTCAGTGCTGGCAAGAATGAATCGCTTGACCGGCGTAGCAGATGCCAACGCGCCCTCCAGCAAACTGATAGTGGATCTGGTATTGATATCCAGCATGCGCTCAGACGGGTAAGTTCCCTCCAAAATCTGCGCCGCCTGGTGAATGACGATGTCAACGCCTTCCGCCGCCGACCGTACACGATTGGCATCGGCAATATCAGCTTCCACGATCTCTACGCCAAGACTCAGCGCTTTGTCCGCTTTGGGGTCGCCCGGCATTACCAGCCCGCGTACGTGATGGCCTCGATCCATCAGTTGATGCGCAAGGTTTGCGCCGACACGTCCGGTAACGCCAGAGATTAGTACCTTCATGATTTGTCGCTCCCTCCGAAAAAGTTTATGATCAGGCAAATGTCCTCTTGCTAGTTGCCAGTGCCACGTGGGCGCGTTGTTGGATCAATGAAATCACGCAAACCGTCACCCAGAACGTTCAAAGAGAATACGGCGAGAAAAATCGCCAGGCCGGGAAATACAGTAAACCACCAGAATCCAGTAAAAACATAATCGCGACCGGCGCTGAGGATGCCACCCCAAGTAGGTGTTGGCGGTCGCACGCCGATGCCAAGGAAACTAAGGGACGCCTCAATAAGAATCGCGTCAGCTAGGAGCACGGTCACCTGCACCGCCAGTGGTGGGAAGGCGTTGACCAGAAGATGCCGGCGCAGCACGGACGCGGTCGAGGCGCCCATCGCTCGCGCCGCCAGCACATAATCCTGGTTTCGTTCGCTAATAGCGACGCTGCGGGCAATGCGCGTGAATTGAGGAATCGTCACTAGCGCGACCACGATGACTACATTGAGCAAGCTCGGACCCAAGGTCGCCATCAAGAATATCGCCAGTACAATCGGCGGGAACGCAAAGAAGATATCGATCACCCGCATGATGATCTCATCGACCCGACCGCCGACATAACCGGCGGCCAAGCCAACCGTGGTGCCTACGGCAACTGCCAGTATAACCGCCAGCGAACCCAAGCCGAGGGATATTTGCGTCCCATGGATGACGCGGCTGAGAATATCGCGCCCGAATTGATCAGTGCCGAAGCGATAGATCTCGTCAGGAGGTTGCAAAGTGTCAGAAAGGTGTTGTTCGGTTGGATCGAAAGGCGCAACCTGCCCGGCGAATATCGCGCTGACAGCCAGGATAACTAGAACGATTAGCCCGATTAGAGCAAGGGGGTCGTTCCGCAGCCACCACAGTCTGTGCACGGCGCGCGCCTTTTTACGAATCTCGAATGCGCGGGTCGATGAGCATATAGAGAAAATCGACCACCACATTGACAAGGATGAAGGCGACGGCGGAAACCAGCGCTACGCCCTGCACGACCGAATAATCCTGATCGATACCCGCTTCCAACAGCAGCCGCCCCATGCCGGGAAAGAAGAAGATGACCTCGACGATGATGGCGCCGCCCATCAAGTAGCCGATCTGCATGCCGATGATGGTCATAGGCGCCATCAGTGAATTGCGAAGCGCATGCCGCAAGACGACCCAGTGTTCTCGCTGTCCTTTGGCGCGCGCCGTCCGAATGTAGTCTTTGCTCAAAACATCCAGCATGCTGGCGCGAACCATGCGTGACAACGACGAGGCGGGCGCGGCCGCAATCGATAGCGAAGGCAGTATAAGCGATTGCAGCCAGGGACCAAAACCCTTATCGGGCGACACGTAGCCTCCGGGCGGGAACCAGCCCAAGCCGACAGCGATAAAGGTGATGAAGAGAAGTGCCAGCCAGAAGTTTGGCATGGAGATGCCCAACAGAGAAAAGATGCGGCTCAGCATATCGCTGATGCTGTTGCGTTTGACCGCGGAGATAATGCCAGTGGGGAAGGCGATCAGCAGCACCATGACCATCGCCACCGCCGTCAATTGAATGGTGATCGACAGGCTGTGCCCAATAAGCGTGCTGACGTGCTCTTTCGTAATCAGAGAAACGCCAAAGTCGCCGCGGGCGATCTGCCCCAGCCAGCGCAAGTAAAGTACATAGATCGGCTTATCGAGATCCAGCTGTTGTCGCAATGTCTCGAGTTGTTCCGGCGTGGCGTAAATGCCCAGGCTGGAAAGCGCCGGATCGCCCGGTGCGAACCAGAGCAACACGTAAATCAGCACAGTGACGCCGAATAGAACGGGAAGCGAGAAAACAAGGCGCCGCGCGATGAATCGTGCCATGTCTCACTAAGTCACAATCAGCTCTTCTAATGTAGTGGCGGGTGACGCAGTATTTTTACGGTACCCCCTGCAGTTCAAGCAGAAAGACCGCTAGCCCTTGGCAATTTCAGACGCGTCGATGACATCGTCTATCGGTGGCACGTATCCGGTGACGTCATCCCGCCAGGCGCCGAGATTATCGGGCCAATACAGGACGAACTCGACTGCCTCGTCCACCACAATGTCCTGCAC
>JAAXID010000181.1 GCA_012270545.1 Anaerolineae bacterium | reverse complement strand
CCTATAACCATGCCGCGCAAATCAGGCGGGAGTGTCTAAATGACTGGTCTCTGCTTTTCTAACCCCATCCCCGGCCCTCTCGCCATCTCTATGGCGAGCATCCCAAAGCATTGGAGAAGGGAGTTCTCTAGAGGGTTTGCGCTAGCGCCATCTTTACTTCACCTCCTCGAAATTAGACACTCCCGTGAGTTTTGCGATATGGCGCGGCCGAGCCATTGGGGCTAGAATGCGCCATTAAGGCAGAGTGCGAATTGGGGAGCCAGGCAATGACCGACGGAGCGACGACATGGGGGCAGGTGCACGAGCGTCAGATCTCGTCAATGCGGCTGACCTGCGAGATTCTGGGACACATACTGCGAAATGTAACAGCCGATGACGCACGGGCATTGCGGGACGGTCCCGACGGTTGGTCGATAATCGAGATCGTCTGTCACCTGCGCGATTTTGATGAGATATTTCATAGGCGCGCGCGCATGATGCTTGAATTGGAGCATCCGCAATTGCCCGCTTATGATCATGAGGCGCTGGCGATCGAGCGCAATTATCAGAATGAATCGCTTGACGATGCTTACGGCGCGCTTATGGCTTCTCGCACGCGGTTTCTGGCTTTCTTCGAGGCCTTGACGCCGGCGCAGTGGAAGCGTGGCGGCTCGCATCCGGAGCGCGACAGCTTCAGCATGACCGATGCCCTGATGCAGGTCAGCGCGCACGATCTGGATCATCTCGAACAGATCACGCGCGTTTTGCGCGGGGGCATTGACTGCCTTTCTCTTTAGCGGGCTGATTGCCTGGCGCTAGGACAACCTCTTCGTCACACTTGCGGCCGGCCTGGGCAGCTTTTACCGGTGGCGAGTCGCATTCGGAGCACTGTAGAATCGAGCGAAAGCGGGCAGTAGGGAGATGCGATGAAAGCACTGATTGAGCGAATTCGAGCTGAGGGCCTGCATCTTGGTGGCGGCATACTCAAAGTGGACAGCATCATTAATCACCAGCTTGACCCCGCCCTGATGGCTGATATGGGCGCCGCTTTCGCCGAACGTTTCGCCGGGACCCCGGTCGATCGAATTCTTACCGCGGAGATTTCGGGCATCGCGCCGGCGCTTATGACCGGCATTGAAATGAACGTGCCGGTGGTCTACGCGCGCAAGCGGAAACCGATCACGATGTCGGGTCCGGTGTTTCTTGAGACGGCGCCAAGCCACACCAAAGGCGGCGAAACCTTGCTCCTGGTGTCGGCGGAATTCCTCCACGCGGGCGAAAACGTGCTGATCATCGATGACTTTTTGGCGACCGGCAAGACATTGCTTGCGCTGTCTCGGATTGTTGTAAGTGCAAAAGCCAACCTGATCGGCGTCGGCGTCGTGGTGGAAAAGACCTTTGAAGGCGGCCGCGCGGCCATGCAAGAGAAGTACGATGTGCCGATTCACGCCCTGGCGACCATTGAGGCAATGGAGGGCGATACCATTACGGTCTTGGACGATTGACCAGCACCCTTAGAGTTTGACCACCGCCCCGGTCCGCGCGGATTCCTGCGCGGCCAAAGCGAATTGAAGGACTTCGCGGCCCTCTTCGCCGGTTAAGCTTGGCGGCTGCCCAGCGAAATAAGCGCCTATGAAGTGCTTCGTCGAGTTGATGAAGCTGTGCTCCCAGCCGACGGGCATATCGGAAAAACTGCGTGTCTGCCGATCCTTGTACATCACCACCGGCGGCAGGTCCATCATCTTGCCATGCCCGCGGGTTACCCAGATGACGCCTTTACTGCCCGTGATTTCAATACGGTCGTCCTGCGCGTAATGCTCTGTATCGAGGAGCAATTCCGGCGAGAAAACAGCTTCCAGCGAGCCGTATCGGTTGTCTGCGAATTTCCAGGAGACGATCGCGGGTGCATCGAGGAAATCGCCGAGCGCCGTTTCGGTGCGGCCGATCCAGGCGTGGACTTCTTCGGCCATGCCCATGAAGTGCCAGCCTAGGGCGAACTTGTGGTGTCCATCATCGAAGACGAGAGGACCGCCACCGCACTCTTCCGGATTCAGGCGCCAAGCCCGCGCCGATGCGGGCACTTGCCACTCTGTTGGGCTGACACCTGAATTGCTCTTGATGCGGATAGTGAGCAGGTCGCCGATTTCGCCATTGTCGATCAATGCCTTGGCGCGCTGCACCGGCGGATAAAAGATGAAGTTTTCGTAAACTTTTAGGATGACGCTGGTGGCGCGGGCGGCCGCCACCATTTCGTCGGCTTGCGCGAGATTCAGCGCCATCGGCTTTTGCACCGAGACGTTTTTACCCGCCGCGGCCGCATCGAGCGTCGCCTGGTAGTGCAAATGGTGTGGCAGCAGAATCTCCACCAGGTCGATGTCGTCCAGCGCCAGCATGTCGTGATAATTGGCGAAGACACGCGTCGAGGAGAGGCCCCACTGACGTCCGCGCTGACGCGCCAGGTTGATGTTGTTATCGCAGACGGCGACGATATCGGCTCTCTCGTCATCGAGGTAGGCGAGCGCGTGCAAGTCGGAAATTCGTCCGGTTCCGATAAAGGCTACGCGCAGTTTGTCCATCGTTTTTCGCTCTCCGCCAGTTGGCACATTCTATCGTATTATCGAGATGGCAACGATACACTTCGACCAAGCACCCCAATTGTATCCCAAATTCCAATCTACTGGCCTGCGGAATTCGCCGATGGCGCTGAGCAACGCGGTTGAGACCGCCGTCATGATCGCGCGCGGGCGATTATTGCCAGCCGCGGGCGTTGTCAGGCGTTACCGGTAAATGCTACAATGTGTTTGCGCAGTTCGTCCTCGGAACTGTCAACGTGAGGTGAAAATGTACAGCCAGACCGACATTCATGCGCTGAAACTGCTCGACCTGCCGCTGATGCTGCGTCTCAAACAGAACGCTATCGTCTTGCACAGCGAGCTGGGACTGACTGAAGACGCGCGCGGGCAAAGCAGCGCCTTGCTGTCAAGCATCGTCTTTCCCCGCGGTTTGCATACCTTAGTTGCGCATCTCGATGACAAGGATGTTGTCGGCCAGTTCCGCTATCGCTCCGATGAAGCCAACGCCCATATCGTCTGCCTGGCGCCAACGCTCGAAGCGCATGAAGACGATACGATTTGGCTGCACATGCTCGATGCGATGGCCGAGCAAGCGGGACGCAACGGCGCGCAGACCTTGGTGGGCGAGGTGGAACTGAGCCACCGACTCTTTGAAACCATGCGTCGCGCGGGCTACGCCGTCTATTCGAGGCAGGTGATCTGGCGGCATGGACCGGTCGCGGCCGCGCTGGAGCCGCCTGGATTGACGGTGTCCGCTGAGACCGAAGACGATCAGATTGGCATCGCTGCCTTGCTCGGCTCTACGATACCGCGAATCTTGCAGACGGTCATGGGTCCGTCGACAGACATGGCGGGGCTAGTTTATCGGGTGGAGGGACGAATTGAGGCCTATGTCGCTTATTCGGAAGGAAAGCATGGCGTTTATCTGATGCCATACCTGCATCCGGAAGTGCTGAGCGCGGCGCCGGATATCGTCGCCGCTGCATTGCAGCAGATTGACCGCTGTCGAAAGCTGCCGATTTACGTTTGTGTGCGCGGCTACCAAGGCTGGTTGGAAAACGCGATGCTCGATCTGGGCTTTGATCCCTGGCTGGAACAGGCAGTGATGGTCAAGCACTTGACCGCCGGCGTCCGACAGACATCGTTTGAGCGCGTCAAGCTGGCGACAAGTGGCGGACAGAAGCCGGCCGCGACATTGAGAATGGCCAGCGTAAAAGACGCTCAGCGGTCGAGACTTCCCGGCTCCAGGAAAGCTATGCCGCGCTTTTGAGCAAACGACAGCGACACGCGACCTGAACAGCTTATTTGAAGGACGACCACGCGCTACATGGATAAACGAATAACTGACGATTTTGACATACTCAATAATATACTGCCGGCGCGGATTCGCAGCGCAATCGATGAGTATGGCAAAACCAGCAGACTCTTGGAAATCGTACTCGATCTTGGAAGAAAGCCGACCGCGCGATACATCGACAAGGAACTCGAACTCTCTGACACAGAGGTGGCAGACGCTGATTTGCGACAGTTGATCGAAGAGCTCGGCGAGTTCGACAACGACAATCGCGCGGGCATTGAGCGTTCTCTGCACCGCATCTCCGCCATTCGCAATCGCCGCGGGAAGATAGTCGGCTTGACGGTTCGCGTCGGGCGGGCAGTCTATGGCACGATCGACATCATTGCCGATCTGATTGAGACCGGCCAGAGTGTGCTTCTGGTTGGCCCCCCCGGCGTTGGCAAGACGACGCTGCTGCGCGAGGCGGCGCGCGTGCGGGCGCGGGACAAGCGCGTGGTGATCGTGGACACCTCTAACGAGATCGGTGGCGATGGCGATATCCCGCATCATGCGGTTGGCAAGGCGCGGCGCATGCAGGTATCGCAGCCCGATCGGCAACATGAGGTGATGATCGAAGCAGTGGAGAATCACAATCCGGAAGTCATCGTCATTGACGAAATCGGACGCGAACTGGAGGCCAAGGCGGCGCGCACAATCGCCGAGCGCGGCGTGCAATTGATCGGCACCGCCCACGGTAATACGCTAGGGAACCTGCTGCTCAATCCAACGCTTTCCGATTTGATCGGCGGCATCGAATCGGTGACCTTGTCGGACGATGAGGCGCGCCGGCGCGGCACGCAAAAGGTCGTGCTCGAGCGGCGTACGGCGCCGACCTTCGACATCATGATTGAGATTCAAGCGCGCGACCGCTTGGTGGTGCATACGGATGTGGCGTCGGCGGTTGATGCGATGCTGCGCAACCGTTCTTTGCCCGCCGAGCTGCGCGAAAGAGATGAGACCGGCGCCATCCACGTTAGCGACTACGTGCCGGAGCCAGATTCACGTTCCGCTCCCGCGAGGCAGGGCGGGCAGCCATTCAGCGGCAACAATTCCGCTATCAATGCGCACGTTGTGCGCGGAAACCGGGATAATGGCAAGACGCGCAACGAAATGAAGGAAGATGTCGGTCAAATCGACGGGCGCAACCTGCGACCGATCAGCGTCTATGCCTATGGCGTCGCGCGCAATCGGTTGGAGCAGGCCGCGCGCCGCCTTTCCGTACCCTTGCTGCTCACCGATGATTTCGGCGACGCCGAGGCGATCGTCACGCTAAAGACGCATTATCGCCGCCGGCCGCGCTTGATCAGCGATGGTGAAAAACGCGGCTTATCCATTTATGTTTTGCGCGCCAACACCGTGACGCAAATGGAGAATTTCCTGGTGGATCTCTTCCGCTTGAACGGACGGCGCGCTGCCGATGTCTTTGGCGAGGCGCTGCTGGAGGCGGAACAAGCAATCAGCCGCATACGCGCTGGCGAAGATTATATCGACCTGAAGCCGCAAGCCTCGCAGGTTCGCAAACGCCAGCATCAGTTGGCGCGGCAAGCGCAAATGCAGTCAGCCAGCGTCGGCGATGAACCGCGGCGCTACGTGACAATCTATCGCGGCGCGTAAATCGCCACATCATTTCACAGGCGGATTATGATCGAAGGGACTGTGCCGCCGGCGCCTATTCGCACGGATCAGAGCAACGCATTTGCCAACAACACGATGTGCGTTCGCTTGCCGGCGATCATCGATGAGACGATCGACGCGAATCACGATTATCCGGCGAGCATCAAAGGGCGCCTTTACGAACTGCGTGACGAGCTCTGTTCCGGCGGGCGGATTAAGCAGCTGGATGCGGAAGCGGCTGGGGACCTAATCGAGTGGGCTGAGGCTTTGAGCCGCCAGCGCGAAATCGTGATGGGCGCGCCGACCTGGCATAACGCCGAATGGTTCTTCGCCGAGACTTACACTTACCGCTGTCTGATTGAAGCGGTCCGCTGGGCGGAAAGCGGGCGTGATCCCTTCCTGCCGAAAAAGCTGGAGGAGCTGCATGGCAAGGCGCTCTGGCGCTTGCTTGAGCATGCTTTGCAGCCTGCCAGCAAACCTGAGGATGAATTAAGGGGGGCGGTAGCCTTTGACCTGTGGGCGAACCGCATCGACTTGAGTTACGCCGCTTCGCTGACACGCGGAACGGAGATCGATTCGGACGATCTTCTCGTCGATGATCGCGACCCGTTGTTGGAATATCTATTCGATGCGAAGGCCGCGGCCGCCCAATACAATGATAATGGCGTCATTTACATCGTGGCGGACAACGCCGGCTCCGAATTGGCGCTGGATCTGGCGCTCAGCGATTGCCTGCTGCGTCATGTCGCTGACAGAGTTGTCATCTATGTGAAAACGCATCCGACCTTCGTCAGCGACGCTATACCGGCCGATGTATGGATGATGTTGGCGGAGATGGATGGGCGCGGGCAGCTGACCGCCTCGCTTGCCAAGCGCCTGCGCGCCGCTTGGGAAAAGGAGCGATTGCGCTTCTTGCCGCACCCCTATTGGACGAGCAGCCGCTTTCTCTGGGACTTGCCGGCGGGACTGCGGAAGCAGTTCAACGACGCGCGCCTGATGATTATCAAGGGTGATGCTAATTATCGGCGTGCGCTGGGCGATTGCATCTGGCCTGCGCATAAGCCCTTCAGCGATGTGCTGAATTATCTGGATGTGCCGGTGCTTTGTCTGCGTACCCTAAAGAGCGACCCGGTAATAGGATTGCCTTCAGCGGATACGGCCGAACAGCTTGACCGCATTGATCCGGCTTGGCGCGTCAACGGCAAGCGCGGTCTGATTCAGTTCAAAGGTCAACCGTCAAACAACCAATAAGTCGCCGTGGCGGGATAATCTCGCTCGAGCCAGGCCATCACTTTCTGCGGTATCAGGCGAAACAGCAAGTCGCCTGCGTCCTCCAGTTTCGGATCAAGGATGTACTTCTCGACATATCGCGCGCTGATTTTCTTCAGCTGCGCCTCGGAGACTCGCGCTTCGACGACGCGGCCTTCAAAGATCACAGTCTCGTCGCCACTGTCAAGATGGGTGACGACGCGGTTGTCGCGCGCGATATTGCGCGCTTTGACCGAATTCTTGTCTGTGCCAAAGTAGAGTTCGCCCTCCACCCAAGCGCCCCATACTGGAACGCTGTGCGGGCGGCCATCGCCACAAACGCTGCATATCCAATAATTGCGCGCTTCATGCATGCGCCGGTCGACCCAATCCCAAGTCAGCATCGCATCGACTTCGTCCGACATGACACCGTAATTGGGCATGTTGGGGCGAACGCGCCGCGCGTTTGTCGGCTCGATCATGATCATGTTTACAAACGAGGCTGACCGCTATTTGCTCATCGGCATGATGACGTGGACGAAGTCTTCGCGGTTTTCCGGTTTGAGCACACCGGGATTCTCCGGACCGTTGCTCTGGAAGACGACACGCTCCTCGTTTATGACCCGAAGTACGTCAATCAGGTAGCGGATGTTGAAAGAGATATCGAGCGGCTCGCCCTCGGCAGTGGCATCGAGCATGCCCTCGCTGTCGCCGCGCTCGGCGCTCTTGCCGCCGATCAAGACTTCCGCCGGTTCGCCCGGGTTCAACGCCGGCTTGACCCGCAGGTTGGCGCTGTTGGCGTTGTCGCGAGCGAAGATCTCGGCGCGCTGGCAGACGATCAGCAGGTCGTTGGTGTACATCACCGTGGAGGTGACGAAGGATCGCGGGATGATCGAGGCGAAATCGGGGAAGCGACCCTCCAGCAACTGTGAAGAGATCATCACGTTCGGAGCGAAGAACGTGATGCTGTTGCGCTGGGTCGGCAGCGAAACGCCGACCTCCTGATCGTCTTCGACGATGCGCGCCACTTCGCTCATCGTGCGCGCCGGCACGACCATGTCTTGCCGCTCGTCGAAGCTCTCGCCGATTTCGGCTGTGCGCACCGCCAGGCGATAGCCGTCGGCGGCCGCCATCGTCATCGTTTGGCCTTCAAGCTGGAGGTATACGCCGGTGAGAATCGGGCGATTCTGTTCGCGCGCCGCGGCGAAGGCCGTCTGCGTTATCATCTCGCGCAGGGTTTCGCCTTGGACCTGCATATCGGCGCTTTCGTTGTGATTAATCGGCGGGAACTCATCGGCGTCAATGCCTCGGATGTTGGAGGTCTGAACCCCGCAGCGAAGATGCACAGTATGAGTGGCGACATCCAGGCGCATGTCCACTCGTTCCGGCGATAGGTTGCTGACCAATTCGCTGAAGGTCCGGGCGGGAAGCGTGATGCTGCCAGTTTGCTCCACCTTGGCGCCAATCCAGACGCTGATGCTCAGTTCGAGATTGGTGGCGGAAATTTTCAGGCGCGAGTCTTCCGTCTCCAATAGGACGTTTGCGAGCACGGGCAAGGGCGGGTTGCTGTCAACCGCTTTGGTGACGATGTTCAGGCTTTTCGCCAGGTTTTCTTGAAGGACGCTAACGATCATGATCTACCTCTGTTTTCGGTGCGCGGCGCTGACTGCAGATTACGACAAGCAGCCCGGCCATTGCTTACGCTCAATTTCCGCATAGTATAGCTTAACATGGTCGCGCTTCCCACTGTGAACGCGAAAAATTGTCTCGTCGCCGAGGGTTGTCGATCAGTAGATTTGGGAAAGCGCGCGACTTCTCCTTTTGAGCGCGCAGAAATCTTGACCCGACGCAATACCTC
>JAAXID010000017.1 GCA_012270545.1 Anaerolineae bacterium | reverse complement strand
GGGGTTCGAGTCCCCGTGTCTCCACACCCTTTTGCCGAAATCAGGCTTCAAGCCCCTCGACGGCGCATCAAGTATAGAACGCGCTCTGATTGTCTCAATTGACTCGACTTCACAATTTCGTAACAGTCGCTGAAGCTCTCTTCAAATCCTCCCGTTGAGTACTGTTCAAATATGTCACTGCGCGAGCTCAACAGCTTCTGCGCCTGTTTGTCGCGCTTGGGCACAAACTCGATGATAAGCCATTCGCCGAGACTGGCAAAGAACTCGGCTATGCTCGGTAGCGGGACGTTATTGGCGATGGCAAGGTGGTGGATCAGCGCCAGCGCCAACAAGCAGTCCGCGTTGCTGCGTTCAGCCAGCGACTGCCTCTCAGCATTCGCCCAACCAATCCCTGCTGATGGATTGACCAAGTCGATCAACAGCGGCAGGAGATTCTTTTCCTGGTCGCGCTTTGCTCTGAGATAATTGGCTTCGACCACGCCAGGGTCGTTGTCCGCTGATATGGTAAATGCGCCCGCGCTGCTCGCCAACCGGCTGAACTCACCGGTATTCGCGCCTAAATCCCATACACAGCTCGGCTTGACGTGGTCCAGATATTCAGCGACCAGTTGAAGCTTGTGACGGAAGGCCTCCTCCTGGTAACTGTCTCCACCATAGTAGTCGGACCAATCGGTAGCGCCATGTTGCCAGCGCAGCCCGCCTATGGTACTGCGGAGGCTATCAGCGATCTGGAGCAGCGACTGCTTGCCGATTCGCTTCCGGGCAAGCGTGTCGCCCGGGCGCGACGACTCTTTGTATCGTCGCTGCGCCCGGGCATGCAGATGTACGTGCATCAAGATTCCGAGCTGCCGATACGTCGCCTTCGGCGCTGTCGCGGACGCCAGATCCAGCGGTATGCCATCGATGAATACGCGCAGCAACTGGCTCAGACGAATATCCTTGCGACTCATCAGCAGCAGCGGCGCCAAGAAATGCTGGCAAAACTGCTTGTAGGCAACCAGGCCCGGCCTTCTTGGTAGATTTCAAAGGACAAGGTGTCAATCAAGATAGGTTTGCCCTGAAAGAACTGCACGTTGTACGCGCTCGCGTCTTTGAGGACCATGCCTCGTGACAAGGCGCGCTTTTGTACCGCAAGCGTTAGCAATGCGGCATCTTTGAGCTGGCTGAAGGACCATTCGTACGGATACGAGACAAATGGGATTTGCAGCGGCTTAAGGACCATATACGCCTCGTGGCCGCTTTGCGGACGACCGCGCTCTTCAACATGCGGCACGAGCAATTGGCCTTCGATCAAGGCGGCATACAGGCCACTGTCAATCAGGTGATCGTAGTTCCTTCGATAGCTTGGATTGACTTGGCGATAGACGATTCCGTCCTCGCTGAAGACGAAGCCGCTGGGATCGCGGAACGAGCCCTTGACTCTTCTAAGGTCTGTCATTCCTGGTTTACATCATGATTCTCAGTGTCGTCACCGTCTGCATCGTCTTCTGTCTCTCCCTTGATGCCAAACAGCGAAAGTAGCCGGGCTTTCCAAAGTCGAAAGGTGGCCGCTATGCCGACGATAATGGCAATGAGAATCTGCACGATAAGACTGCCGGAACCCGGGTCGAGGTAGGCGAACAGTCCCCGGAAGAATGCAATTTGTAGCAAAGATCTGCAAAGCAATATCAAGATCCTCATGTTTATCTCTCCTGTGCGCTGCCGCCACCGACGGGTTGATCGTTCCTAAGTCAACTGTAGCTGCAAACGGATCGTCAAGTAACAAAAACGGGGAGCTATTGCGCAATTCTTTCTATTTCCCCAGCCGGCGCCCTCCAATCAAGGTTTGTTCAAGAATTCTTCTGTTACATCCACCTGCTTAAAAGGCGCTGCATATCTTGGATCTGGCAGTTCAAACAGCCTGTCGGCTTGAAGCTCGTACCCGGTATTGAAGACGGCATTCAAGATTAATGGAAAGGCGTTGACAGTTGTGAACGGTTTCGGAAAATCGACAGCAAATTGGGGAGGTAGAAAGTAAGCCGCATAAATGTCAAAAAATGTAAAACGTTGATCCTTAGGCATACGTCCCAACGCACTGCCGTGGTCCGCTTGAAACATGATAATCGGAGGATTCTTTGACGTTGCCAGAATCGAGTCAATCATGTGCAGGAACCTCGAGTTGACAAATCGCAGTTCGGCAAAGAATTCCTCTGGAGTCGGCTGACCATTCCACGGTATCGGCTCGCCACTCTCATTAAACACTACGGGTGCGTGCGGTTTCAAAAGATGTACTATGGTGAATGTTGCCTCGGGCATAGCACTGATCTTGTCGACTTCCTCAATGGTTTCCAGAAATCGTTCGGGCGCCGACGAATCATAGGGCAACCCGTCAGCGCTTTGAAACAATTTCCTAAGTTGAGAGCGCGCCAACCTCAATAAGGTCGTATCAAGAAATGCATTGTAGAAGGACCGCTTGTATGCGCGTTCAATTAATTCAAGTTCAGCTCTGTTGGACAGCGCCCCCGTGAAGAGCGCTTCCGATATGGTGTTGACATCCACTTTGATATCGATAGTGCCCTGTGGCGTGAAGTCTCTGATGATGTCCGCCATTGGACTTGGAATAAATGAGCCGGAAAGCAACTGGATATAGGTGTAGCCCATTTCCGTCAGCAGGCGCGCAACCTGGCTGTTTGCCGCTTCAAGGCGCAAGTAATCCTGACCGTTATAGGGCGAGGGATTGGATTCATAGTAGCGCATATTTAGATTTGAAGACGTTGATACAAGCGTCTTCCCATAGTTGCTCTGCGCATGGTTAACCACTATGAATCCTCGGTCTTCCAACGCTCGGGTGAAGTCATCGTTATCGTAGTTCGTAGTCGACTTCAACCAGGAGTCGCTCGGGTAGCTGTCAGGAACGATGAAATAGATGTCAGGTCTCGTAGCCGAGTCCTCTGCTCTTGGCGCCCTTTGATGAGGAGAAGAAATTGCAATGTTTTCGGCAAATATAGGGAGGTATTTCGACGACTCGACCAAACCAGCCGCTAATCCAATGAGCTGAACCGTAAGCAAGACGAGCGCGATCAAATTGAAGCTCGGTGTTGCCTCGACGTAGAAATTTAGCAAAGGCGTCTTTCGCAGTGAGAATATGATGATCGCAAGGCTCGATAAGACTACTAGAGTCCAAATGCCCAGCGATCTCGGCATAAAGACCAGAACATAAACGTGCCCGCTAAGCGAGAATGCGAGGATGCACAGGCTGGTGAGAAAGGCCGTCAGGTGTATGTTTCGAACCTGACGATTGATAAAGTAGAAAGCGATGCTAGTTCCGGCCAGCATGAGGAGGATGCTGGGCATCACTTCCGAATCGATCACCAGTCCGAGATTCTCCACGTATAGATGGAGAATGGGATAGATTCCCAATGGCCAGGGATAGAAGGGTTGCCACAGGATTGATCGAAGAGCCATTCGCATATTTCGTTTTGAATCTCGCTTGTCCAAAATGTTCAGAAACTGCGTGCCATTTATACCACTTTGAAAAGCTTCGACACACTCGAACAGGCAATTTCCACTTGCAACGAGGAAGTCCGGGGTTCGAGTCCCCCTGTCTCCAATCGCCATCCGCCTCGCGACTATTATACCCAAATGGCTCCAATCAATATAGCCAGGGTCAGCCTTCACCTAGGCGCCGGACATCCCCGCGATATTAGAGCATAAACCCTTACTGCGTTGCCTTACGCAGCCGTTCTTTCGTGACTTCGTGCTGATTCATTGGGAAATTCGGCCCCAATGGCAGCGAAAATAACCGATCTGCTTGCAGGGCGAAGTCGGCATCAAACAGTGCGTGAAGTAGCAGTGGGAAGCTGTTTATCAAGGTGAAGGGATTGGGGAAACCGAGCTCGAAGCCCACCGGCAGATAGTAGGCGGCATAGACGTCGAATTGCGCTTTGTCCGTGTCCTTATGGTTAATGTAGCCATAAGTGCTGCCGTGGTCTGCCTGAAAAATAATCACCGTTTCCCGCGGCGAGGTTTCAATTAGCTTTGCGAGTGTTGCCAGAATCCGCTTGTTGACGAAGTGCAGCTCGGCTAAATATTGCTCGGGACTTGCTTGATAGATTGCAGTTATGAGTTCGCCCTCGCGGTTGAATGTCACTGGATAGTGCGGCTTTATCAGATGGGCGACGGTAAAGGTCGCCTCCGGCATTTGCGCGATCCTTTCCAGCTCGGCAAGACTATACAGAAAGTGTTCTGGCGCGAATCGTGTCAGCTCCTTTGCATCGGATTCGGGTAGCAGCTTCGCCACTTGTGATCTGACCGCGCGCAGCATGGTTGTATCAATGTACAGACGAGAAAAGCTCTGCTTGGCGAGAATTAGTTTGCTTGACGCAAATGAGACGTCGGCATAATGCAAGTCGATGGGTCCTTGCGTCGTGATGTTGCGGTTGATGTCGGCGATTGGGCTTGGACCAATCCACCCAGATCTCAGTTGCACATAGGTATAGCCGCGCCGCATCAGTTCGCGCGCGGCCTCGCTGTTGCCGATGGCGAGGCGCAAGAAGTCTAAGTCGCGGAAATTTGTCGGGTTGCTGTCGAAATACCGCATGTTTAGTGTCGACGATACGGATAGATAAGTACCTGGATAATTGGATTGCGCATGAGCCACCACCTGAAAACCGAGCGCCTGCAAGGCTTGGGTAAATGCCGAGTTGTCGTGGTTCATCGCCTCCTTGTGCCAGGCATCGCTGGGATAGCCATCGGGAATGATGTAATAAATATCGGGCAATTCTGGCGAGTCCAGCGCCTTCTCGGTGGTGGGGCGCTGGGTTTGCGCTGCCATGTAGGCATCGGCGATTGACTCGGTGCGAAGATCCCCGGCGATGCGAGATGCGAGCCCGGCCAGCTGCAGGGCAAACATGACCGTGGCGATGATGTTAAACGTGGCTGTTAGATAGGCGTAGTTCCCGCCAAAGCGTGGCCGCTTCAACAAGTGGGTCAGTATGACAAAAATGAGAATGAGAGCGAGCGTCCAGACAGCGAGTGATCGCGGTATGATCAATTCGATGTAGATGTGCCCGCTCAGCGAGTACATCAGGCTCCAAATTGCGAGAATGAAGGCGCGGGCGTGGACATCGGGGAATAAGCGTTTCGTCAGGAAGAAGGCGACTGTGGTCGCGGCGAGCACCGCAGCTGTGATTGGCAGGACCTCACGATCGATGACCAAGCCGTAGTTTTCATGGTAGAGGTGGAAGATGGGATAAACGCCTACGATCCACAAATAGAATGGCTGCTTCAGGGCAGATCGCGTTTTTCTGACCACAGGCCTCGTATCTTTCGCAAATATAGATCGATAACACTAGATAATTGTACTGATACGGCTGGGCGCTGCAATGCAACATCGACTGGGGATTGTCATGATATGCAATTTGGGTCTTGCATTCCTTCGATGGTCAACATAGACTTGCGGATGCTGCGCGCAAAAGTGCGGCGAGTGCATCTTACCAGTAGAATAATCAA
>JAAXID010000182.1 GCA_012270545.1 Anaerolineae bacterium | reverse complement strand
TTTCGATCACACCGGTTCAAGGACAGTTGTCTGAGCTCCTTGCCAACGCTGTCGAGGAAGCTCTGTTCGGTGTGAAGTCGCCGGCGGACGCGCTGAATGATGCCCATGCCGAGATGCAGGCGCTATTGGACGAATTCTGGGCGGAGTTTGACGCCGCGAATATGTAGTGTCAACCCCAGCCTCAAACCCCCTCCCCGAAGCTTCGGGGAGGGGCTAACGTGATCGAAACTGGCTGTCATCTGATTGAGATTGAGAGCAACCCGCTTTCAGAAGCCTAGTAGGGGCGACTCGATGGGTCGCCCGTTCAGCAACAGACTCAAAAAAGGGATACAATGGCGCAGGCGTCTGTTAAGGCAAAGCCATCCCACGCTGCATCCACCTGGAAGCTGCGCTTGCAGGAATGGTGGTTCCGCAATCGCGCTTTGATCGGCTTCGCCTTTATCTTCCCTTGGTTCGCCGGCTTCATCATCTTTGACGCGCTGCCCTTCATTTACAATCTGTACCTGAGCTTCACCGACTATCAGATCGGTACGCGCGGCGTGCCGCCCTGGATAGGCTTGGAAAACTACATCGAAATCTTCACTGATGACAAGCTCTTCGGCAAGAGCATGTACAACACGGTCTATTACCTGGGCTTCAGCGTGCCTTTGCGCTTGATATTCGCCTTCTTGATCGCGCTGATATTAAATCTGCGCGTGCGTGGGATGGAGCTTTATCGCACGCTTTTCTACGTGCCGTCGGTCGTGCCCTTGGTGGCGGCGACGGTGATATTCGCCGGTTTGCTTAACACGCGCTATGGCTTCCTCAATCAGTTCCTCGTGCTGATCGGCGTCACGCCGGTGCGCTGGCTCTCGTCGCCGGACGCGATTAAACCGTCGCTGATCTTGCTCAGCCTTTGGGGTTTCGGCGCGCAGATGATCATCTTCCTCGCCGGCTTGCAGAGCATCCCGGAAGATCTGTATGAGGCGGCCGCGATTGACGGCGGCACCGGCTGGCAGCGCCTCCTCTTTATCACCGTCCCTTTGATGACGCCGACGATTTTCTTTAACTTGCTGATGAGTTTGATCGGCGGCTTCCAAGTCTTCGAACAGGTCTTCATTCTCATCGGGACCAATGGGGGACCCTTGCAGGCTGGCCTTGTGTACATGCTACATGTGTACAATAAAGCCTTTCGAGATTTTGAGTTTGGCTATTCGGCCGCGCTTTCGGTGATCCTGTTCCTCATCATATTTGTGTTGACTATCATGCTCGTTTATTCGTCCAATCGCTGGGTTTTCTATGGGGACGCGCAAGACGATGAGACTTAGGCTGCTGCACTAGGATGTTGGCATGATTGAAGATCCCAAAGCCAAAGTGGTTCGCCACATCATCATCTATGCGATCCTGACCGCGGGCGCGGTTGTGATGATGGTGCCGCTGCTTTGGACGGTTTCAACTTCGCTCAAGACGCGCGACAAGATCACGATTCGCCGGCTTGAATTAATCCCGGACCCAGTGGCTTGGGAGAACTATCCCAATCTATTTGAAGTTCGCCCGATCCTCCAATATACGCGCAATACGATGGTCATCGTCGTGGCGGCGCTGTTCGGCGCCTGGGTGCCTTGCACGCTGGCCGGATACGCCTTCGCCCGCATTCCTTTCCCCGGTCGCAATATCTTCTTTGGCATCTTGCTGGCGACGATGATGCTGCCCTATGTGGTGCGATTAATCCCGCTGTTTCTGTTTTTCGATGAGATCGGCTGGACGCGCACCTTCGGTCCGCTGATCTTGCCACGCCTCCTCGGGCACAATGCCTTCTATATCTTCTTGTACCGGCAGTTTTTCCGCGGCATACCGGAAGACATTTACGACTCGGCCCGCATTGACGGCTGTTCTGAATTCGGCGTTTGGTGGCGGATATTTATGCCGATGTCGCGGCCCGTGCTGGCGGCGGTATCAATCTTCGCCTTTTCCTTCGCCTGGAATGACTTCCTCAATCCGCTGATTTACCTGGGTTCGAACAAGGAACTTTGGACCTTGGCGCTGGGCTTGAACGCCTTGCAGGGCTTCGAGGGCGAGGACAACAGCCTCAACATGATCATGACCTTCTCGATGTTGATGATCATCCCGATGCTGGTCGTCTTCTACTTCGGGCAGAAGCACTTAATCAGCGGCGTGACAGCGCAGGGCAGCCTCAAGGGATAGCGCCCTTGGATCCCTCAGTCAGGGAAAAACCCAACATCGTCTACATCGTGCTGGATCAGTGGCGCGGCGATTGTCTCGGCATCGCTGACAGCGCCCACCCGGTGATGACGCCGCATTTCGATCAGATCGCCTATGAAGGCATCTGGTACGAGCGCGCCTATGCCGATTGTCCCATCTGCATGCCGCAGCGCGCCACGATGCTGACCGGCTTCACCGCCAGCCAGCATGGCATGCCGCATAACTTTTTGAGCGGACCGCGTACGCCGATCGAGAAGGAACAGAGCCTGCCATTTCGCCTGACGCGCGAAGCGGGTTATCAGACCAAGGCGGTTGGCAAAATGCACTTCTGGCCCGAGCGCGCCCGTTTTGGATTTGAAGACATCAGCTTGCATCCGAACGATTATGTCAATTTCTTGGAAGAGCGGGGTTACGGCGGCTTCTATCGCGGGCATGGCTTGGGCGGCAACGAAGTTTATCCGGCGGTCAGCGCTGTGCCGGAGCGCCTGACCCATACGCATTGGATCGTCGATGAGGGCATTCGCTTCTTGGGGCGGCGCGATCCCGAATGTCCGTTCATGCTCTGGATGGTCTTCGAGGCGCCCCACAGCCCCTTCGATCCGCCGGCGCCCTTCGATCGCATGTATGATGATTTTGAGATTCCCGAAGCAATTGTCGGCGATTGGGTGGGGGCGACTGACGAGCCGAAGTCCTTAATCGCCGATCGCATCGCGCGGAATGCCGACCGCATATCGCCGCAAGTTCTGAAGCGAGCGCGGCGTCACTATTACGGCCAGGTCACGCATATTGATTACCAGTTGGGACGTCTATTTGGCGAATTGCAAAGCAGAGGACTCTACGAGAGCACCGTCATCGTCATCACCTCCGATCATGGTGAGCACCTGGGCGATCATGGTCTTTTCGCCAAATCTACGTATTTGGAGTCGTCGGCGCGCGTGCCGATCATATTGCGTCTGCCGCAACAGCATGCGAGGTACAGCCAGCGCGTCTCGACGCCAGCGCTGACGGCCGATATCGCGCCGACTTTGCTGGAACTGGCCGGTCTGCAGCCTGATTCAGATATGGATGGCATTTCGCTGCTGCGCCTGCCCCAGGAGCGGGTGATTTTCGGCGAGACGCGGGGTTCGGTTTTCGCCACCGACGGTCGCTTGAAGTACATCTATTACTTTGCTGGCGGCGTCGAGCAGCTTTTTGATGCGGGCAAGGACCCCGACGATCGCTATAACCTGGCGGGCCAGCCCGAATACGCGTCTGCCCAGGCGGCGCTGAAGGCGGGCTTGATTGACTATTTGCGCGTCAATGACCGTCCGGCTGTCGTTGATGGCGACCTGCTGGTAAGTGATATCTCGCTGGATGTCGACAAACTGCGCGCGCAGAATTCGGCGGCCTGGCGCGGACCGCTGCGTTACGGGCAAGGTTACGGCTAGCCTTTCGCATGATACAGCAGGAATCGGGGCCCTTTCCGTTCAGCCCTGCTGCAAGTCCATATAATCGCCAACAATCGTGGTGAATTCGATGATGTTGCCGAAGGGATCGCGGCAGAAGAAGCGCGGGCGCCCGGGGATCGCTTCGACATCGTATGGCGCGTAACCAGCGTCGCTGAGCTTGCGCCGCATACTTTTGAGGTCATCTGCAACCAGGCAGAAATGCCGAATCGATGGGTCATTCAGCGGCTCCTCGCGGAAGCAATGCAGTTCGGCATCCTCCCCCAGTTTGAACCAGATCACCTCCATCTCAGAAATGCTGTTGGGGGCGGGGATCTCAGTCAAACGGAGCAGGTCGCCATAGAAGGCTCGCGTGAGATCTTCGCTGCCGGGCGGGCGCGGTATGCTGACGTGCTGCAAACGAAAACTCATCGCTGTCCCTCGCTGTTCCTGCTGGTGAATGACGTCATTTTACCAGAATTGCCCTGTTTCTTGACAACTTCTCGGCGACGGGCTACACTCTGTGTAAATGTACGCCTAACGTGCAAATGCACACAGCGAGCTGCCTACTGAGGTGCATCTGGGCATGGCGATGGATACGGAGCGCGGGCTTCTCGTTCCGGTCATCCGCAATGCCGAAGCGCTCAGCTTGAAAGAACTATCCGCGGAGACGCGACGCTTGGCGGAGATTGATTTGTTCGCGCTAGGGATGTAGGGGCGACCCAGTGGGTCGTCCGTGCGACGCTGAGGACGAGAGAATGCCAAAATCGCTGACGATAGACCCCGCTGAGGAGCGCCAGCGTTCCACAATCCGCGCGCCGGAGATTCCGGTCAACGCTTACGTCTCCAACCCCGAAGCGGAGGCCGCCGCTTATTCGTGCAAGCAGCTCGTCAACATCTATCACGATATGTGCTTGATCCGCGAGTTTGAGACGGCGCTGGACCGCTTCAAGAAGGAAGGCCTCTATCGCGGCGTCCGCTACAGTCACGCGGGACCGGCCCACCTGTCGATCGGCCAGGAAGCGGCCGCGGTCGGGCAGTGCATCCACCTGGAACCGACGGACTTCATCCTCGGTTCCCACCGCAGCCACGGCGAGATCCTGGCCAAGGGACTCTCCGCCATCCGCAAGCTCGACGAAGCGCGCCTGCTGAAAACCATGGAAGACGCCATGGACGGCGCCGCCCTGCGCGTCGTCGAGACGATTGATGATTTCGCCGATGAGCGGGCGCTGGCATCAGCCTGGCTGCTTTACGGCGCCTACGCCGAGATATTCGCGCGCGAAACCGGCTTCAATAGAGGCATGGGCGGCTCGATGCATACCTTCTTCCCGCCTTTTGGGATCATGCCCAACAACGCCATCGTCGGCGGCTCGGCCGATATCGCCCTCGGCATGGCGCTCTTCAAACGAATCAACCGCAAGCCTGGCATCGTCATCGCCAATATCGGCGACTCGTCTGTCGCCAGCGGACCGGTCTGGGAGGCGATTAACTTCGCGGCGATGGATCAGTATCGTACGCTGTGGGACGCGGAGTTGGGTGGCGCGCCACCGATCCTCTTCAATTTCATGAACAATTTCTATGGCATGGGCGGGCAGCCGCAAGGCGAGACGCTCGGCTTCGGCATGCTGGCACGGATTGGCTTGGGCGTCAACGCCGAAGCCATGCACAGCGAACGGGTCGATGGCTACGATCCGCTGGCGGTGGCTGACGCCACGCGACGGGTGAAAACGCTGCTCCTTGAAGGGCGCGGACCGGCGATGCTGGATGTGATTACCTATCGTTACAGCGGGCATTCGCCGAGTGACGCCTCGTCTTATCGCGGGCGCGACGAGATTGAGTTGTGGCGCGAGCAGGATTCGATTCGCGGCTTCGGCGAGTACCTCTGTGTCAACGGGCACGCCGATGCCACGATGCTTGCCGACATCCAAGAGAGCGTCATCAACCAGGTCGTCAAGGTCGCCGCCGCCGTCGATCTTGATCGCTCGCCTCGTCTTGATGCCTCCGGCGACGCTATCGGCGGGTTAATGTTCTCTGATGAGTTGATTGAATCGCTAGAAGCGCGCGAACCGGAGGTTCTGCAACTGCTTACCGAATCGCGTCTCAAAATCACGGCCGGCAAGCACCGCTATGCCTTTGACGAGCGGGGCGAGCCGCATCCGAAGCTCAAGACACTGACCTATGCCGAAGCCATCTTCGAGGCGATGATTCACCGCTTCTACGCCGACCCGACCATGATCGCCTTCGGCGAGGAAAACCGCGATTGGGGCGGCGCTTTCGGCGCTTACCGCGGCTTGACCGAAGCGATCCCTTATCACCGTCTCTTCAACAGTCCCATATCGGAAGCGGCGATCGTGGGCGTGGCGGTCGGTTACGCGCTGGCGGGCGGACGGGCGGTGCCGGAACTGATGTATTGTGACTTTATAGGTCGCGCCGGCGACGAGATCTTTAACCAAATGGCGAAGTGGCAGGCGATGTCGGCGAAGGTTCTGCGGATGCCGCTGGTGCTGCGCGTTTCTGTCGGCATGAAATACGGCGCGCAGCATTAGCAAGACTGGAGCTCGCTCGTCGCTCATATTCCCGGCTTGAAGGTCTACTTTCCTGCCACCTCCTACGATGCCAAGGGCATGCTCAACCGCGCTTTACGCGGTACCGATCCGGTTGTCTTCTTCGAGAGCCAGCGCCTGTACAGTCAGCCGGAGACGCTTTTCAGCGCTGGCGTGCCGATCGGCTATTACGAAGTCGAAGAGGGCGAACCCTACAGGCACCGGTCGGGCAGCGACATCACCATCGTCACCATCGGCGCGACACTCTACCGGGCGCTGGAAGCGGCTGAAACACTGGAACGCGAACACGATATTAGCGCCGAAGTGATTGACGCGCGCTTCCTCAATCCGCTGAATTACAGGCCGATCATCGAATCGGTCAGGAAGACGGGGCTGGTCTTGCTCGCTTCGGATGCGACTGAGCGTGGCTCTTTCCTGCATACCATGGCATCGAATATCTCTCAGCTCGCCTTTGATTATCTCGATGCCCCGGTCGCTGTATTGGGTTCGCGCAACTGGATTACGCCACCGGCTGAGCTCGATGACAGCTTCTTCCCCGGCGCCGATTGGATGATCGATATGATCCATCAGCG
>JAAXID010000065.1 GCA_012270545.1 Anaerolineae bacterium | reverse complement strand
ACGGCCAGCAGATTCGGGACTGGCTCCATGTCGATGATCACGCGCGCGGCGTCGATCGGATTCTGCATACGGGTGAGTCAGGCGAGGCATATAACCTGGCGGGAGAGAATCAGCGACTCAACATTGATGTTACGCGCCGCATCCTGGAAATGCTGGGCAAACCGCAATCACTGATCAGATTTGTCCCCGATCGCGAAGGTCACGATCGGCGTTACGCGATGTCAGCGGCGAAAGCGCGGGCGCTGGGCTGGCAGTTGGAGTACGATTTCGAGGCTGGGCTGGAAGCTGCCGTCAACTGGTACTTGGAAAACGAATGGTGGTGGCGCAAGATCAAAACNNGGCGAATACCTCGACTATTACAAGCGCCAATATGGGGAACGACTCGCAGCGTCGGAATGATGACCACTTCACAGGCCGCCTACTGTTCTTTATTCCTGGTGTCACACCAGGTCCAGTTGAATTCACTGATGCCGTCAATTGACCCTATGGCACTATGAAGATACTTATCACAGGCGCTGCCGGAAGATTAGGCAGCCAGCTCATGGCGCGGCTAAGGCGCCAGCATCAAGTGGTGGCTGCGGACATCGTCGGCGAGGTCAGCCATGAATTGGACATCAGCGATTACGAGGCATGCCGCCGACTTGTCGCTGGCATTCGTCCCGCTCTCGTCCTTCACCCGGCCGCTTGGACCGATGTCAATAGCTGCGCGCTGAATCCGCGGAAGGCGCTGCGCATCAACGGGCTTGGGACCGGGAACCTGGCTGCGATCACGGCGCAACTCGGCATTCCAATTCTGTACGTCAGCAGCAACGAAGTCTTCGACGGCAAACTTGATCGCGCGTACACCGAGTTCGACCGCCCAAATCCCGTCAACGCTTATGGCTATAGCAAATGGTATGGCGAGCGCGCCGTTGCCCACGTAAATCCGCGGCATTACATCGTTCGTACGGCCTGGCTATTCGCCCATGGCGGGCGCAATTTTCTCCAGGCGATCCTCGGCGCGGCGCGCGATGGCAAGTCGCTTCGCGTCGTAACCAACGAGGTGGCAAACCCAACCTACACCAAGGACCTGGCGGCGGCGATCGTGAGCCTTATCGAATCCGAGCGCTTCGGCATCTATCATCTGGTCAACGAAGGCGCCGTCAGCCGCTGGGGGTTCGCCCGCTTCGCGCTGGACGAAGCTGGTTTCGCCGATAGGCCGATCGAGCGCATCAGCCGACATGAGTGGCCGCGGCCCTCTCTGCCACCCGAATACACCGCCCTGGCGAATCATGCCGGCGCGAGTATAGGGATTCGACTGCGCCCCTGGCAGGAGGCCGTGCGCGCCTTCCTTGACGCCGAGGCGGCTGGTTGATGACGGACCGATTCTCCGTCGTCATCCCCAACTGGAATGGCAAGCGCTTCCTCCCCACATGTCTTGGCGCGCTGCGCGATCAAACGCTCGCCGATATTGAAGTGATACTTGTCGACAATGCCTCTTCCGACGGGTCGCAAGACTTCGTCAGGAGCGGGTACCCGGAAATGCACCTGATCGAACTTGAGGAAAACCGCGGTTTTACCGGCGCTTGCAACGTAGGCATGGAGGCGGCGACAGGCACGTATATCGCTCTGCTCAACAACGACACCGAGGTCCAGCCCGACTGGGCCGAACAAGTGGTGGCGGCCTTTGAGGATCATCCCGATGCCGGAATCGTCGCGAGCAAGATGCTGCTATTCGAGCAACGTGATCGCTTTCACACCGCGGGGGACTTCTTCACGATCGACGGCCGGGCGGGCAATCGCGGCGCCTGGGAGTGGGATACGGGACAATATGATCGAGGCGAGTATGTCTTTTCCGCCTGCGGTGGATCAGCCGTGTATCGAAAATCAATGCTCGCGGAAATCGGAACGCTCGACGCCGATTATTTTTTCCTGCTCGAGGATGTCGATCTTGCCTGGCGCGCGCAATTGGGGGGCTACAAGGTCTGGTACGAACCGCGGGCGACTGTCTTCCACCATCTGTCGGCGACCGGCGGTGGCGTCACCGCCAGCTATCACGATGGTCGCAACGGTATCTGGCTCATCGTCAAAAATATGCCAGCGAGCCTGCTGCGCAAGTATGCGCGCCGGATTCTGGCGCGGCAGCTTTTGTTGCTCTGGGGATCGGTGAAATCGTGGCGTGGTCGCGAAGCGCGCGCGCGACTGCGTGGGATGATAACTGGGGCTCTGAGCATCCGCGGCGCCCTGGCGAAGCGAAAGCGCATTCAAGCGGCGAAACGCGTCACGGACGACTACATCGACAGCATCCTAACGCCGGTCTAAACGGCGCCCGCGGCGGTCATTTGCGTACGCGCTCGTGCGCGCGTGTAATAATGTCGATTATCGCGTATGATGGAGTCTGAATTCAGGTCCTGGTTATAACCCTGCCCATGGAGACTCAGCTTTGAGCAATCCGTTTCTGAGTATTGTTATACCGGCGCACAACGAAGCGAGTCGGCTGCCGCCGAGTCTGGCTCAGATTGACGCATTCCTGCAGACGCAGCCCTTTGAGGCCGAAGTCATTATTGTTGAGAATGGCAGCCGGGACCGCACCTATGAAGTCGCTCTTGACTGCGCTGGCGAGTATCCATACCTGAGTGTTATCCAATCTCCTAACAATTTTCGCGGCAAGGGGCTGGCGGTCAAGCAAGGGATGCTGGCGGCAACGGGAGACTGGCGCTTCATCTGTGACGCCGACCTTTCCATGCGCATTGATGACCTCGTGAAGTTCTTGCCACCGGAATCGAACGGGTACGACATCGTCATCGCCAGCCGCGAAGCGCCGGGCGCCGCCCGAGTTGACGAACCCGAGTATCGTCATATCATGGGGCGTGTGGCCACTTTCATCATAAAAGTTGCCGCCATCAGGGAATATGAAGACACGCAATGCGGCTTCAAGCTGTTCAGCAGACGGGTCGCGGAAGATCTTTTCTCTGTTCAGCGGATGAATGGAATCGGTTTCGATGTGGAGCTGTTATTCATCGCCAAACGGCGCGGTTACAAAGTCAAGGAAGTACCGATCACCTGGTATTATGATCCCTACTCCACGATGCGGCTTTGGGACGACTCGATCAAGCTGCTGCGCGAGATTTGGGAAATTCGGGGTAATTGGCGCCGGGGCGTTTATGGCTGAGCGCAAGATCCGGTCGAAGACGGCGAGCTTGCAGCACGAACGCCACTATTTCCGCGCCGGCTTCCGCCTCATCGTCGGCATTGATGAAGCGGGGCGCGGTCCCCTGGCAGGTCCCGTTGCCGCAGCCGCCGTCGCCTTACCCCTCGAGCGAAGCGATCTCGCCAAAGCGCTGCGCGGCGTACGCGACAGCAAAGAGATGACCGCCTCAGAGCGTGAACAGCTCAGCGGCGCTATCAAGAATGTCGCGTCCGTCTGGGGAATCGGGCACAGCAGCGCTGAAGAGATTGACCGGCAAGGCATCGTGGATGCTACTAAAGCGGCAATGCAGCGCGCTCTCGAGCACGCGCTTGCTGAAACCGCCGCCGTTCCCGATTGCCTTTTTTTGGATTACATGCCTTGGCCCGAGCGCTCCGATATCGCCCAGGTGAGCATTGTCGATGGCGACAAGCATTCGCTGACCATCGCCTGCGCCAGCGTGCTCGCCAAAACCTGGCGCGACCGTTATATGCAGGCTCTCGACGGACAATACAGGGACTACGGGTTCGCGCAGCACAAGGGCTACGGCACGCCGGCGCACCTCAGGGCTCTCCGTCAGTACGGTCCCTGCGCCGCCCATCGACGATCATTCAGACCAGTTCAAGAGCTAGCTATCGGCGAGATGCGTTAAGGCCGTGCGTTGCCAGAAGAAACGCGACTCGCCTGTGTCATCTGGTACGTGTTTGATGGGGGATTCACTTGAAGATCGCGCTGGTTCATGACTGGCTGAATCAAATCGGCGGCGCGGAAGATGTGCTGGAAGCGCTCAAGCGCAATTATCCCATCAGCCCCGTCTACACCAGCATATTCGCCAAAACGCTCATGCCCGCTCACTATCGGGATTGGGAGATCCGCACGCTCTGGATCAATCGCCTGCCGGGGATACACAGGCGCCACCAAGTCTATCTGCCCCTGTATCCGCTCGCCTGGAACAAGCTCGAAATCGACAACTTTGATGTGATTCTGAGCAACAAGAGCGGATTTTGCCACGGTTTGCGTTTTCCGTCAGAGAGCCTGCACATTTGCTATTGCCTGACGCCGACGCGTTATGTTTGGCAATTAGACAACTACCTCGCCGGCGAGGATCTTGGCAAAACCGCGACACTGCTCCTGAAGCCCCTCGTCGCCCTTTTGAAGCGCTGGGATTACTCAGCAGCGCAGCGGGTCACCCATTTCATTGCGATCAGCACAGCGGTTAGGGAGCGCATAAGTCGCTTCTACCGGCGCGAATCCACCGTCATCTTCCCGCCGGTGGAGACGGCTCGTTTTGCTTCGATTGACTCGGAAGATGTTGAAGACTATTATCTCGTTGTATCCCGCTTGATACCCTACAAGCGCATTGATCTAGCCATACAAGCGGCGACGGAGCTGGGCTTGAAGCTGAAGATCGCCGGCGCCGGACGCGACCGCGAGCGGCTGCAGGCCTTGGCGGGCGCTAACATCGAGTTTCTTGGCTTCGTTCCGGAGGCCGAATTGCCACGCTTGCTGGCCCGCTGCAAGGCGCTGATATTTCCTGGGCTGGAAGATTTTGGCATTGCGCCGGTGCAAGCGCAAGCCGCGGGCCGGCCCGTCATCGCTTTTGGCGCCGGCGGCGCGCTGGATACCGTTGTCCCCGGCGTCACCGGCGAGCATTTTCCCGAGATGACCATAGACAGCCTGAAAGAAGTCTGGCGAAACTTTGATGAGCGAGCGTACAATCCGCAAGAGATCCGAAGGCACGCCAGGAAATTCGATACGAGCCTGTTTGTCAAGCGCATCAACGCATTTGTTGAGCAAGCCTGGCGAGCGCGTACATCCAATCAGAAGTTTCAATATCGGGACCCCGTCATAGCTACAGAGAGATGATTCCAATGGAGTACAGAGAGATAATCCGCATAGTGCTTCGCCGTTGGTGGCTGATCGTCTTGCCAGTCGTCTTGAGCGCGGTTGTTTCAATTCCCGACCTACTGCGGGATAACGCGGACTTTGGCGGCGGATTTACTACGCAGATTCGCTACAGCGCCGCTCAGAAACTCAATATATCGGAACGCGAAACTGACTACACCGATATCTGGCTCGCGTCTGAATATACGGTCGACGCCTTGACAGACTGGGTAAGAAGCGCCAGTTTCCGCGGCGAGATCGGGAGCGTGCTCGGTGAAACACCGGTGTCGCTGGAGGGCCTTCAGATCGCCGCCGATAACGTGCGCAGCGTTGGCGTCGTTTATCTGAGTCATCTCAATCGCAAGTCGCTCAGCGCCATTGCCGATGCCGCGGCGCTTGCGCTAGGCAACCGCAGCCAGAAATATTTTCCGCAGTTGGGCGGTGAAGCGGCCCAGGTTACGATCCTGGAACAGCGCGAGCTTGCCCCCTCGCCGCCCGGGTTGATGACGCGCCTCGCGCCCCTCATCCGTATGGGTATAGCGCTCCTGGTCGGGCTCGCGATCGCGTTCGTCGCTGAATACATCGATCCGACCATTTATCATCAAGACGATCTGCGCCGACTGGGCCTGCCCTTGCTGGGCAGCATCCCGAAGGAACGCGCCTGACGCGAAGGCGACACGGGCCTCGGAAGCAACCGCGAAACCCAATGGTGACAGGAGAGACGGATTGGCGGAGTTTTTCGACCTGAGCGGGCGGGTTGCCATCGTAACCGGCGCTTCACGCGGCATCGGCAAATCTATCGCGGAGGCATTCGCCCAGGCCGGCGCCAAAGTCGCGCTCGCCAGCCGCAAGCAGGATGCGCTTGATGAAGTGGCCGCTGCCATTCGCACGGGTGGCGGAGAAGCGATCGGCATAGCCGCGCACAATGGCGACAAGATTGCGCTCAAGGCCCTGGTCGATCAAACGCTAAGTCACTTCGGCACGGTTGACATTCTGGTTAACAACGCGGCGACCAACCCGCATTTCGGCGCCACCCTCGAGGCAGCGGACAGCTATTGGCAAAAGACCATCGAAGTGAACCTGATGGGCAATGTCTGGCTGTCGCAAGCGGCGGTGAAGGCGATGCGCAAAGGCGGCGGCGGCAAGATCATCAATGTCGCGTCCATCGTGGGAATAACGCCAGGACGCAATCAAGGCATTTACAGCATTACGAAGGCCGGCGTCATCAGCTTGACCAAGACGCTTGCTGTTGAACTGGGCGCCGACAATATTCAGGTCAATGCCATCGCGCCCGGCCTGGTGCGGACGAAATTCGCCCAAGCGCTTTGGGGCAATCCGGAGCTGCTCGATCAGGTCCTGGCGCAGACGCCGGCGGGGCGAATCGGTCAGCCGAGCGACATCAATGGCATAGCGCTGTACCTGGCTTCGTCAGCTTCGGACTTCACGACTGGCGCGGTATTCGTTCTCGACGGCGGAATCAGCGCCCAGTCGATTTAATGCAACAGCGGAATACGAACTTGGATTTCCGGGAGAGAAGACGCGGTAATTTCTGTTCAGCGTTGATCATCACCGGCTGGCTCTTCACCCGCCTGATCGTCCGACCCGGCGCTTTCAAGCGCGAGCTCAGCCTCGATCACGTCGTCAGCGTCAGCGGATTCCTTAATCGAATTGAGCGCAGCCTCATGCTCGTCGATTTCCTCGTCGGTCGGCGGACGGGTGGCCGAGTGCCCGACCATCGTTATCTTGCCATCGATGAAGGCGCCCTCTTCCGTGGTGAGCGCGGAAGCACTGATATCGCCCCAAATGCGCCCCGTCCGCAGGAGCTGCACCTTGTTGCCGGTGACATTTCCGCGAACCGTTCCCGCGATCGAAATGTTGCGGGCATTGATATCGGCGTGGATATCGGCCGATTCGCCCACTAGGATATTGCCGCTGATCTCAAGCGAGCCGGCGAATTGACCGTCCATACGCACGTTGCCCGAACTGACAAAACTGCCTTCGAAGCTGGTGTTCGAGCCAATGACCGTATCGAAGCCGACGGGCCGACCGGCGGGCACCTCCGGCGCCGACTCCTGTGCTTCCGCTTCCGGTTGCCCGCGCCGATTGGCGAAAAACGCGCTCATGCTATCCCCTCACTACTTCAACTCGCCTACGGTTCCAATCTGCTTACTAATTGATCCACCTGGACAATAGTGGACACGGCGGATGAATGGTCCGTTCAACCTGACTTGATCGCGCGCAGGCGAAAATGATCCAGGCGCGAGAGTTCCCTCACCTGCTCAGCCGCCCGATAGCTGCTGCGCACTAAGGGCCCGCTTTCCACCCACTTGAATCCCATTTGCAGCCCGGTCTCGCGCAGCTCAGCGAACTCCTCCGGCGTATAATAGCGTTCGATCGGCAGATGGTCCTTGCTCGGCTGCAAGTATTGGCCCAGCGTCAGAATGTCGACGCCAATGTTCACCAGATCGGCCATCGTCTCGCGGACTTCGTCAAGCGTCTCACCGAGGCCGAGCATGATCCCGCTTTTGGTCAGAACCATTGAATCCATTCGCTTCGCATTTTCCAGCGTCGCCAGCGCCCAGGCGTAACGATCTTGTGGCTGCACCTTCTTGAACAAACGGGGCACCGTCTCGACGTTATGGTTCAGAATCTCAGGCTGCGCGTCCAACACAATCTTCAAGGCGAGTTCGCTGCCTTTGAAATCCGGTATCAACACCTCGATTGAACAGCCGGGCTGCAACTGGCGAATTCGACGAATCACCATGGAGAACAGTGGCGCCCCACCATCTGGTCGGTCGTCGCGATTGACGCTCGTGATCACGACATGCTGCAGGCCCATCGCGCGAACGCTCTCCGCGATACGGTTTGGCTCGCCCCAATCGAGCGGATTGGGCAGTCCGGTTTTGATATCACAGAAGCCGCAGCTGCGCGTACAGGTATCGCCCATCATCAGGAAGGTTGCCGTGCCCTTGCCCCAGCACTCGCCGAGATTGGGGCATTGCGCCTCCTCACAGACCGTGTGCAAGGTCTTGCTGCGCATCAGTTCGCGCACGCGTTCATAGGTCTCGCCGCTGGGCGCCCGCACACGGATCCATGGCGGCCGGCGACGTGGCGTTTTCGCGTCCGGCTGCCAATCGTCTGACGTCGTTACGGGTATAAGATCTGGCTGAATTGTCTTGGACAACTTGGTTCTCCGGTCAATTTCGACTCTTGTAGGCATATCCGTACGCGTCCCATTATATATCAACCCGAGAAGGCAATGCTATAGAGCGAGGCTCAGGGGAGTGATGAATTGTGGATATGGCAACCAATAATCCTGTCTAAGATAAACCTAGATGTAGGGGCGACTCTNNAGTCGCCCGCATTGGCAAATTCAGGCTTCGGGCGATCCGAGGATCGCCCCTACAATACCAGACGCACAAGAGTTGTATCAATGACATCGCCACTCCCGGCTCAGCCGACAGTAAAGTCGGTTCCCGACCGCCCATGTGTTATTCTATGGGATAATTCCCAGAAGCGCGGGCTTTGTAATGAGAACGATTACACTAAAGGATGTGAGCAAGACGTTCTATGACAAGAGCCGCAAACTGACGCCGGTTCTGGCGATCAAGGACTTTAATCTGCATGTTGAAGATGGTGAGGCGGTGGTGCTGCTAGGTCCCAGCGGTTGCGGGAAAACCACGCTGCTGCGATTGATTGCGGGCCTGGACCAGCCCGACAGCGGAGAAATCTTCTACAACGACATACCGCTTGACGAGATACCAATCGAAGACCGTGGGATTGGCATGGTCTTTCAGAACTATGTCTTGATCCCGCATTGGGAAAGCCGCAAGACGGTCGGCTTCTTTCTGCGGCTGCGTGATCGCGAGGAAGAAGTGCCGGCGCATGTCAATACTGTCGCCAACATCACGGGCGTCGATATTGAAAGCTTGATGGGCCGATTTCCCCGCAATCTCTCCGGCGGCGAAAAGCAGCGGGTGTCCATTGCCCGCGCCTTCGCCCGCGACCTGGAGCTGCTGCTCTTCGATGAGCCCTTCGCCAATCTGGATGCCAAGTTTCGGGCGCAGGCGCGTGTGGAACTGAAGCGGCTCATCCAGGAATTCAACGTTACGCTGATTTACGTGACGCACGATCAGGTCGAAGCGATGAGCGTCGCCGATCGAATCGTCGTGATCAACGCCGGTCGCATCGTTCAATCGGGTCCATATCATGACCTGCACGACGATCCTGACAGCCTCTTTGTAGCTGAATTCCTGGGAACGCCAACTATCAATGCCTTCTGGGGGCGTGTTAGCGATGGCGAATGGGATGGCAGTTATATGGGGCGCGCCGCCCTGCCCCGCCCGCGGCCAAATGGCAGCGAAATCATCGTCGGGATCCGCCCCGAACACATCGAAGTCTGTGACGCCGAAACTGGCATTCCCGCGACGATAGACCGCGTCATCCCCTTCTACGCCGAAAAGTATACTTTGTTGGAAGTCTGGCTGCGCAAGCGCCGCTGGCGAATCCAGGTGCCGCTGCACGAGCGTTTTCAGCCGGGGGAGACGGTCCACTGTCAGCTGGATTGGTCGCGCGCACTCTTCTTTGACGCGGTATCGGGCGATCGCGTCCGCTAGTCGAAGCTGATCAATTCACCCAGTTTCGCAAGCGTTGCCGCTCCGATGCCAGGCACGTCATCTAAATCCGCTAGCTCCGAAAATAGGCTTACCTGTTCGCGGTAGTCGATGATGTTCTGCGCTGTCACCGGGCCAATATTGGGCAGCATGACCAGTTCCTCCAAAGTCGCCGTATTCACATTAATCAAGCGGCCGCCGGAGGGCGTGGGCAGGGCGCCGTCCAGGTGATTGGCCTCGATTGACTGGACATGAACCTGGTCACCATCGCGAAGGATTCCAGCCAGATTGACAAGCTCTTTGTTCGCCAGATCCGTAAAGCCGCCAGCGGCCGTCACCGCATCTAAAACGCGGCTGCCAAACGGCAAGAAGTGCTGCGTGCCCGGCCGCGCAACTTCGCCGGTGACGTAAACCAGTATCGGCAGCGGCGTCGATGTCGGCGCCGGCGTTGCCGTTGGCAGCGGAGGATTGATCGTGATATGGATTGGCTCGGGACGCGAACGCAGAAGCAGCGCGCCACTCAAGGCAATGAGGATTACCAGGACCAGAAAAGCCGCAACTGCCGTGCGCGCTGACGACATACAGATGAGATTCCGACACGATTGAAACAGTTGTCGGAGATTCTATCACGATTCTCGCGGGGCTTCAGGTTTGGTCTTCCACCCAGACGGGGAGATGTCCCAGCGCGACGATATCGAACCACTGGGCGCGATCACCCTCGGTGAATATCGCTGCTTCGGCCGCCACAATGGCGCCCGCCTTGTCCATGATGAGGCGCATGCCTTGAAGTGTGCTTCCCGTCGAAATCACATCATCAACAATGGCGATCCGCTTGCCTGCGACCAATTGGCGATCTTTTGCATCGAGGAACAGCGTCTGCGGCTGTCCCGTGGTAATGCTCAGCGTTTCGCTCTGCAGGGCGTCGCCCATGTAGGGTTTGTGCGCCTTGCGCAAGACGACGTAGGGCAGCTGCATTTTGGAACTAATGGCGTGCGCCAATGGGATGGACTTCGCCTCGGCCGTCACCAATACTTCAATATCGCGACCCATCAGCTTCTGCGCCAGTTCTGCGCTGGCCACGTTGACAAATTCGTAGTCGCCCAAGATATTGAGGATCGCGATCTTGACACCCGGCTTAATCTCCATCAGCGGCAAATTGCGCTTGACGCCGGCAACCTCTACAGTATGGAATTCGTCGGCCATGGGATGTCCTCGTACGCCACAAATTTCCCGCCCTGACGATTATAGCGCGTTCATATTGCGTGCCAAATCGCTAGGCTTCCGCGCGCGCTGATTCAATCTGGCGCCCTTCGACATTCGAAAGATCGCTTGCGATACCGTTGACAATCCGGCCATCGACCAGAGTAAGCACCCGATCCATCTGCGAAGCTAGCGACTGATCGTGTGTGACCATGACCACCGTCGTCCCGTTTTCATCTCGTATCGTTTTCAGCGCCTGCAGAACCGTCTCACCCGAATGCGTATCCAAATTGCCAGTTGGTTCATCAGCGAGCAGTATCGGCGGATCGTTCGCCAGCGCGCGGGCGATGGCGACTCGCTGCTGCTGCCCGCCACTCAGTTCACTGGGACGGTGATGAAAGCGGCCGCCCAACCCCAACATATCCAACAGCTCACTTGCGCGATTGAAGGGTCTGTGCCGGCGCACCTGGGCGAACTCGATGGGCAAGGCAACATTCTCCAGCGCGGTCAAGGTAGGGATGAGATTGAAGAACTGAAAGACGAAACCAATCTTCTGATTGCGGATGTCGGTCAGCTGCCCTTCGCTCATACGGGTGATATCAATACCGTCGATTTCGATCGTGCCCGCGGTCGGGCTGTCCAATCCGCCAATGATGCCCAGCAGCGTACTCTTGCCGCTCCCGGAAGGTCCAATGATGCCGACCATTTCCTTTGCGTAGATTGTAAGATCCACACCGCGCAGCGCGTGCACAATGTGTGTGCCCAGCTTGAGATCTCGCGTGACCTGGTTTGCGCGAATGACCGATTTGCGCATCGCGTTCAGCACTCCCGATTGTTTCAATCACACTGACACCAAATACGAAAAGCTGCGCGCTCGTCGCCTTGGCGGGCGGATTGCGCAAGCCGCGCCGGACCGCACCCCAGCTAGACTTCGTTAACAATGCTGAAAATCATTGGACGCCGTTTGGTTTCGTTATATATCATCTTGCCCAGGCTCTCTTCCACCAGGCTCTGGCGATTGCCATTGAGACGCCGACTGCGGTTGACGACGCCAATGATATTGTCCCGTATCTGATCGAGGAAATCTTCAGCATCCTTCAAATAGACGAAGCCGCGCGAAACGATGCGTGGTTCGTCAATCAGTTTGCCACTGCGCTGATCGACATTGACGCTGACCAGGACAAAACCATCCTGAGCCAGGATTTCACGATCGCGTATCACCGCTCGTCCGACATCGCCGACGCCGCTGCCATCAACGAAGACATAGCCGCCCGGCTGACGTTCGCCCACTCTAATCCCGCGCGAATCCAATTCGACAGTTGTGCCGTTCTCCACCCGGATAACGTTTTCGGCCGCTACGCCGTTGTCGGCCGCCAGCTTGGCATGCAGGTGCAAGTGCCTGACTTCGCCATGAACCGGCATCAGATGCCGTGGCTGCGTCAGGTTTAGCATCAGCCGCATCTCTTCCTGGCAGGCATGGCCCGAGACATGCACCGCTTCTATCGGATCGTAGATGACGTCAGCGCCGCGTTCGATCAGGCGATTGATGGTGCGGTAGACCATTTCTTCGTTACCCGGGATTGGATGCGAAGAGAGGATAATCGTATCGCCGTCGCGCACATCCAGTTGACGATGTCGCCCACTCGCCAGTTTGCCCAAAACGGCCGACGGCTCCCCCTGCGACCCGGTAACCATGAACACGACCTTGTGCGGCGGCAAAGCCTGCGCCTGCCCGATACTGACCAGCATGTCATCATCAACATCCAGGTAACCAAGCTTGCGCGCGATCTTGGCGTACTCGGACATGGTGTAGCCGGTGATGCAAACCTTGCGCTTGTGGTTGCGCGCCGCATTGACCACTTGCTGCACGCGTGATACGAGTGAAGCGAAGGTCGCCACCATGATCCTGCCTCTTGCGCCGCGAAAGACCTTGTCGAGCGCGCCGTCGATGACGGCTTCGGATTGCGTCCAGCCGGTTCTGTCGGCGTTGGTGCTATCGGCCATTAGCAGTACGACCCCACGCTGGGCGAAGCCGGCCAGCTTAGCATAATCGGTCTTGCGGCCATGTACCGGCGTGTTGTCAAACTTGTAGTCGCCAGTATGCACGATCATGCCATAGGGCGTCTCGATGCCATAACCGACGCAGTCGGGAATGCTATGGCAGACGTGAAAACTGTGCAGCGTGAAAGGACCTATCTTGATGGTGTCGCCCGCATCAAAACTGTGAATCTCGGCCGACTTCAACAGCCGCGCATTCTTCAGTTTGACTTGCAGCAGACCGGCCGTTAGTGGCGTAGCGTAGAGTGGTATGCCGGGAAAGGACCTCATAACATGCTGCACCGCCCCGATGTGGTCTTCGTGCCCATGGGTGAAGGCGACGCCGCGCAGCCGGATATCGTCTCTTTCTTCCAGCCAGCGATAATCAGGGATGATGTAGTCGACGCCGTGCATGTCGTTCGCCGGAAACATGATGCCGCAATCGATCAGGAACCCTTCTCCATTCCTTTCAAACAGCGTCATGTTCTTGCCGATTTCGCCTAGGCCTCCGATCGGCGTGATTTTGAATTTGGGTTTTCTTGCCATGTTTGTGTTCGCTCCGAACTAAAACATCCCGTCAGCCTAGCCGGCCACGGGTATCAAATCGTCGTATGGTATTGCGTTCGTAGGGTGCTATGCAGATGCTCCTCGTAGAAATAAATGGGCGTTCATCGTGCCGTCTCTCCGGGCACGCGTAGGTCCAAGTCTTGATACTGCATTTGACAGCCAAAACAGCATTATAGCATAAACTGCGGAATCCCCTATGTCCAGCATAGAATCTGGGAGTGGGGAATTCTGTGGCTGTGACAGCTTCAAGCGCCCTTCAGGTTCGCTTCAAGAACGTTTCAACTGTCGGAAAACTAGCCGCAAGAAGCCGGTTTCTATGAAGCGCTTTTGTGCTATAATCTCGCGGATTAACCACTTGAGCAATTGAGCCGTGGAAAATGGGAGGCCAGTGCGGAATGGCATACGACAAGATCACAGTGTCCGATTCCGGTGATAAGATCAGCTTCAGCAATGGCAAGATGCAGGTGCCGGACAATCCGATATTGCTGTTCATTGAAGGCGACGGCATCGGCTACGACATAATGACCGCCAGCAAGAGAATCTGGGACGCGGCGGTGGAAAAGGCATACGGCGGGAAGCGGCAAGTCTCCTGGATGGAGGTGTACGCCGGCGAAAAAGCGGCGGGAATCTATGACGGCGATTATATGCCGGAAGAGACTTTCGCTGCCTTCCGCGAATACAAAGTCGGCATCAAAGGACCTTTGACCACGCCGGTCGGCGGCGGCTTCCGCAGCCTAAATGTGACCTTGCGACAGGTACTGGATCTGTATAGCTGCGTGCGCCCGGTGCGCTGGTACAATGGCGTGCCCAGTCCGCTGAAGCGCCCCGAGGATGTGGATGTGGTCATCTTCCGCGAAAACACGGAGGATACTTACGCCGGTATCGAGTATGAATCCGGAAGCGAAGAAAACAAAAAGCTGGCTGAGTTTCTGAAATGCGAATTGGGCGCGACCAATTTCTTCCCCGACGCCGGCCTCGGCATCAAGCCGATCAGCCCCTTCGGCAGCAAGCGCTTGATACGCGCTGCGATTCAATACGCGATTGACCGCAATCGCAGCAGCGTTACGCTGGTGCACAAGGGCAACATTCAGAAGTTCACCGAAGGCGCCTTCCAGAAATGGGGCTATGAACTGGCGCGTGAAGAATTCCCCGACAAGACGATTTCATGGGACGATGTGGCTTCCAATCACAATGGCAGCGTGCCAACTGGGAAGATTCTGATACAGGATACGATTGCCGATATCATGTTTCAGAAGATGCTGCTGCGGCCGCGCGAACATGATGTCATCGCCACGACCAATCTCAATGGCGATTATTTGAGCGACGCGCTGGCAGCCGAAGTCGGTGGCGTAGGCATTGCGCCGGGCGCCAATATCGGTGATGAAATCGCGCTATTTGAGGCGACCCATGGCACCGCGCCGAAATACACCAATAAGGACATGGTCAATCCCGGTTCGCTGCTATTCAGCGGCGTGATGATGCTCGAGCATTTGGACTGGTTCGAGGCGGCCGACCTGATCACCAAAGCCTACGAAAAGACCATCGACCAGCGCTATGTGACCTACGACTTCGCGCGGCAAATGGAGAACGCGACCAAGGTCCCCACTAGCGAATTCGCGACCCGAATCATCCAGAACATGGACTCGGCGTGAGCTGACAGGGGCGCCATCTTCAGCGGCTGAAGAGGCTTGAGCCCTAGCTTATTTCTATGTAATTGGGGCGGCATGACATGTCGCCCTTTTCAATGTCCAAGATTGCATTCCCCTGTGTAGCCGCTCGGGGAGTGTCTAAATGGCTGAACTCTGCTTTTCTAACCCCATCCCCGGCC
>JAAXID010000111.1 GCA_012270545.1 Anaerolineae bacterium | reverse complement strand
GATGTTCTTCTCGACGAAAAACTCGTCCAGCGATGCAAAGACAAATGCCAAAACAATAAGGGAAAAGTACAGGCGATACCATATCGGACGTGCCTTGGCGAGCCAACCATTCAGCAGGGCAATCGCGGCAATCGAAGCCAACTGCGCCGAAGCAAGCAGCGAGGGTATGTTCCACTCGCCGTCGTGATGCCATAGCCATTCAGCTCGCTCGGAAGCGGGTGAATATAGAAGCCCCATGCCAGCCACAAGAATCTGCGCCGCGAGCATGGCGCTCGCCAGCCGCCTGAATTCGCGCGGCAAGGGGGCGCGCAACCGCCAGTACAAAAGTGGGCAAAAGAGAAAATAAATGAGGAAAACCAAGAGGCTGGTTCCCGCCTTGGCGTTTAGCGTCAGTTGCTCCATGCTTCGACCAGAACGTTTTAGACAGAAGCGCTAAGCCAGCCCCTACTTCCGCCGCGACTCCACGAACTCGATCGCCGTCAGCAGATTCTCCAGTCCGACGCTGCGATCGTCCGTCAGGTGCAAGCGGATCGCCCGCCGCCCATGATTATGCAGCGCACGCAGGTCGCCGGCGGCTTGCGCGGCGAAGAGCGTGCCAAAGCTGAAGTCCATGCCGGGGATGGCCAGATCGGGCGCGGCGTCGGCGGTCAGCTGCCAGAAGACGCCGTTGTCTCCCCCACCCTTGTGATACTGCCCGGTGCTATGCAGATAGCGTGGACCATAGCCGATGGTCACGGCGCGTTTGGTCACATGTCGCAGGCGCCGTTGTATCTGCGCGATCAGCCGCTCTTCATCAGGCCTTGGGCTGAAATAGACCAGAAAAGCGAAGTAATCGCCGGCACGTGAACCGGCCATCTGCGCCGCGATCACGCCAACCGCGTCGCTCCCGTCGAAACCATGCTGATGGCATAGCTCCTTCAGCGGCGCCAGCGTGACCTCATCAGCGTAGACTTCCAGCCCCTCGCGCGTCATCAGCGGCGCTTCGGCCGGCAAGCTGCCATTTTCCCTATAGACAGAAAGCAGCGCTTGGGTGGCCTCCTTTGCTTCGGTGACGTTCGGCTCATCAAAGGGGTTCACCTCCAGCAGCGCGCCGGCGATGGCGGTAGCGTATTCCCAGCGGAAGAATTCACCGGCGATGGCGAGCTTGTCGGCGAGGCGAATGGTAACGCGCGGGTGGCCCGCTTCCCGCAGCGCGCGAATCGCCGCGTCCTGCTCGGCGACATCGGCGTCGTTGTCCACGCGCAGATAGATGAAGAGGCGATCGCTGACATAATCGTGCGGCAAGCCAACCGAAGCGCCCACCACCGGCAGCGGTCCTTTACCCTCTTTGCCCAGGCTCTCAGCCAGCAGCTGCTCCGCCCAGTTGCCGAAGCTCCGCAGCGACTCGGTGGTATAGATGGTGACCTTGTCGCGCCCTTCTTTCGCCAGCGCGCCAATCACCGCGCCCAACAGCAAACCCGGATGATAGCTCGAGGGGATGCTCTCACGGTTGGCCGCCAGCATGGTATCGGCGCTCGCCCACAAGCCATCCAGATCGAGTCCGATCAGCGCCGCCGGCACCATGCCGAAATAACTGAGCGCGCTATAGCGCCCGCCGATATCGGCGGGATTGAGGAAGATATCGCGGACGCCGGCTTTCCATGCGATGGTTTCCAAGTTGGAGCCGGCGTCAGTGATGACGATGAACTGGTCGGCCGCGCCGCCCGTCTTTTCCCAGAAGTAGTGAACGAGCGCCAGGGTCTCGATGGTGCCGCCCGATTTGCTGGCGACGATGAAAAGCGCGTCGGCGATATCAATTTGCTCCTCGACCTGCCGAATCCGCGCAGGGTCGGTGCTGTCGAGCACGATCAACTCGGGAAAGCCCGGCTGCGGCCCAAAGGTGTCGGCCAGCACTTCAGGCGCCAGCGAACTGCCGCCCATACCCAGCAAGACGACATGCTTAAAGCGTCCATCGCGCATCCCCTCTTGCAGCGCCCCCAACCGCTCGCGGTCGATGGTCGATTCGAAGTCGAGCCAGCCGAGCCTTTCGACGATCTTCTTTATCGCCCCCGCCTGCGACTTCCACAAGCTGCCATCTTTGTTCCAAAGTCGCGGATTGGCGTAGTCGGCGTCCAAGCCCTCAATCGCATCCTCCAGCGCGCCATGATAAATGCCCAGCGCCAGCTTCGTCCGCTCGATGATGCCGCTGCGCAGTAGCGTCCGCTTGGCCGCCACCTGCGAGATCAGAGTCTCGAAGCTATCGATGAAGGCGTCGACGCCATCTTCCTGCAAGCGCGAAGTGACCTGCCCCATATCGACGCCGACTTCCGCCAGCCGATCCAGCGCCTCATCCGGCGGCAGAAACTGTCCCGCCTCCTGCGTGATTGTCTCCGCGACTTGGCCGTGATCCTTGAAGGCGGCCAGGGTGGCGGGCGGCAGCGTGTTTACCGTCTGCGCTCCAATCAGATTATCGACATATAGCGTATCGGGATAAGCGGGATTCTTGGTGCTGGTCGAAGCCCAAAGCGGACGCTGTGCCAGCGCCCCGGCCTCCCGCAACGCTTCGAACCGTTCCCCTTCGAAGATGTGCTGGAATGACTTGTAGGCCATTTTAGCGTTGGCGATGGCGGTCTGGCCCAGCAGCACGCGGTTGGCGGCGATCCGCGCGGTATCTTGCCGCACCTGCGCCGCCCGGATGTTGTTCTCCAGGATATGATCGACCATGCTGTCGATGCGGCTGAGGAAGAAGCTGGCGACCGACGCCACCCGCGTCACATCTTCGCCGGCCGTCTGGCGGTGCTCCAGCCCGCGGATGAAGGCTTCCGCCACGCGCTCATAGTTATTGATGGCGAAGATCAGCGTCACATTGACATTGATGCCGGCCGCAATCGCGTTTTCAATGGCGGGGATGCCCTCAGGCGTCGCCGGGATTTTGATCATCAAATTGGGCCGACCGACCGTCTCGAACAGCCGCTTGGCTTCGTCCATCGTGCCCTGCGTATCGCGCGCCAGCAAGGGAGAAACCTCCAGGCTGACGTAGCCATCGCCGCCAGCGCTGCGCTCATAGATAGGGCGGAAGAGGTCAGTCGCGTTCTGAATATCCTCAATCGCCAGCGCCTCATAGATGTCCTGCGCCTCCAGATCGAGCATGGTCATGATGGCGTCATCGTAGGTATCGGAATCGCCGATGGCTTTCTGGAAGATGGAGGGGTTGGACGTGACGCCGAGGACGCCTTCTTCATCGATGCGGCGCTGCAAATCGCCGTTCTCCAAATCAGCGCGATGGATGTAATCGAGCCAGGCGCTCTGCCCGAACTTTTGAAGCTCCAGCAAGGGATTGGTCATCAGGATCTCCTGATATTGCTCATTTAGTGGACCTATGCTCTCATTCTATCAAAAGATTTCTTCGCCACAGAGGCACTGAGGGCACAGAAGGGCTAGCCCGCCTGACGCTCCATGCGCCGAATCGACACCAGCACCAGCAGCGCCGTGATCGACAGATAAACCAGCGTCAGCAACACCCAAGGCGAGAGAATTGGAATCGACGCGCCATTGCTCGCGAGGGTGACGCGCATCGTGACCAACTGCTGATGATCGATCAGCATCTGCTGCGAACGCAGGGTCGCCATGATCGGATTCAGGCTAGTCGCGATCATATCAAGATAGATCGTCGTCGCTTCAACCGTGGGATTGTCAGTGAAGCGGTTGGTGAAGCTGTTGACGACATTGCCGTAGGCATTCTGGAAGAGGATCAGCGCCACCAGCGGCAGGCCGACGGTGATCGCGATGGCGACGGTGTAAGAGCGGATCGTCGCCGCCAAGGTGCGCTCGGTGATGGAGGAGAAGAACATGCCAAAGGCGCCCAATACAATCGCCGAAACCAGCAGCACCAGCAGCGCCAGAATCAGTTCCGCCTCGCTGACGCCGCCGAAGAGAAAGGCGATGCTCTGCAGGGGTATCGCCGAAAGCAGCAGCAGGACGATATAACCCAGCGCCGACTGCATCTTGCCGACGACAAAGGTGGCTTTGCTGATCAGGGTCGTCTGCAGCAGGTCATAGGTCTTGCGTTCGCGCTCGGTGGTGATGGCGCCGGCGGTCAAGGCGGGCACGATGAAGATGATCAGCATCAGTTCGATGAAAAGCACGCCGATGAAGAGCTCCCGCCCCAGGTCGCCGGTGACGACCACGCCGCCGGCCGGCACGCGCAGCAGATATAGCAGAATGGTGAAGAAGCTCATCAGCGTCAAGAAGATGGTAATGATGGCGAAACCGCGCAGTCCGCGCATCCGCCCGCGCAATTCCTTGACCATCACCGGGTTCAAACGGAAGGCGCGCAAATCGCCAATCGTCATCAAGCCGACTGTGACGAGCGGGACCATTGCCAGTATGCCCGGCGTAAAGCCAAAGACGAGCAGCGCCCCCAGGTTCGCCGCCGTCAGCAGCCAAGCGGTGAAAACGGTCCACAACTCCTGCGCCAGAATCACCGCCGCCAGCACGAGCAGAATCGCCGAATTTGCCGTGATGCCGGCGAAGATCAACAAGGCGGCCGTATCGGCGTCAATGTAGAAGCGGCTCAGCGCCGCCTCTTGCAGCGCGACGAAGATCGTCGCGTCCTGGTTGGCGGCCCGTATCGCGACGCCGATCACGATGGATGCCGCGATCAGGTTGACGAGCGCGCCCCAAAACATGATCAGCGAGCTGCGCCGCAGCAGCCGTTCGCGCGGTGTCATCAGTTCGGGTGGAATGCGATCCCAGGCGACGCCCTCGGGCACGTTGTCGCCGAAGAGACTGCTAATCAGGCGGTAAAGTTTTTTCAGCAATTCGATCATTATTGCTCAGTTGACCCAAGCTGCACGTCAAAATATTCTTGTGACCGGTAAAAGCAGATATTGAATTCAAAAAAGAAATTCATCTGTCCGAACAAGATAGGAAAAGAGTTGGAACGAGTCCACGCGAAAGCAAGTTCAATTGGATTACCGGCCGCGAGTTGCGGATGTCTCGCCATTACGCGCAATGCGAGTGCATCGGTAGTACCGAAACTGCCAGTCAGTGGAAAAGGCCTTAGCTCTTCATCCCAAACTGCACCGAGCGCATGCCCAATGTAATAGGGCAGAACGCTGACAGACGCACCCGAGTCGACAAGCCCTGTTGCCGCCAATGAACGGCCACGGTAGCTCAGCGAAATTCTCAGCAGTGGCATTGGTCCTGTTGCCGTATCGGGCCGGTCGATGTAGTGAAATCGAGCCACTATCAATTGTTTCGTTCAGTAGATTCGCCGGCGTCTCGCAGCATCTCAGATAGAGCGTCGACTGCCGCTGCATTGCCAAAAGGCGCGAGCGTTTCAGAGACTGTAGTATCCACGGCTAGCTCATCAACAAGAATTTGAAGCAGACGCAGTTTTTCGGTACGACCAAGACAGCGCAGTTCTTCAATCAGCTGGTCAGATAATTGTGTCGCTTCCATAAGCCTTTGTGACCTCCAAATCCGAGCTTTAGCGGCAAGTTAACTTCACTTGAATTCGCAATACTGATAGCACATCATCCTGTCCTTTCGCCTACCAGCTGCAAATTAGATTATACGCGACGTTTTATCAGTTATCATTAGTCAGCCCTAGAAGACCCTTCGTCTCCCTATATCAGAGCAGCATCTGCCGCCGCCTTGACAACTCAGCGATCAGCATGCGATCGGCTTTGCCAAAGCTGTAATCCGCCAGTTGCCCCTCAGTGACCCAAGCCCAATCTCGCACGCCCAGTGCTTGTGGCTCACGGTGCGGCGGAAGCGCGCCGAGATAACGGCAGTCGAAGGCCTGCAGCGTGATCTTGAAATGCGTGAAGGCCTGGTCCACCATGGTGAATAATCCGCCTACTTCGACATCGATCGCCAGCTCCTCGCGCAGCTCACGCTTGAGACAGTCAGCGAGGCGCTCGCCCGCTTCAACCTTGCCGCCGGGGAATTCCCACAAGCCGCCCAGCAGGCCATCCAGCGGGCGCTGCGCGATCAAGAGGCGGCCCCGCTCATCGCGAATCAAGCCAGCGGTCACATCATAATGTGGAATCGTCTTGCGTTTGGCGCGCACGGGCCGCTGGTTTTGCCTGCCCGCCGACCAGGCGCGACAGTCCGCTTGAATAGGGCAATCCGCGCAAAGCGGGTTCTGCGGGCGACAGACGCGCTGCCCCAGTTCCATCAGCGCTTGATTGTATTCGCCCACGCCTTGCGCCGGCAGCCAATCAGCTGCGATCCGCCAAAGCTTTTTCTGCGTCGCCGATTGGCTGATGTCGTCGTCCAAATCAAGAAGACGCGTGAAGACGCGGATCACATTGCCATCGAGCAGCGGCGCGGCGCGGCCGAAGGCGATGCTGGCGATTGCGCCGGCGGTATAGCGTCCGATGCCGGGCAGCTTGAGCAGATCGCCAACTTCTGATGGCATTTCGCCGCCGTGTTCGCCGACGATTATGCGAGCTGCGCGCTGCAGATTGCGGGCGCGGCTGTAATAGCCCAAGCCCTCCCACAGTTTCAGCACGTCATCCAGGGGCGCGGCCGCCAGCGCTTCGATCGTGGGGAAGGCGCCGATGAAACGAGTGTAATAAGGGATGACCGTTTCCACCTGCGTCTGCTGCAGCATCACTTCGGACAGCCAGACGGAGTAGGGCCTGGGGTCGCGGCGCCAAGGCCGGTCGATTCGGTTTTCTCGATACCAATTTAGGAGTTGTTCAGCGAAGGGAGCGGCCATCGATCACAGCAAGGTGAGGGCATGTCGATAGACATCGAGCGCCGCATCCAAATGCCCCTGCCGCATCAAAGCATCGCCCAATACGCGATGCACAGATGGGTTGTATCGGAACTGATCTCGGGCGATCAAACCGCGCATATCGCTGATCACCCAGTCGAGGCCGGCGTTGGTGCGCAGCAGCGTCTCATAATCGGCAAGCGCCTCGCCCAATTCATTCGCTTCAACCTTGCCGCGCGCCGAATTGATGGCGGCCGCCAAACCTGGTGGAGGCGGCTTTGAGGGCGCGGTCACCTGCGCCAATGCGGGGAGTGCCACCGGCTGCGCGGGGCTGTACGCTGTCGCTGCAATCGCGCGCAGGCGGCTGGTATACCAGGCTTCCAGGTCAATTTGCTGATCTGGCAGCATGAAGGCTTGCGTCAAGCTGTCGACCGTGCGCGGCGCCGCTTCCGGCCGGCTGACAACGGCGTCCGCCTCGGCCGCGTCCATGTTGTCCGAATGCGCCGCCTCTACATTCTCCGGCACGGGCGCCAGCGACTGTGTGCTGTACTCTTCGCTTTCACCATCTTCCATGCCCATAATCGATTCGAGCACAGTCGCCGATTTATCATGACGCTGCGTGTAGAGGCTTTCGTCTTCCAGGTCGTCAAGCGTCTCGTCGTCTTCGTAGGCATCGTCAAAGTCGTCGCCGGCCGCCGCGTCAGCGTGTGCTTCTTCGGCGGCCCTCCCTGGTTCGCTCTCTATCGGCATCGGCAGGCGCGGTCCGGCGTTTCTTTTGCCCAGACTGTCCAGCCAGGCCAGTGGATCTTCCTGTTCGCCCTGCGCCAGCAATTCGTCAAGATTTTCCGGCTGTCGTTCCGGCGGACGATAATCGGTGATTTCGGGCAATTCTTCTTCGGTTTCGGCAGCGC
>JAAXID010000033.1 GCA_012270545.1 Anaerolineae bacterium | reverse complement strand
GCGCAGCCCGCATCTGGACGCCTTTCGCCAGCGGGGGATCGAGGTACTCTATTTCACGCATCCGGTTGATGCGATGCTGCCGATGGGCTTGGTTGATTTCAAGGGGCACAAGCTGGTCAGCGTCGATTCGGCGGAGCTGGATCTGGCTGAGGTCGGCGAGGCAGCCAAGTCGGAAGAGCCGGCGCAAGAAGCATTGGAAGCCGATTCCTTTGTCACGCTGACGGAGCGGGTCAAGGCGACGCTGGGCGGGCGCGTTAGTGATGTGCGCGAGAGCAAAACGCTGGTGGGCAGCCCGGCGCGCTTGGTTAGCGAAGACGACAGCGCGAATCGCTACATATTCCGCATCAATCGCTTGCTGGACCAGGATTACGAATTGCCGATCAAGGCGCTGGAGTTGAATCCGCGCCATCCCTTGATGCACAATCTGAGCGGCATGATAGCAGAGGGCGGCGTTGCCGATTTGATCGACGCGGTGGTGGAGCAGGTCTTTGAAACGGCGCTGCTTCAGGATGGGATTCATCCGGATCCGTCGAGCATGGCGGAGCGGCTGACGCTGCTTATGCAGGCGGCGACCGGGTCGGCGAGCGCTGATCTGGACTTCGCCGGCCTTCAGACCGTGATCAGCGAGCCAGTGGCCAAGGAGATGCCAGCGATCGAGTTGGACGATCTCGATATTGAGGACGCTGAGTTCACGCCGATTGCGGAAGATGACGCTGAACCTGAAGATGAGTAACTGTTGGCTGGCGCTGCGTTATCGGCGCGGACCTGGAGGGACGATACATGGCGGAGAATAAGACCCAGCGCAATGATGGCGATGTGATGGCCTATCTGGCGTCGGTGGAGAACAAGCGCCGGCGGGAAGATTCGCTGGTGGTGCTGAAGATGATGGAAGCGGTGACGGGCGAGCGGGCCGAGATGTGGGGGACGAGCATCGTTGGCTTCGGCAGCTATCATTATCGCTACGCAAGCGGCCGCGAAGGCGACTTCATGCTGACTGGCTTCGCGCCGCGAAAAGGGGCTTTGACGCTTTATATCATGGGCGGACACGCGCGTTACGATGAGTTGATGGCGAAGCTGGGCAAGCATCGAACGGGCAGGTCCTGCCTGTACATCAATAAGCTGGCGGATGTCGATCTGGATGTCTTGCGCGAGTTGATTGCCGAGTCAGTGGATTATATGCGAAACGCGGATCACATCGCGGGCGATTAGCGCCTCGCGCCGAGCAACCGTTGTCCGCCCCGAAACGTAAAGATAGGTAGGCGCATCCGTGACGGGGTCTTCTATGTGTATAATACGAGAACGAAGCCTGCGGTTCTGATGCGATGGATGGTTTGAAGTTACTCGGTCAAATGGTAAAAGGCTTTGCCAAGACTGTCGAGTTGGTCGGCAAGGGCATTGGTTTGACCGGACAAGCGCTTAATGACGGCTCAGTTGCAGTGAGGACGGCCATGCCAGTGACAGAATTGACTTCGGTGTTCAATACAACTGATGAGACGATTAAGTTCATCAACCAGGAGTCGCCGCGGGACAGCAAGGAAATCTTGCCGCAGAGCGCGGTATCGATGAAGACGCAGAAGACGGATGGCGCCTGGGTGCCCTGGTTTCATCCGCCCCGGTTCGCGCCCTTCAGCCGCAAGCGCATGGAGATCGTGGTCGATGATGTGCCGGTGATTTACCTTTGGCAGCGCGACGACCATATCTATTGGTGCAATCGGCTGGACAGTCAGGGCAATCCGGCAAAAGCTTATGAGGTGCCAGGCATCTCGCATGTGGGCGGCAAACGCATGTTGGTCGTGCGCAATGATCCGGAGAACGGCTATAGCGCATTCTTGAGCGAGAGCGTCGAAAACAAGTGAACGTATGCGTCACTTGATCTAATTTGCCACAGAGACACAGAGGCACAGAGAGATAACATGATCACAACAATCGCGACAGTAACCGTCTTCGTCGAAGATCAGGAGCGGGCGAAAGCCTTCTACACCGAGAAGCTGGGATTCGAGTTGATTAATGACTCGGAGATGTTTCCGGGAGCGGACATCCGCTGGCTGACGGTGGCGCCAAAGGGCTGCCCGACCGCACTGACGCTGTTCCCGATGGGCGCGCAGTGGGAACATTATCGCGAAGCCATGGGCAAGCCGCAATGCTTCACGCTGCATTGCGACGACATCATGGAGACCTATCGCGAACTCACGGCGAAGGGCGTGCGGTTCCTAGGCGAGCCACAAGTCCAGAATTGGGGCAGCTTCGCCATGCTGGTTGATTCCGAAGGCAACCAGATTGTTCTGGGGCAGCGAATGACAAAGGAGACGGACGAATGATTAGCCGGGTGGGGACGGTATCGATATTTGTGGAAGATCAGGACCGGGCGAAAGCCTTCTACACCGAGAAGCTGGGCATGGAGTGTACGGCGGATAACGAATTGTGGCCGGGCGCCGACTCGCGCTGGCTGTCGGTGGCGCCGGCGGGGGCGGAGACACAGATCGTCCTCTACAAGTTTGATGAGAATTGGGAGCACTACCGCTCGACCTTCCAGCAATCACAGTCGCTTACGCTGCAATGCGCTGACATCGACGAAACATATCGCCTATATCAGGAAAGAGGCGTCGAGTTTCTGGGCGAGCCGGAGACGCAGTTTTGGGGCCGCTTCGTGCTGATGAAGGACTCGGAAGACAATACGCTGATTCTGGTTCAGGTCTAATGTCGAGAGACTTGACGGCCTTGTCGCAGCGGGTCAACGCGGCATTGATTGCAAATGGCGGCACGGTCTGCGCGGCTGAGTCTTGTACGGGCGGGTTGCTACTCAGCACGCTGACCGACTGCGCTGGCAGTTCGGCTTATGTCGAAGGCGGCGTGGTCAGTTACTCGAATGTCGCTAAGATGCGGATACTGGGCGTGGGCGAAGACACGTTGATGGCGCATGGCGCGGTCAGCGGGGAGGTGGCGGCTGAGATGGCGGGCGGTGCGCAGGCGCTCTTTGGCGCGGACTATGCGCTGAGTGTGACGGGCATTGCAGGTCCCGGCGGCGGCACGGCGGAGAAGCCGGTCGGCTTGACGTTTATTGGCTTGGCGGGACCCGATGGACTGCTGCGGGTGGAGCGACGCGTCTGGGACCGAGATCGAATTGGGAATAAGGTGGCAAGCGCCGAGGCGGCGCTGGAGATGCTGCTGCACTCGCTGCGGGACTAATTCGTCCGCCCGTCGAAATGGATGCCACGGTAGACCTGCGAAAGCGGCAGCTCAATAGCGAGCGCTTCGAGGCTGATCACATCATCCATACTTGTAAAGATTTGCATACGCCAGCCAACGTCAGCGCGCTCGTAAAGCTCGATGCAGATGCGATGCTGGTCGATGATCAGATAGGCTTGGACAGAGGGCAGCCGCAGATAGGATTCGCGTTTGAGGCCGCGGTCATAATTCATGGATGTTGGCGAAGTGACTTCGACGACAAGAACGGGATTGAGCAGTGCCATTTCGGTATCGTCTTCAAACAGAGCTTGTCCGCAAACAACGCTCATATCAGGATACACGTAGCGCTCTTCGCTGAGCCTGACCAGCATATCGCTGGTGTTGACGACACAGTTTGAGTGTGTCAGTCGGCTAATGGTCTCACCAATTATATTTGCGCTAATACGACTATGATTGAAGGTGCCGCCTGACATGTCATAGACTTCACCGTCGATGAGTTCGTGCTTGAATTCGCTATCCGCTTCGAAAGCCAGAAACTCTTCTGCCGTCCAGTAGTGCCTGGGGTTGGCTGCCACCTGCGCGCTCCATGGTTACATTGCGATTAGTATACTTGTTTTCATGGCGGATTGCAGTTGCGCGCTCCGTTGCGGACTCACCATAAACCCAGCGTGCCGCGCAGGATGCCGAACTCACCAATGTGATAGGCGTTGTGGGCGGCGACGATCAGGATTTCGCGCAGGACGGTGTGGCCGGGCTCGCCATGCGGTATCTGCGCTGTGAGATCGCGCGCTGGATCCTGGACGATTTCAACCAAGGCCGCGCGATCAGCGAGGAAGAGATCTATTGTGCGCTGCCATTCAGCAAGGTCGGCGCGGGCATCGGGAGCTGGCCAGTAGTCATCGGGAAAATTCAGGTATTGGTAATCCGCATTCATAATGTATTCGAGGATGTCGGCTTGGGCGATGCGCATATGTTCGAGCAGATGCCAGAAGGAATAAGGTACGTTTGCTGGCTTCGTGTTGTAGTGCGCCGCCGGGAAGTTTTCGATCACGGTCTCAAATAGCTGATGCGCCTGCCGCTTGCTCAAAGCATTGACAAGCTGCTGTCGTATGTGATGGTCGTTCAAGACTCCTCCTCAGATATGGTTGCTTAGGCGGTTTGAAAATTGTAACACGGCGCTCTGACTATGCTGGGTTGCGTGAGCGGCTGGGCAGTCCGGGGCAGGTGAGATTAGAATTTTTTGGCAAATGAGGGCACAGACGTTATAATTCGCGCAGCATGACAAGGTGCCGCGATAATCGCGCAAGCGCCTGCGGAAGGACTGCGACGGGATTTGCGGATTCTGACAAGCTGGGAACAAAATGAATCGGCAAACGCTTTAATGCTTGACTAATGATTTCGTGATATTCTTTAGGTAATCTGGACCGGAGTGAGGAAATAGCGTCAGGCAAGCGTAGTGTAAGCAGTAGCGCCAGAGCCTGAAAATACGTTACACTATGGGAAGCTAGGCACAGGGCGATCATGTACGACCAATATCCAATGCATGATGTACCGCAAAAGAACATCATCCAGCGCTTCTTTTCTCAGCGTTGGAGCGCGATTGCGCTTGAGATCGTCATGACGATTGTGATAACGATCGCGGCCGGCGCCGCATTCGACTTCATTGATCCGCTGGATAGCGCGCCGGCGACATCGGTCGATTCTGCGCAGACCGTGGGTGACACGGTCGAAATTGAGGAATTGGAGATACGCCATCCCTTGGCGTTCATCAAGGCAAAGGGCGCTGAGTACATCCGCGACCGGCGCTTTGTCGCGGCGGAGGCGATGTTCGATTGGGCGATCGCTGTGGCGCCAGATGATGCGGAGAGCCACTCCTGGCGCGGCTATGTGAATATGCTGTCCGGCGATTACATTGAGGCGCAGGCGGATTATCGCAAACTGCTTGAGCTGAAGCCGGCGGACTTCGACGGACACAATGCGCTGTGTTGGGCTTATGGCGAATCAGCGGACTTTGCAAAGGCGATGACGCATTGTCAGTTCGCGCTTGATACCGCCTTCAACCGGAGCGAATTCGCGATTGCCCTGGAGAATTGGTGCTGGCTGCAGGTGGAGATGGGCGACTATGAGGCGGCGATGCAGGATTGCCTCTTCGCGCTGGAGTACGCTCCCGAATATGCGGCGGTGAGCGCGCTGGCGCACTACAACCTTGGCCGCGTCTTGCTGGCGCAAGGCAAAACGCGCGAGGCGCTGCCGCATTTTCACGAGGCTTTGCGGATCGGATCGCCTTATCCAAAGATGTATTTGGAAATCGGCATGATATACGATACACTAGGTTATCGTTCGGCGGCGCAGGCGAGTTACGCGAAGTATCGCGCCTTAAGCGGGGAGCGTGGCGCGGGCGTCGGCTTGGTGGATGGATAGCGATGGTAACGAGCTGGCGACGCCGCTTGACGGCGGCTGAGTCAGATGTGTTATACTAGGTGTCAAGTTATTTTGTTCAGTGGTCGGTAGCTGAAAGAGCGGGGGGTAAATTATGAAGAAAGCATACCCGGAATACGATATTCCCAAACGTTCAATCAAAGACCGCGTTCTAAGCCAGCGCCCAAGCGCTCTGATCATCGAGGGTTTGCTGGTGCTGGTCGCCGTCGTGGTCACCATCGGATTCCTGACTCCGGCAACGCCTGTTAAGGATAACAGCGACGCTGTGATTGCCGAGCTGGAAGCAATCATCGCCGCGCAAGAAGCCGCCTTGCAGCAAGCGGCGGAAGCCATCGCGCAGGCGGCGGAAGCTGCCTCCGTGCCGAAAGGCTTTTTGAGCGCTAGCGCAGCCAAGAATATGGCTTGGTCGAGCCTATCCAACGAAGAGTATCGTTCGGCGATTGCGCTTTACGATGCTTTGGTCGCGGAAGGCGAAGCGGACATCCAGACGATCTTCGCGCGCGGATATGCCTACAGCATGATCGATGAGCATGCGCTGGCCGCCCAGGATTACTCGATTGTCTTGCAGGGGAATGCGGATGATCTGGCCTCCTTGAACAACCGTTGCTGGGCTTATAGCGAGATCGGCGAATTCGATCGCGCGCTCGCCGACTGCAACAAGTTAATGTCGCTTGTGCCGGATGCTGACTATCCCTATCTGAATCGTGGCATCGTCTATGAAAAGTTGGGCGATATGGGCGCCGCGATGAAGGATTACGTCGAGTGGATCAAGCGGATCAAGACGAATGTCATTCGCAATGACAATCTGGCATGGGAGGGCAGCCTGGAAGTGCCGATGTCTGAAGGCATCGTATACGTCTTCCCCTTCACCGCCAGCGCCGATCAAGAAATCGTGGTTAGCGCCATCAGCAGCCAGCGCGACTTGGATGCCGACCCCCTGGTCCTGATTCTGGATCCGGATGGCCTGCCGCTGACAGCGAATGACGACACGGGCGAATGGTGGGACAGCTATGTTCAGTTCCGCGCGCCGGTGAGTGGCGAGTACGCCGTGGTCCTGACTCATGCCGGCGGCAGCACTGAGGGCCGCGTGGAAGTGTCCTTCGATATCGCGGGCATGTTCACGCTGGGCAATGACGGCGCCCGCTTCAAGGCTGATGCCTATCGCGCGCTGATGTCCGGCGATTATACGGTCGCGCTGGAGAACTTCCGCCGCGCCCTGAACATCAATCGCCATGACGCGGAAGCGATGAACTGGATGGGCGTCACCTATCGCTATATGGGCGAGTATGAAACCTCGATCAGCCACATCAGCACGGCTATGCAGTTGGACCAGAGCTATTCGCTGCCATATCTCTCGCGGGGCATCACCTATGAAGAGATGGGTCAGTCGGGAGCGAGCGCGGCCGACTACTATCGTTATGCGATGATGAATCGGAATCGGACCCTGTTCCATGCCGAGCTGGAAGGCGAAAGCAGCTTTGAACTGCCGATGCG
>JAAXID010000061.1 GCA_012270545.1 Anaerolineae bacterium | reverse complement strand
TTACTTCACCTCCTCGAAATTAGACAATTCCCGGCACGCGCTCTGCTTGACAGGCCATTGGCAGAAACCTATAATCGGACTGATTCCAAGCAAGTGATGAAACTACCGAGATTGTATTTGGAAAAAATGGCGGAGCAGGGTGAGATGAAACAAACAGTGCTGATAGCGGACGCGGGATACGAAGCGGCGGCGGTCGATTTGGCGGCGGAATATCCCGATTTGACTGTGCTGTGCGCTGATGAGTCGAGTGACGCGCTGTCGCTGGCGAGCGGCGATGTCCTGGGCTTGATCGCGCAGACGGCGTCCGTGGATGAAGCGCTGCTGGCTGCGCTGCCGAATCTGCGGGCGGTGCTGAAGTTGGGACGGAGTTATTTCAATATTGATGTGGATGCCGTCCGCGGGCGCGGGCTGGAATTCGCCTGTGTGCCGCGCAAGGGTCCGAATTGCGTGGCGGAACTAGCGATGACCTTGATCCTGTCGCTGAGCAAGGATCTCGTCATCTCCAACGAATCGGTCACGCTGGGCGCTTATCGCTATCGCGGCCTCAAGCCCGAAATCACAGCCGAGCGTAAAATCGCCTTCCATTGGATGCACAATATGCGCGTGCACGAGGTGGTCGGCAAGACGCTGGGCATCATCGGCATGGGCGAAATCGGCTGCGAGCTGGCGCGGCGGGCGAGCGTCATGGGTATGCGGAATCTCTACTACAAACGAAGTCCGCTATCGGCGGAACTGGAAGCCGCCTTCGACGCGACCTATGCCAACCTGGACGAGCTGCTGGCGGAAAGTGATTATGTCTGCGTGGCGACGCCGCATACAGCGGCGACGGAAGGCCTGATCGGCGCGGCGCAAATCGCGCTGATGAAAGAGAGCGCTTATATCGTCAATATCGCTCGCGGCGGCATCATTGACGAAGAGGCGATGATCGAGGCGCTTAGTGAGAACCGCATCGCCGGCGCCGGGCTGGATGTCTTCACCTATGAGCCCTTGCCGGCGGAAAGCCCGCTTTGCGCCATGGATAATGTGATCTTGTGCCCGCATATCGGCGGCGGCACGGGTACGAATCGCAACATCGAGTTGGGCGCGGCGCTGGCGGAGATGAGCCGCCTATTGGCTGGTTAAGAATCTGCCTGTCTTCCAGCCGAAATCATATCAGTCACGTATATTGTCGATGATGGTTAACCCTTCGCCTTAGCGCGCCGTGGCAACCCACCTTAGCGCGGGGGTGGCGTCTGGCTCAGCAGGAAGCCGGCGACAAAAGCGGTCTCACAGGTCGGCAATATGATCTCGTACCAATTGCTCAAGTCGTCTACGACATCGAGCCTTTGTCCGCGATGGGCAGTAGTGGTGATCGCGCAGTTGGTGGAGGCGCAGGAACGGATATTGGCGATATTCTCAGCCACTACGTAGTAGGTCGTGGTCGCGCCCTCGATGCTGCCGCAGGTCGTGTTGAACTCGCCAGTCCACTCGAAGAGCCGTTCGATATCGCCGGCGATCTTGGGCAGGTAGGGGATATCCCAGACGGGCGCGCCAGCCAGCTCCAGCGCTAACATGGCGACGGTGTCAGCTGCCACCGATCGCATGAGGCTGCCCATTTCGAGCGCATCGGCGCAGCGTGGCAGATTCGCCCAAAGCAGTCGGCGAAAGGCAAAGGACTTGTCGATAAATGCGGAAACTTCTTCCGGCTGCGATATCGCCAGTGCGGCATCGGTGAGCCTTCCGAATTCAGGAACCAAATAGGTAAACAGGAAGACCTGATCGGCGTCGCCGCATTCTCGCGCGGCCGAGCCTCCCGATGCGATCGACCTGCTAGCGTCGCTGGCGAGCGCGCTTTCCAGATTCTCCCAGCCGGACGAAGCACGCGTATCATTGTCAGCCATAGTGGCGCGATGTCCTTGCGCAATCGATTCCGGCGCGCCCTGTTCGATGGCGCTTTGCAGGGCGGCGTCGGCGAGGACTTCCGCGGTCCACCAGCGCAATTCAAAGGCTTCCGCGCACATAGGCAATTGTGCAAGGCGGGAGTCGCGAAGGGAGATCTGCGCTTCAGCAAAGTCAGCCATATCAGCGATGGAGTCCGCTGAGGCAGCGCGCTCCAGCAAGGCGGCGTATTCGGATTGGAGACCTTCGAACGCTTTTGACAGCTCGGCATCCGGGCAGGACGGCAGCTGATTCTCTGTGAGGGCGCGGGTGGTTGACATGGCCTGACTGACCGTTGTAAACGGGTGCTGTTCTTGCCAGCTTGTCACCGTTGCGATGCTCGCTTCCAGCAGCGGGGGAAAGGGATTCCGTTCCAGGGACACGCCGCCGTATGTGAAGGCCTGATAGGCGGCGGAATCGGTTGCGGCCGCGCTCATGGCTTGAATCAGGTCGATGGACTCGGCGCATTCCGGCAGCCCGGGTATGTTTTCTTCCCGCCAGAGCAGGAGCCGGTCGATGGCCGCCAAGGCCGCTGCTGGATCAGCCTCATCGCTAGTCAAATTAGAAAGGTCCAGAAACGCGTCGGCCGCGTCATTGAGCCGCGACCAGTCGTCCGGCTCGCAGGCTGGCAACTCGCGCCGTTCAGATTGCAGGGCCCCCGATCGGTCGATGCCAAGCATTGCCGACAGCAAGCTTTCGATTCTGGCCTGATCGTCGGGGAGGCGCAGGAGATAAGGATTCTCGCCGTCCGGCAAATCGGCCAATTCGAGGGCGGCGCGCGCCAGGGCGTCTCCACCGAGCTGGATCAAGAGACGTTGTATCGCGACGGCGTCCGAGCACATGGGCAGTTCAGCCTGGTAGCTTTCACGGCTCGCCATCTGCGCGCGGCTGACAGCGTTTAACATGCTGGCATTCGTGATGTCGCCGTCAAACACGATCTGATGTTCGACGATCATGTTAAAGTATTCGAGAAACTTACCATCGGTGCAAATGGGCAGGGAGCCGTCTTCCGCCAGCGAGGCGGGGCTGAGCAGAATAATTATGACGAGGATAGCGAGGCGGCGCATCATAGGACCTTTCCATGTCGGCGCTGCAGCTTTGCATTCATGTTACGGCAAGAATTCACGCGGCGCTAGATTTTGCGGAATCGCCGTCGATGAATGATATCAATGCTGCAGTTTACTGTAGGGGCGCAGGCTGGCAAGTCAGTCTGGCGCGAAGTGCGGGATGACCGCTTGGCCGATATCGCGGATGGCGGCCAAGATGTCCGGACCCAAAGGCGGGCCGAAGCTGATATGGCGTACCCCGAGGGCGGCCAGCGCCTCCAGGCGTTCAAGCAGGGTGTCGGTGGTGCCGGCGATGCCGATGCGGAGCATTTGCGGCGTCACCATTTGCCGCGCCCTTTCCCGGTCGCCGTCGATGTGCCGGGCTTGGCGAATGGGCTCGAAATCGGCTTGCGCGAGTCCGAGCTGCTCCAGCAGGATAGGACTCATGGCGTGCCCGTAATATGCGATCTTGTCGGCGAGCATCGCTTCGGCCGCAGCCTGATCGGTCGATACTGAACACCAGATGCAGGCGGCCAGATCGATTTCGCTGAGCGTTCGTCCGGAGCGCGCCAGACCGCGCTTGACGTAGGGCAGCACATTGGCGTAATGCTCCGGCGGGAAGAGCAGAGGCAGGCCGCCATCGGCTACCGCGCCAATCTCCTCCAGCATTTTCGGGCTCATCGCGCCGAGATAAATCGGCACGCGCCGTCTTGACTGGAAGCGCAGCCAGGCTTCCTCCGTCCATTGCACGGTGAGGCCGTCGATAGCGGCATTCTGATTCGATGTAAGCTTGTTGATGGCGGCGATTGCTTCCAGCACGCGCGTGCGGGGTTGGTGGAACTCCATCCCCAGCCAGCGGATGAAATCCTCGGCGCCGCTGGAAATGCCCAGGTTGAAGCGCCCGCCGGAAAGCTCGTCCAAGGTGGCGGCGAACATGGCGATCTCGGCTGGGTGCATGGTGAAGGGATTGAGGATGCAGGTGCCGATTTCGATGTGCTCCGTGGCCAGCGCGACCGCGGATAGGATGACCGGGGCGCTGCGCAGGAAGAGATCGTCGCTCACCCAAAACTGATCGAAGCGCGCCGCTTCAGCCGCCTGCGCATAGCGAAGATAATCGCGGACTGGCAGATCGTTATTGAAGCGCAGGCTGAATTTCATTGGCTGATGGCGGCAATGATGGCTTCGGCTTCCATTTCGACCAGGTAATCTTCGCCGACCAGCGCGTGGATGTAGAGCAGGGTGTTGGCCGGGCGGATCTCGCCGAAGTATTTCCCGTGCACGCGCGACACCGCTTCCCAATCGGCGCCCGGCGCGAGATAGATGCGGGTGCGCACGATGTCAGTGAGTTGGGCGCCGGCTTCGTTCAGGGCGCGCTCGATCTTGCGGATGATGAAATCGGTCTGGGCGGCGCTGTCGCCGATGCCGACAACCGTGTTCGCGCCATCGGTCGCGGTGGTGCCGGAGACTTGGACGATGTTCCCAAGACGCACCGCGCGCGCGTATCCGGCGATAGATTCGTAGTCCGTGCCTGATGAGATGTTTTGCCGTTTCATAGCGCCTCTGTCTTTCGAGCTAGTGCCGCGACTTCCATGGCGCTGCCCCATGACAGGGTATAGCCGACGGCCGCGTGACCATAGTTGTGGATGACGGGGCTGCCATCTTCGAGCCGCTCCAACTCAAGGCGTACTTCAGCGCGCCCGGGGCGCAAGCCAACGAATTCCCGCAAGACTTTCGCAGAAGCCAAGCGCTTTTCAATCTTCGAGCAGCGTTTGAGGATACGTTCCGAAATCTGTGGATCGGGTTGCCGGTTCCAGTCGCCTTTGACTTTGACGCCGCCGATCAGCACGCCGTCGGCGCGGGGAAAGATATGATCGATGGCGGCGTTGTCCATGTAGCCGACACGGATGTCCGACGCGTCCAGCAGCATCGTCTGCCCACGCAGCGGGTATACGGCCTCGTCACGCGCCACTTCTCTAGCGCCGACGCCGGTGCAATTGATCAGCAGCGGCGCCTCGCCCGCGAGTTCAGCCAGGGTCGCCACCGTACGCGTCTCCACCTTTCCGCCGGCGGCGAGAAACTGGTCATAAAGGCGCTGCAAATAGATCGGCGGGGCGACCATAGGCACGTCCATCAGGTAGCCGTCTATCAATCCGCGGCGCAATTCATGTTTTGACAGCCGCTGAAAGAAGGGCAAGCGGTCGCGATACCAGGGATCGGGGACTTTTTCAGCGTAAACTTCGCGCATCCGCTGGAGTGTTATGCCGGTATGCGCTTCTTCAGTGAGGCTGAGAAAGTGTTCGAGCGTGGTCGCAGCCCAGCCCCGACTGCGTCCTTCAAGATTTGTGCCGGACCAGACGGCGCCGGCCGCCACTGACGTGGTGGATAGCGGCAATTCGCGCGTGACAATGACGACATCGTATCCAGCCAGTTGTAGCGCGCGGGCGGCGCTCAAGCCGATGACGCCGCTGCCGATGACGATGATGTCGGGCATCTTAAGTACCTCTTGGCAGCGCCTCTCGAAAGCCCCGATGCGGTGGCACCAGGGTTGGATATCTCCGCCTCTGCATTTTATCACATTGTGCCGGCGCGCTGAGATCGGCATGATTTTTGAGCGGCGCGCAAGGGGCCTGTTTCGGTATTGTTTCAGTTATCTATGCGTAAGATTTTCAGTAGTGGACAAGCCTGTAGGGGCGATCCAAGGATCGCCCGATGCCTGTATTTACCAATGCGGGCGACTCACAGAGTCGCCCCTACATCTAGGTTTACCTGAGATAGAATTATTGGTTGCCATATCCACAATTCACCACGCCGCCTGTTTCAAGGATTGGCAAAAGCGGCGCAGGTGCGATATTTTAGATACTTAGTTTCTCACGCAATGAGGCGCTCAATAGAAGCGATGCGATCGGGAAAGGAGGCGTCTTATCTAGCTAGCGGGGTGCGATGGATTATCTGCCTTTACAGGTAATCGAAGAAGGACAGTTTTCGTTCTGACTAGTGTATTGGAGAAGACAGAATGTCTAGAAAAATCAATTTGAGCCGCCGCGAATTTCTACGCATGGCGGGCATGAGCTCGCTGGCGGCCGGCGTCTATACCATTCCCGGCGTCGGCCAAGTGGCCGCGCAAGACTCTAGCGAAGTCTCGATCATGTTTTGGGACGGTCCGCCTTTGATCGGTATCCGTGAGCAGGCGCTGACCCCATTCGATGAAGCGTATCCCGATTGTAAGCTGAACTTCATTAGCGTGCCCGGTGGCGGCTACAATGACAAGTTGCTCACCATGCTTGCCGCAAATGAGGCTCCGGATGTGTTTATCATCCGTATCGGTCAGCTTCCGGAATTCCTCCACAAAGATCTGTTGGTGGACCTCAAGCCATTTATCGACGCCGAAGATTATGATCTGAGTCAATTCCCTGATCTTGCGATCGAAGCCTATACTCACGACGGCGGCATTTACGGTGTACCGGACAATGTCGCTTCCATCGCACTATTCTACAATCAGGACATGTTTGAAGAGGCCGGCGCCATGTTGCCGACCGCTCAATGGGATGACGAGGCTTGGACGGTCGATGACTTTTTCAGCGCCTGTGAGAAACTGACCAAGGTGGATGCCAACGGCCGAACCACGCAGTACGCATACGAAGTCAGCAGTTGGGACAAGATCTGGCAGATCTGGGTACGTATCTTCGGCGGTCAGATCGTTGACGATCCCTTCTTCCCCACCGAATGCGTACTCAACGAGCCGCCGGCGGTAGAGGCGCTGCAATTCGTTGCGGACTTGCGCTGGGAATACGGCTTCTCGCCGCGCCCCGACGCGATAGCCGAGTTCGGCCGCGACACACTGATGCAGACCGGGCGCCTGGCTATGTTCCAGAGCGGCAGTTGGAGCTTCCCCAATTATCGCAATGTCGACTTTAATGTCGCACTGGGTCATTTCCCTTCAGGCAAGGGTGGACGCGCCAACTATGTATTCTACTATCCGCTGGTTGTGCCAAAGACGACGGAAGTTCCCGAATGCGCTTGGAATCTGCTGAAGTTCTTCAACGGTCCTGCGATGGAAACCATTATCAAAGAAGGTGGTTTGCAGGGTACGACCTTTGCGGCACAGGACAAGTGGTTCGTCACCGATCCGCTGCCGCCCGCGAACAAGCATGTCATGGTCGATGCCGCGCGTCATTTCGTCGCGCCCGATCCGGTACTTACCAACTGGGACGCGATCACGCGAATCATGCAATCGGAACTCGATCTGCTATTCATCGGTGAAGAGCGTGACGCCAAAGTGATCATGGATTCGATCGTTGAACAAGTCAACCCAATGATCATTGAAGGCCAATGGCGCAGCTAATAGCGTGGTATTTCCCCCGGGCGTATTCTCCGTAACTAACGCGGTGGTCCGGCTCTAGCGCTTCATCAGGTAAAGCAGGCGCAAAGGGGCAGCTAATGGCCGTCCCCCCGGGGGACAGGCAGTTTCCAGACAGGGCAAGCACAGTCATGAACATCTCTGTACCGAGCAGGTTCCTACCCACCCGCTCAACCAGAGCGATGAGATTCAGTAAAGGTGAAACCCGGTTGGCCTGGGCGATGGTTTCGCCTTGGCTGGCGGGTTTCTTCATCTTCACTGCTTTTCCAATGGTCGCATCGCTCGTCCTGTCCTTCACCGAATGGGATATCCTGACCCCGCCGAAATTCGTCGGGCTGGAGAACTATCACAGGATGTTCTTCGTCGACAAATACGCCATGCACTCGCTGAAGATCACAGTTGTATTTTCGGTGGTGTCAATCCCCCTGAACATCGTCTTTGGACTTGCCATCGCTATGCTGCTCAATACGAATATCCGCGGGCTATCGACCTTTAGAACGATCTATTACCTGCCAGCGATCCTTTCCGGCGTGGCCGTCGCCCTAATGTGGCGCTGGATCTTCTCTTCCGATTTCGGTTTGATTAACGCGGCTCTCAATATTGTTGGTATTCAGGGCCCTGCCTGGTTGGCGGATCGCACGTGGGTAATACCCTCTTTCGTGGTGATGCGGTTGTGGAGCGTCGGTGGCGGCATGGTTATCTATCTGGCGGGCTTGCAATCGATTCCGACCGATCTCTATGAAGCGGCCGAGATCGATGGCGCGAACTGGTGGCGGCGGATACGTCATATTACTCTGCCAATGCTCAGCCCAACCATCTTCTTCCAGTTGATCGTCGGCGTCATATTCTCAATGCAGATCTTCACCGAAGCCTTCATCATGACCAATGGCGGTCCAGCCAACGCATCGCTATTCTTCATCCTTTATCTTTATCGCAAGGCTTTCCAGGATTTCCAGATGGGCTACGCTTCGGCGCTGGCCTGGCTACTATTCGTGGTCATCCTGCTCTTTACGCTCGTGCTTTTCCGCTCAGCAAAACTGTGGGTCTATTACGAAGGCGAGGCTAACGAATGAGCAGGCAGTTATTCATCGGCTTAAATGTGCGCAATGTTGTCGGCAAGGCTGTGGTTTACGGCTTGCTGGGCGCCGGCTCTATCGTCATCCTGATGCCCTTCGCCTGGATGATTTCGACTTCGCTGAAAGACTTGTCGCATATATTCCGCTGGCCGCCGGAGTTCATTCCCAACCCGATCGTGTTGGAAAACTATCCCAACGCTCTCACGAAGCTGCCCTTCGATATCTATCTCGGCAATACGCTGCTTATAGTCGGCGCGACTTTGATAGGAGAATTGGGCGTTTCGGCCGTGGTCGCTTATGCGTTTTCACGCCTGCGTTGGCGCGGACGCGATGCGCTTTTCATCGTCGTGCTGGCGACGATGATGCTACCGCGGCAAGTGACTCTTATCCCGGATTTTCTGATATTTCGTCACTTCGGAATGTACGATACCTATTGGCCCTTGGTGATTCCATCCTGGTTCGGCAATCCTTTCTACATATTCTTGATTCGGCAGTATTTCATGACGATTTCGCGCGAACTGGATGAGGCGGCTCTGCTCGATGGCTGCTCGAAATTTGGTGTGTTCTGGCGGATTACGCTGCCGCTATCGGTACCGGTGCTGGCAGCGGTGGCGATCTTCTCGTTCCAGTATCATTGGAATGACTTTTTCCGCCCGTTGATTTTCTTGTCCGATACCGACAAGGCGACATTGGCGCTGGGACTGCGTTACTTCCAAGGCACTTATGGCACCGAATGGAATTCACTGATGGCGGCGTCCCTGGTAGTGATGATGCCCTTAATCATCGTTTTCTTCTTCGCTCAACGCATTTTCATACAGGGCGTTGTTTTCACTGGCTACAAGTAGGCGCAAAGGACAAAACCTAAGATGGGACATAAATCGCCATATCAGAAGCTCAGCCCGCTCGAGCATGACGCCGTCAAATGGAAAGACGGCTTTTGGGGGCGGCTTCACAAGTTGTGCCGCGAGACGATACTGCCGAGCATGCGCGCGGCGCTCGACGAGCCGGAAAACGGCGCCGTCTTCAGCAACTTCGCTATCGCCGCCGGGTTGCAGGAAGGCGAGCGCAAAGGCACGATGTGGAGCGACGGCGATTGCTATAAATACATGGAAGCGCTGACTCATGTTTACGGCGTCACCGGAGAGCCGGCCCTGATCGATCAGCTGGACGAGTTGATCGATATGATCGCGGCGGCGCAGGAAGAAGACGGCTATATCAGTACGCCGATGCAATTGAGCGACGACAAGGAGCGCTGGACGAATCTGCACGACCACGAGCTCTATAACATAGGGCATCTGCTCACGGCGGCGTCGGTTCATCATCGGATCACCGGCAAGCGCAATTTTCTGGGTATCGCGATCAAGCTCGCCGATTATCTCTGCAGCGTCTTTGTGCCCTGCCCGCCGGAGCTGGCACATTTCGGCTTCAACCCCTCGAACACGATGGGTGCAGTCGATCTGTATCGGGTTACGGGAAAAGAGAAGTATCTGGAACTGGCGCAGACCTTCGTCGACATGCGCGGCTCGCAGCCGGGCGGAAAGGACCTGAATCAGTCGCTGGTTTCGCTGCGCGAGGAGACGCGCGCGGTCGGCCACGCGGTGACGGCCGGTTATTTGTATTGCGGCGCGGCCGATGTGTACGCCGAGACCGGTGAAGCCGCGCTGCTGGAGGCTTTGGAGCGCATCTGGGATAACGCCGTCTTGAGCAAGATGTACATCACCGGCGGCACGTCGGCGCAGCATTCTGGCGCTTCTCAGCGACCGGAATTCGGCGGCCAAGCGGGCGCGGTGCATGAAGCCTTCGGCTACGAGTACTCCTTGCCCAACGCCACCGCCTACAACGAGACCTGCGCCAATATCGCCCACGCGATGTGGAACTGGCGGATGCTGAATCTGTCGGGCGACGCCAAATATGCCGATATTGTCGAGCTGGTCATCTACAATAGCATGCTTTCGTCGATGAGCCTGGACGGGATCAAGTTCTGCTACACCAATCCCCTGCGCTGGTACGGCGAGGATCATCCGCTCTTGAGCCAGGATACTTATGAGCGCTGGTATCTCTTGTACTGTTATTGCTGCCCGACGAATACCGCGCGCACAATTGCCCTGCTGCACAATTGGATCTACAGCCGGTCTGACGAGGGGCTATGGCTGCATCTTTACGGCAGCAACGAGGTGAATACAACCTTGGCTGATGGTTCGGCATTTGCGCTGACGCAGCAAACCGATTACCCCTGGGATGGTGCTGTGCGCATCACGATTGACGCGGCGCCGGCGCATGCAGTCGCCTTGATGCTGCGGATACCGGGCTGGTCGGATGAATCGAGCTTGTCCGTCAATGATGAATCGAGCGACGTGCCGCTCCAGCCTGGGAGCTATGCCGAGCTGAAGCGCGCCTGGAAAGCGGGGGACGTCATCGAGTTAAGCCTGCCGATGCGGCCGCGCATGATCAAGGCGCACCCGAAGGCGGAGGAGATTCGCAATCACGTGGCGGTCATGCGTGGACCGATCGTTTATTGTCTGGAAGGCCTTGACCTGCCTGCTGGCATTTCGATTCTTGATGTCTACGCGCCGGACGATATGGGATTGACCGCGAGCCGGGAAGACGAACTGCTCGGTGGCGTCATGGCGATCAAGGGCGTCGCCCGTCACATTACCGAGCGGAACGGGTCTAAGGCCCTTTACCTTGAAGCGGGAAGCGAACGGGAAGCGGATCTCGATATCATGCTAATTCCATATTATGCCTGGAACAATCGCGGCATAAACGAAATGACAGTCTGGCTGCCGCGCCGGTACTGAGATTTAGGCGGGGGTGCGACAGCGCGTTAAAGGGGCGGTTGCCGTTCTAACCCTCGCCCCAGCCTCTGATTCGCAAGAGGAGGGGGAGCGTCGCCACCTCCAAGATCGCAGTGCTTCGTGGATGAATCTTGGACGGGCGCAATTGGACAGTTCTCAGGTCCTATCGAACTCGCACTTTAAGGCGCCCGAGAAAATCGTTATGGTAGATGCTGGTCTGATACTGGACTGAAGGAGTGCTTCGCTCGACGATTTAGTATATGGTGAAAATCGCGGCAAAGATTCCCCTCTCTCAGCAAGGCGCGCCGAGCAGTTCCCTCCTGCGCAGTTTATCCTTCCTCAAAAAATACCGCCACATCGCCGCCGGCGTTTATATGCTGGCTTTGGTGAGCAACGGCCTGGCGGTCTTCATCCCGCAGACGATTCGCTGGATCGTTGACGCGGGCATCATTCAGCAGAATCTAAACATCTTGGGGGCTTCACTGCTGGGCCTGCTTCTCCTGACGATAATGAAGGGCTTGGTCGATTTCGTCCTCGGGCGCGGGACAGAAATGGCGTCGCAGGGCGTCGCTTATGACATCCGCAACGCCATCTACGAAAAGCTGAGCGCCCTGTCCTTTTCTTATCACGACCGCGCGCAGACGGGTCAGCTGTTGGCGCGCTCGATATCCGATGTGGAGCGCATCCGCTTTTTGACCGGGCGCGGGATCCTGCGCCTCTTTCAGCATTCGGTCCTGCTGCTGCTGACCTTTGTGGCGCTGCTCTTGATGAATGCGCAGCTGGCTCTGCTCTCGATGATTCTGATGCCGCTGCTGCTTTATGTCGCTTATCGTTTTGGACGCATCTACCGGCCGCTGTCGCTTGACTTGCAGCATCAACTGGCGGAGATGACCAGCGTGCTCGAGCAGAATCTGCGCGGCGCTAAGATTGTCAAAGCCTTCGCCCAGGAAGACGCCGAGATCAAACGCTTTGAAGAAGAGAATGGCAAGTGGTTTAAACTGGCGCAGGCGCAAGTCTCGGCGTCGACGAAGCATATCCCGCTGCTTGATTTCATCGCCAGCTTGAGTACAGTCGTCATCATCTGGCTTGGCGGCCGGCTGGTCATCGAAGGCGGGCTGACGCTGGGCGAGTTGGTGGCTTTCACCACTTACCTGGGACAGCTGATCGCGCCGGTCCGGCGGCTGGGGGTGATCGTCCCGGCGGTGGCGATGGCGTCGGCGGCGGGCGAACGCATCTATTCCATCCTGGACGCGAAGTCGGAAGTCATCGACTCGCCTGA
>JAAXID010000138.1 GCA_012270545.1 Anaerolineae bacterium | reverse complement strand
ACCCTGCGCTGGTTGCGCGACCACCAGTCCGCGAGAGAAAATGGCTGCGGGTTGTCAGCGGTTGTCAGCGTGTGAGCGGACAAGGCATGCGCTCCTACCCCCCATCCCCGGCCCCTTCCCCCACAAGGAGGGAAGGGGAGTATTTTCACGGCTTCTGTAGCAATTAAGCCCCTCCCTCTTTATGGGGGAGGGGTTTGGGGTGGGGGTTGAATCGTCAAACCTGTCTAAGAATAAACCCCACTCCCAAATTTCTGACAGATTGTCCTAGATTTCCGCTTGCAGTCGCATAGAGCTGGTGTTACAATCCCAGTCAAGGGTTTCTAAAACCCAAATACTGTTCGGTCGCAGCTGCGCAGTATGAATGAAAGTACCGGTCTATTCGCCTAGGGAGGATGTAGAAAATGGTACGCAAAATTGCAGTTTTGTTAGTTGTTTTCGCGGCATTTGCCGCAACCGCGCTGGGGCAGGTTGGCACTTTCACGGATGGCGATCCCAACAATGACCCCAATACCTGTTGGGACCACTACTTCGCCACCGGCAGAGCGGATGATTGCGACTGGGTGCGCGGCTGGCACGAGGCGGCGCTGGCGGCGGGCCACATCAGTATTTCTCAGGCGCGGAGCATGTATCCGGATATTGGCGGCGGCATGTCGACGTCAGAGGCTACGGACGATGGCGGCGGCGGCGGAATGCTGGCTTGGGATGCCTATTGCAGCAGGCCTCTGTCGGTGGAAGAAAAGATGTATGGCGATTGCCCGAGTGATACGAAAACGGTCATAATCGAGACCTGCTATATCGTTTGGGATCCCTCTAAAGCCGCAAACAATGTGATAGGCGCATGCGATGGCAGCGACGGTGCAATCGAGCATAGGACGAGGGTTGAACGAAAAGCCTGACATTCTAGCTAGACTGACTTGGGCGTAGCATAGCGAACGCTGCCGCGCCCGCCGGAGATTTGCAAAATAAGGGCGATCCGCAAGGGTCGCTCTCTTTGTTTGCCCTCCCCCTAACCGCGTCAATCCGCCGCAGCCGGCTTCAGAAAATCGGGATCAGCATAAGCGGGATTGGGATAGTCATAAAAGCCGCGCCCCGTCTTTACCCCCAGTTCACCGGCCGCCACCCGCTCCGTCAGAATCCGCGGCGGCAAATCAGCGGGATCGCCGCTTTCGGCCGCGTAAATCATTTCGATATCGCGGATGACATCCAGCCCAATGCGATCCATCTGAGCGAAAGGCGGCGGTTTCTCGGTCCCGAACTTAATCATCCAGGCGCGGTCGATATCTTCCGGGCTCGCCACGCCGCTATCGGCCACCGTCAGCACCTCTTTTTTGATCGCCCGCCACACGCGGTTGAAGATGAAACCGGTACTTTCCTTCCGTAGGCGCAAGGGCAAAACGCCAATCGCGCGCGCGAAATGGCAGATCGCGTCCAGCACATCAGCGCGCGTGCGGCTGCCGCCACCGACTTCCACCATTGGGCTATCCCAAACTGGCAAGTAGAAGTGCAAGTTGGCCACTTGCTCGGGGCGCTCGGTCGCATCTTCCAGCGCGCTCACGCGAATGGATGAACTATTCGTGGCGATGATGGCGGCGGCCCGCAGCAGCCGATCGACCTGGGCGAAGACCTCTCGCTTGAGCTCGATCCGCTCGGGCGCCGCTTCGATCGCCAGGTCGGCATCTAGTAGTGCGTTAGCCAGTAGCGATTCGTAGCGCATGTTTTCGAAGATGCGCGCTTCATCCACCGCGGCTAGCGCGCCCGCTGCGACCCAGCCGGCGACGATCTCACGCTGCCAGGCTTCCGCATCGGCCAAGGCCGTGTCAGCCACATCGTAGAGCGCGGCCGGAAAGCCGTAACGAGCGCATTGCAGCGAAATCTGACGCCCCATGGTGCCGGCGCCGATCACCGCCAGGCGCTGAATTCTCATCGTGCCTGCTCCTTCGACAGCCGAGCTGTTCCCGCGGGAAACTCATCAAGCAATCGCTTGAGCGCCGCGTAGCGCTTGTCGCGCTCAATCAGCAGCGTTTCGCCTTCGTCTTCAGTGTATTCATAGAAACCCGCCAGCGCTTTGACGCCATGTCGCCCCTCAGCCACGATGTCCCGCAGCGCGCCCGGCGCCTCCCAGTCCGCGCCCAAGCCGCGCGCCAGCACATCCAATATATTGCTGTAGACATCGAGGCCCGCCATATCGGCGATTTGAAAAGGACCGTAGAAGGGCAATCGAAAGCCAAAACTGCTGCGTACGACTTCATCCACTTCAGCCGGCGTTGCCAAGCCCGCTTCCACACAAGCCAACGCCTCGCGGAAGAGCGCGAATTGAATCCGATTGGCGACGAAGCCAGGAGCGCTGGCGACCATCGCGGGCCGCTTGCCAATCGCCAGGAGGAACTCGCGCGCTCGTTCGACCACCGCCTGATCGGTCTGCGCCGACGGGATGATCTCGACGCCAGGCGTCCACTCCGGCGGATTGAACCAGTGCAGGCCGAGGAAGCGCTCTTTGCGCTCGAGGTAGGCCGAGAGCTCGTCAATTGGCAAGGACGACGTATTCGTGGCGATGATCGCGTCGGCCGGCGCGTCCGCATCGCAGGCAGCCAGCACAGCGCCCTTGATCTCGATGCGCTCCGGCACAGCCTCAAAAACGAGATCGGCGGAAGC
>JAAXID010000262.1 GCA_012270545.1 Anaerolineae bacterium | reverse complement strand
ATGGAAAAGATGAGCAGCACGGAAGTACGGCAGACCTTTCTCGACTTTTTCGAGGCAAAGGGACACCGAGCGGTCGCATCGTCTTCTCTGGTTCCAGCCGACGACCCCACGCTGCTATTCGTCAATGCGGGCATGGTGCAGTTTAAGGACGTTTTCCTCGGGCTGGACAAGCGCGACTACAAACGCGCCGCCACCTCGCAGAAGTGTATGCGCGTCAGTGGAAAACACAACGATCTGGAAAACGTCGGTCCCTCGCCGCGGCATCACACGTTTTTCGAAATGCTCGGCAATTTCAGCTTCGGCGACTACTTTAAGCGCGACGCGATCAAGTATGCCTTCGAATTGCTGACCGCAGTATACAAGCTGCCGCCCGATCGCCTCGCCGTCACCATCTACGAAAATGACGATGAATCCTATGATTGCTGGGTCAATGAAGTTGGAATCAGTCCAAAACGCATCGCTCGCATGGGTCCATCTACCAATTTCTGGCAGATGGCGGATACCGGACCTTGCGGACCCAATACGGAAATTCACTGGGACAAGTTTCCGGAGCAGGGCGACGACAATGTCATCGCCTTGCTGCAAGCGGAGGACGATCGCTTCCTTGAGATCTGGAACCTGGTTTTTATGCAGTTCAATCGCCAGCAGGCCGATCCCGATCACAGCGGGAAGTGGGATGTCCCTTTGCCCGCGCCCGGCGTTGATACCGGCATGGGCTTTGAACGCATCCTGACCATTCTGCAAGCTGTAGAAGCCAATTATGAAACCGACCTGTTCATGCCGATCATTCAGCATACGCAGCAACTGACCGGCCATAGCGATGCCGAACGCGCCGCCAATATCGTGCCCTACCGCGTCATCGCCGATCACATCCGAGCGGCCGTCTTCTTGATCAGCGATGGCGTCATGCCCGGCGCCAAGGGACGTTCGGCCATTCCCCGCATCGTGATTCGGCGGGCGGCACGCTTCGGCCGGGCCATCGGCTTCGACCAACCCTTCCTGGCCGATATCGCCGATTCCGTCATCGACATCATGGGCGAGCACTACAGCGAACTCGTCGAAGGCGCCGAGAGCATCAAGCGTACCATCACCCTGGAGGAAGAACGATTCCTTCGCACGATGGACCGCGGGCTGATTGAACTAGACGATATGCTCGCCCAGCTTGACGCCGGCCGCGAACTCTCCGGTCAGCAAGCTTTCTATCTCAAGGCCACTCTGGGACTGCCCTTCCAAGTCACCAAGGACGTCGTGGAAGAACGTGGCTACACGGTCGACGAAGCCAGATTCGCTGCGGCCGAAGCCGAACACGCCGTTATCAGCGGCGGCGGAGCTGCCATGGGCGAAATCGAGACGGGCGAATTCTATCGCGAGCTTCTCGCTGAGTTGCAGTCGAGCGGTCAGCTCCCGTCGAGCGGCGTCGCCTACGATCCATACACGGATCTTCCCGCCGACAGCACAGTACTCGCCTTGATACAAGACGGCCAGCGCGTGGACGCCGCTTTGCTTGGCGAAAAGGTCGAGCTCGTACTCGCTGACACTCACTTCTATGTCGAATCGGGCGGTCAAGTCAGCGACACCGGCACGATCACGGGTGATGGCTGGGTCCTTGAAGTTGAAGCGATGAAGCAACCCGTCGGCGGCCTGATCGTCCATATCGGTGAAGTGGTCGAAGGTAATCCCGCCAGCGGCGACCGCGCCACAGCGCAAGTAGATTCGGCGCGCCGGAAGGACATTACCCGCAATCACACGGCGACTCACCTGCTGCACGCGGCGTTGCGCAATCAGCTGGGTACGCACGTGCAGCAAAGGGGCTCGCTCGTTGCGCCCGATCGGCTGCGCTTCGACTTCTCGCACCCCGAGAAACTGGCGGACGAGGAGTTGGCGGCCGTGGCTGCTGAGATCAGTGGCGCGATCCTGAAGAATTATGTCGTTCGCGCTGCGAATAAGTCACTTGAGGGTGCGCGACGAGAAGGCGCGCTGGCGCTCTTCGGCGAGAAATACGGCGAGGCAGTCAGAACAGTCGAAATCGCCACTGGTGAAGATCGCTACAGCTACGAACTGTGTGGCGGCCTGCATGTCAACCGAACAGCCGAAATCGGCAGCTTTGTCTTCACCAGCGAAGGCAGCGTCAGCGCCGGCATTCGGCGTGTGGAAGCGCTCACCGGCGAAGCTGCCAATGGCTACTTGCAGAGGCAAATGAGCGCGCTAAACGCGATCGCGCGTCAACTCGGCACCGTCCCCGCATTGGTTGCGGGCCGAATCAGCGGATTACAAGCCGAACTGGGCGAGGCGCGCCGCGAGATCGAAGACCTGCAGCGCAAACTGGCGCGCGACAGCTTCAACAGGATGATCGAACAGGATTTGGAAACGCTGGACGGAGTGCAAGCCCTACTCGCCGAGCTGGATAACACGCCCATGGAAACCATGCGCGAAATGACCGACTGGTTCCGCAACCGCGTGGACAATGGCGTGATGGTGCTCGCCAGCGACATCAATGGACGCCCGCAGATAGTGGTGGCTGTTTCAGACGCGCTGGTAAAAGACGGCCTGCGCGCCGGTGACCTGATCAAACCAATCGCCCGCATCGTTGGCGGCGGCGGCGGCGGCCGACCGCAAATGGCGCAAGCCGGCGGCGTAGACAGCAGCAAGATCCCGGATGCACTGGATGCCGCGCGCAATCTAATCACTCGCGCTTGACACTGTAATCGGGCACTGGCGGTCAGACGCCGAATTCAACTCAGCGTATACTCGTACTTGATGTCAAGCGAAACCGAATACCTCCATCTCGAAGCGGCGGATACAGTCGTCACGGTTCGTGAACGGCTCGCGCCCCTGCGTGGACGCCGCGCCCTGCTCATTTGGCCCCCAAACGGAGCGCCGCTACGGCGAAAGCTGGACCTTGTGCTAATTCAGCGCGCTGCCTATCGCCGCGCGATTCAGTTGGCGCTCGTCTCCCAGGATAAGCACATCATCACCTGCGCCGCCGAGTTAAACATCAGCTGCTTCGCTTCCATTGATGACAGCGAGAGCGAGCGCTGGAAAAGGGGCCGACAGAAACGCTTCCTGCCTCGGTATCACAAGCCTAGCGCCGACCTGCAACCGGAAGATCTTGCCCTAATCGCCGCGCGGATCGAGAATCGCAAACGGCATTCTCCCTGGCGCAGCGCCATCGAACGCTTTCTCGTCCTGGTCTTGCTCATCGCTGTCATCGGTTCCGCCGTTTACGTCATTCTGCCCAGCGCGGTCGTGGAAGTGAAATTGGCGCAGGAAGACGTAATCGTGGTCGTTGACATCATCGCCGACCAGAAGACGACCGTGGTAAACCTGGAGCGAGGCCTCATTCCAGCGCAATCCCTGTTTCAAACTGTAGAGACCACCGCGACGATTCCTGCGAGTGGCACGTTCTGGCTGGACAGCGTCTCGGCAGCTGGTGTGGTGACCTTCACGAATCTCAGCGAAGCCCGCGTGATTATCCCGGCGAAGACTATCCTGGGAACCAGCGCCGGCGAGCCGATACTCTTTGAGACGACAGCGGACGTTCTTGTGCCAGCCGGCCTTGGACGCAGCGTTGACGCCACCGTCGAAGCGAGAGAAGGCTACCGCGGGAGCATCGGCAACGTCAGCGCCGGCATGATCAATACGGTCTTCGGCGCACTGGCAGAAAACGTATCGGTCATCAATCTGGCGCCCCTCGCTGGCGGCGGCAATCGCAGCGTCAAAGTGGTCGCTGACGAAGACCAGGCGCGCCTGCTCGAAAGTGTACGCATACAGTTGCAATCGCTCGCCTTCGAGCAAATGCGTTCAACGCTGTCCGACAGCCAGGTCATCATCATTGAGTCGATTCGCATTGAAGAAGAGCGCAAAGAATGGATCAACTTTTCGGCCGATATCGGGACGATGACGAGCGAACTTTCCCTGACGATGCGCGCCACCGTGAGCGGAATCGCCGTCGATGATCGCTACGGCAGGCAGGTTGCGCTAGGCAGACTGAAGGCGATTCTGCCGCCGGGCAAAGAACTCGTCGCTGGTTCCGTTGAATACTCACGAGGTCCCTTCGCGCTGGGGCGCCCCGAAGGACAAGTCAGCTTCACCGCCACCGTCAGCGCCATCGCAGTAGCTGCATTAAACGCTGATGCGCTGCGCGCGAAACTGGCGGGACTGAGCATCAGCGAAGCCAACGACCTTTTGAGCGCGCGACCGGAGATCTCCGCCGCCGATCCGCCTGTATTGAAAGTGTATCCAAAGGGTCTCGAGAAGATGCCGATGCTCTCAATCCAAATTGATCTGCGCCTCAAAGAACAAACATGATCGGACGTCTGATCGGCATCGACCATGGCAGCAAACGCATCGGCCTGGCGGTCAGCGACGCCGTGGGCATCAGCGCGCGTGAACTAACGATTCTTAAGAGCAGAGGCGATGCGGCCGACTTCTCCGCGATCGCTGAAATCGCGAAACGCGAAGCCGCGGTGGGGCTCGTCGTTGGCGTTCCACACAATCCCAACGCGCCCGCCGGCCTCCCGAAGCAAGCCGATATCGTCCACGCTTGGATCGCCCGTTTGCGCTGCACAGTCGCTTTGCCTGTGGTCGAAGTGAGCGAATACTTGACCAGCGACGAGGCGCGCGCGCTGGCGACGCAAGCCAAGCGGAGCCCGCGCGATCCAATAGATGATTTGGCAGCGCGCATCATCCTGCAGTCCTACCTCGATGCGCTAAGCTACGGGTCGGCGACGTTTCCCCCACCCGCTTCAAGCATCTAGCTAAATCGGCTATATTATGAGATGTAGCCGTCAGATGATGCTGGTCGCCGACGTGGAGTGACCGCTTCAGTTCACTGACGCCGCAAGAGAATAGCGAGATCAGAATCTTGCCCAACTTGCATGATACGCAGCCGAGCCGCAGCTATTATCTGAAGAGCCGCAACGATGGCTTGCGGGCGCCGCCGAAGCTGCTTTTCTGGGGCCTGATACTCGTCTTCCTGCTGGTCCTACTCGGAATCACCGGTTTCATATTCGGTTTCCGTGAAGTGCTCCGACCGGCTCAGCAGCAGAGACTCATCGACCAGTTGCCATTCCTAAGCGTGCTGCGCAATCCGACGCCGGAAGGCGGAGTCTTCCCAACTATCGTCGCCCCAGAGAATGCGGATGCTGCTTTATCGTTGCTGGATATGCCACTCGATATCGCCTCGCCGACGGGGGCGCCTCAGGAAAGCCAATCGGTTGCCGAGGCGACAGTGTCCCGCACAACTGTGCCACCCACCGCCACCGGTTTTCCAACAGTTGCCAGCGCTCCAATACCTACAGCAACTGAAGGGAACTCGGACGATATCCCGCCATCGCCTACGCCAGTGCCGGCAACGGCCGCGACTGCTGTCCGATTCCCGACTGGCGCCCCTCGGAACAGCTTGCCGGCCTCCGCCCGGATTTATGGACTGCTTCACCAACAGCAAACCTGGAACAATTGCGGACCGGCGACGATCACCATGGCACTCAGCTATTACGGCTGGCGGCGCGACCAAGCATTTGCCGCGGAGCGCCTCAAACCCAATCGCGAAGACAAGAACGTCAGCCCGGAAGAACTGGCTTCCTTTGTAGAAGAGGAAAGCAACGTCAAGGCGATCCTGCGTATGGGCGGAACGCTTGATCTGCTCAAGCTGCTGGTCGCCAATGAATTCCCTGTCGTCATCGAGACGAGCGCCATGTTCGAAGCTTACGACTGGATCGGCCATTATCGCGCGCTGGTCGCCTACGATGATGCCTACGATGTCTTTTACTTTTTCGACAGCTTCCTCGGCGTGGGTGAGGCCGCGCAAGGCGTCAGCATTCGCTATGCCGATGTCGACACCCACTGGCAAGCCTTTAATCGCACCTTCATCGTCGTTTACGAGCCCCAGCGTGAAGCGCTGCTGCGCGAGCTGATGGGCCGCTACTGGGACGAAGAGGACGCCGCCTTGATCGCCTTCGAGACGGCGCAACAAGAAGCGCGCCGCGAGCCGCAAAACGCCTTCGCCTGGTTCAACATGGGCACATCGCTGGTCGCGCTGGAGCGCTACCAGGAAGCCGCGACCGCCTTCGATCAAGCAAATCGCACCGGGCAGCTGCCCTGGCGCATGCACTGGTATCAATACGGCGCCTTTGCCGCCTATTTCCATGTCGGCCGCTATGACGATGTCATGAGCCTCGTGCGCATTAATCAGAACAACGCCAGAGAGCTCGAAGAAACCTACTATTGGCAGGGCCGCGTGCAAGAGGCGCAAGGCAATCCGCAGGGGGCGGCAGCATCTTACCGCCGCGCGCTGGGATACAATCCGAATTTTGACACGGCGCGCGAAGCCCTATCTAGCCTAAATTAGGAAGCTGAATGGCAGCGAAAGGCAAAGCTCGCCTGTCTCAACTGCAGCGCAATCGCCGTATCGCCCGCTCCACGCTGACCGTCATGATCGCTTTCGCGGCCGCCAAGCTGATCAGCCTCGCGCAGACCTTGATCATCGCGGGGGCATTTGGCGTTGGCAGCGAACTGGACGCCTATGTCGCCGCCAATCGCATCCCTGAACTCATCGTCATACTGATATCGGGCGGCGCCCTCACGCATGCATTCATTCCAATCTTCAGCGGATTCCTGGCCAAGGGCGATCTGGATTCCGCCTGGAAGCTCTCCAGCAACTTGATCTCCACCATATTCGCGCTCGCGCTGCTGATAAGCGCCGTCGTTTTCCTGCTGGCGCCTTGGCTGGTGAGCAATGTGGTCGCGCCCGGCTTCGACGCGGTTACTGCGCAAAACACTATAGACATGATGCGCATCCTGCTGCTCAGCACCATCATCTTCGCGGTCAGCGGTATATTCAGCGGCATCCTCAACTCACATCAGCATTTTCTGCTGCCCGCCCTGGCGCCGATTATGTTTGACATCGGCATCCTGGCGGGCGTACTCTTCCTGCTGCCTCGCTTTGGCGTACACGGTATCGCTCACGGAGCGGTATTAGGCGCCGCCCTGCACTTTTCCATACAGCTGCCGGGGCTGATCCGCTACCGCATGAAGTGGCGCTTTGAACTCGGCTTGACTAATCCACAGCTTTGGCGCGTCATCCGCTTGATGCTGCCGCGCATCGGCGGCCTGGGCGTCTTCAGTCTCAACTTCCTGGTGATGAACAATATCGCCTCACGCCTGGGGGTGGGCTCGGTAAGCGCGCTGGATTGGGGCTGGCGCCTCATGCAGATCCCGCAGACGCTGCTCGGCACGGCGGTGGGCATCGTGATCTTCCCTACTCTGGCTGCCTTGAGCGAAATGAAGGACCTGACAGGCAAACGCGACGCGATGTCGGGCGCGCTGCGCTTCATCCTCATTAGCAGCATCCCCGCCGCCATCGGACTGATCGTACTGGGTCGACCACTCATAAGCCTGTTGGAACGAGGCGCCTTTGACGCATCAGCCTCAGCCCTGGTATACAGCACACTTAGCATGTTCACCCTGGGTCTAATCGTGCATTCGGCGCTGGAAGTGATCGCGCGCAGCTTCTATGCCGATAAGGACACGCTGACACCGCTCTTCGCCGCGCTCGGTGGCGCGAGCATTAATTTTGTCGCCGCCCTTCTGCTCAGCGATGTGCGCGCGGTTGACGCCAGCGTCTTCCTCAACTCGGTCGCGGAGATGATGCCCGCCGCCGGTATCAAACGTGAAATCGGCAACGTGAGCGGCCTCGCGCTCGCCAATTCGCTTGGGGTCATGTTTGAAGTGGTATCATTGCTCTACATTCTTCGGCGGCGCTGGCATGGCATTCAAGCGGACGCCCTGGCGCGCGCGCTTCTGAAGACGCTCGTGGCTTCGTTAATCATGGCGGCGGCCATCGTGCTCGTCGACACGCTTTGGATCGCCGCTGTTCAGAACCGGAGCCTGTCCTTCACGATTCCGCGGCTGGTGCTGGAAGCTGTCATCGGGCTGATCGTTTTCATGCTCGTCGCCTTGCTGCTGAAGATGCGGGAAGTTTCCGAGTTTTGGGCTATCGTCAGGCGCGTTCCCGTCGCTTAGTGAAAGAGTGCGCATGTCAATCAAAATCAAATCGCTTACACTGGGTCCCTTCGCCACCAACGCCTACCTGGTTGCCGATACTGAGACGAAGAACGCCATCCTGATTGATCCTGTCGATGACGCGCCCTTAATTATGGATGCGGCGCAAGATGACGGCTGGGCAATCAAGCTGATGCTGGCCACCCACGCCCACTTAGACCACGTGCTGGCCAGCGCAGCGATTAAGAAGGCGCTACAGATTCCCTTTCTCATTCACGAGGACTGTGAAGCGCTGCTGGACGAGATTCCATTGCAGGGCATGTATTTTGGCTTGAGCCAGCTCCCCGCGGCCGCTGTGCCGGATCGCCTGCTCACAAGCGAAAGCGAAATCATCGAGCTCGATTCGATACGCCTGACGAGCCTGTATACGCCGGGGCACGCGCCCGGCCATCTCAGCTTTTACCTCGCCGAGCAAAAGATTCTCTTCAGCGGCGACACGCTTTTCCCCGGCAGCATCGGGCGCACCGACTTGCCTGGCGGCGATCATGATCTGCTCATGAAGTCCATCATCGAGCAGCTGATGACGCTGGACGATGACGTGCGCGTCTTGCCCGGCCACATGGGCGCCACGACCATCGGACGCGAGCGCCTGACCAATCCGTTCATCTTGTCGCACAGCTGATGATCTGGACCTGCGATCCGCTGCCAGCGCCATGCGCATATTGACACTGTTTTTGGACGGTATCGGTCTCGGCGAAGACGATGCGGACGCCAACCCCTTCGCCAGCGCGGACACGCCGATCATGCACAGTCTGGCGAATGGCAAGCGTTGGCTCGCCGCTACCGGTTTTCAGCGCAGTGGCAAGGCAGTCTTTATCCCGACCGATCCACGCCTGGGCGTTCCTGGTCGGCCGCAAAGCGGAACGGGACAAGCCAGTTTGCTCACCGGCTTAAACGTTTCGCAGCTCATTGGTCGACATTATGGTCCCAAGCCCGAAGCCAATACGCGCGCAATCATATCCGAACACAGTTATTTCAAGCGCTTGACGGCGCGGGGAAAATCGGCGCGACTGCTGACTGCCTACCCCCCGGGGCTGCTATCCAATTTCGCGCGCGGCAAGACGCTTCGCTCCAGCGTGCAACAGGCCGCGTATGAATCGGGCACGCCGCATTTCTCCGTTGAGGATATCATCGCCCGCCGCGCCCTCACCGCCGAATGGACGACCAGGAGCTGGCGCAGCCACCTCAAGATCGATGGCTTGCCGGATTACTCGCCGCGGGAGGCCGGTCGGCTGCTGGCTCACCTGTCCCGAAAGGTTGATTTCGCTTTTCATTCGCACTGGCTGACCGATCGCATCGGGCATCGGGGCACGCTGGCGGAAGGAGTTGAGATTCTGGAACGATTTGACCAGGTGCTCGCTGGCCTGCTGGAAGACTGGCGCGCCGACGACGGTCTGATCGTCATAACCAGCGATCACGGCAATATGGAAGACCTTAACACCCGCCGCCATACCCTCAACGATGTGCCGACCGTAGTGATCGGAGCGCGCGCACCCGAGTTCGCCGAGGGCTACCGAAGCCTGACGGATTTCGTGCCCGCTTGTGATAGAATGCTCTTCGGTAACCAATAAACCCTTCGCGACGAATTGAGCGGCTTTTGAGCAAAACTATCATTCGGTCCATCTTCGCCATCTTCTTTGCAAGACTGGCCATCAACGTATCCAGAAGATTCCCCTATCCCTTCGTATCTCCAATTGGCGCCGCATTTGGCGTCCCGGCCAACAGCATCCAAAATGTCATCGCACTGACCAACGGCGCCGGCTTGTTCAGCCCCTTCTTCGGCACACTTTCCGAGCGCTATGGCAAGAAAATGGTCATGGTGGGCGCGCTCGTGATGATGACCGCCTTGAGTGTCCTCGCCGCTGTGTTCGCCGACTACGGCATCTTCGTTATCGTCATGTTCGGTTTCGTCTTGGGCAAGATCATCTACGACCCGACCTTTCAAGCTTACATAGGCGATGTCATCCATTTCAGTCGGCGCGCCCGCGTCATGGGCATAGCGGAACTCAGCTGGGCTTTGTCGCTGGTCATCGCGGCGCCGGTGGCCGGTTTCTTGCTCGACGTCAGCACATTGCAGGCTATATTTGTCTTCCTCGCTATCTTGCTTGGAACGAGCACGATTGTGTTTTGGCTGTTGGTGGAACCAGCGCAAGGGAAAACACATCAAGGCCGCCCGCGCATCATGAATCCCTTGTCGGCCATTCGCGTTGTCAGCGCCCACCCGCCGGCCGTCTTCGCCCTGGTGTTCACCGTCTGCCTTACCGCCTCGCATGAAATCTTCTATATCAATTATGGACTATGGATGGAAGACAGCTTTGGTCTGGTCTTGACTGCCTTGGGCGCCGTCACCATTGTGATCGCGGCGGCCGAGGTCATTGGCGAGTTTATTGTCATCACCATGGCCGACCGATTCGGCGCCAAGCGAACCACAATGTGCGGGATGCTGATCGCCGCCATCTTGTTTCTGGTCATCCCAAATCTCACATTTAGCTTGCCAGCAGCCATGTTCGGCATATTCCTCATATTCATCAGTATCGAGACGGCAATTGTATCCGCCCTGCCGCTATTCAGTGAGATTCTTCCCCAATCCCGGGCAGTCATGATGAGCGCTAACGTTGGCGCGCATTCGCTTGGCAGAGTCGCCGGCGGGGCGCTCGGCGCCATCATCTACAAATTCAGCGACGGGAACTTTCTGTTAATTGGGCTGGTCGCCGGCGGGCTGGGACTGGTGGCCTTCCTGGTGATGTTGCGTCTCGTGCCGGCAGGTGGCAACCATCAATCCTAACCTTATGTCTCCGCGACATTTGCACAGCGCAAGCCACACCTTGACTAAGATCGCGCCTTAGCCTACAATCCTCTGGCGTTATTTTCGGTGGGATACACCATGTTCGAATCTCTGAGTCAAAGACTCGACACCGCCTTTGAAGGCCTGCGCAAAGGCGGACGCGTAAAAGAAGCCGACGTCAAAGCCGTCATGCGCGAAGTGCGGATGGCGCTGCTTGAGGCGGATGTCGCTCTGCCTATCGTCAAAGATTTCATCAAAGACCTGCGTGAGCGCGCCCTCGGCGAAGAAGTGCACAAGGCGCTAAAGCCTAGTGAGCAGGTCGTCAAAATCATCCACGAGGAAATGGTGGAAATGCTGGGCGAGCCCGGCCGTTTGAGCTTCAGCGGCAGCAGCAGACCGCATGTGATCATGATGGTCGGCCTGCAAGGCTCGGGCAAGACGACCAATACGGCGAAGCTGGCGCTCCATTTGCGGGCGGAAGGACGCAAGCCGTTGATGATCGCCGCCGACACCTACCGTCCCGCCGCCGTCGATCAACTGGTCACGCTGGCGAAACAGATCAACATCCCGTATTACGAAGAGGGCACAGCCGAGGCGCCTCCTGCTATCGTCAAGCGCGGACTGAAGCATGCGCGCGACAAGGACATCGATGTCGTACTCGTCGATACCGCTGGTCGGCTTCAGATCGACGAAACAAGGATGGACGAGCTCGAGGAGATCAAGCGCATCGCAGCGCCAGCGGAGATCCTCCTGGTCGCCGACGCCATGACAGGCCAAGAGGCGGTCAACATCGCGCGCGGCTTCAATGAAGATCTCGGGATCACCGGCTTGATTCTGACCCGAGTCGATGGCGACGCGCGCGGTGGCGCCGCTCTGTCCATGCGTGCCGTGACCGGCGTGCCGATCAAGTACATGGGCACCGGCGAAAAGGTCAGCGCGGATACGCTCGAGCTGTTTCATCCGGACCGCATCGCCCAGCGCATTCTCGGCATGGGCGATATCATGTCGCTGATCGAGAAGACAGAGACACTTTACGAAGAAGAAGAAGCGCTTCGCCTGCAAAGCAAGATCATGAAGAACGATTTCACCTTGCAGGATTTCCTCGATCAGCTTCAAAAGATCCGCCGCATGGGTCCGCTGGGCAAGGTGCTCGGCATGATACCGGGCATGTCCAAATTGCAAACGCAAGCCGATTTCAACGACGACGATATCGAGAAGCGCATCAAGAAGGTTGAGGCGATAATCAACTCGATGACGCCGCAAGAACGCCGCCACCCGCGCATTCTGAAGGCGAGTCGCAAAAAGCGCATCGCCTCCGGCAGCGGCGTTGAAGTCCGTGATGTTAACGAGCTGCTCAAACAGTTTCAGCAGATGAGCCGGCTCATGAATCAACTTAGCAGAGGGAAACTACCCAATATCCCCGGCTTGACCGCTTGAGCCGGGCGGCAGGAGAAGAGATATGGTTCGTATTCGTCTACGCCGTCAGGGTTTGAAACGCCAGCCCAGCTATCGTGTGGTCGTCACCGACCAGCGGAAAGCGCGCAACGGCAGTTACCTGGAAAACATCGGCCACTACAACCCGCGCACCCGCCCGGCAACAGAAATCATCGAGGAAGATCGCGCCCTTTACTGGCTCAGCGTTGGCGCCCAGCCCAGTGATGCGGTGCGGCGTCTGCTCGAGCACACCGGCACCTGGGATAGGTTCCAGCGTTTGCGCGCCGGCGAAAGCATAGAAGCTCTGGTTAAAGAGGCGCAAGAGAATCGCGGCGAGCTGCCCAGCCCCAAAACCAACTATCCCGCACCGGGCGATGGCGAGAGCAAGATCAAAGCGCGTGAAGCGGCCCGCATGGCTGCCGATAACGTAACTGAGGGCGAAAGCTAAACGATCCGATTGGATGTCGACATGGAAGAAGATCTGGTTCAATACATCGCTGAGAATCTGGTTAATTCGCCGGATGAGGTCAGCATCAAACGCAAGGAAACCAACCGCAGCGTCGTGCTCGAGTTGTCGGTAGCCCCAGATGACATGGGGCGTGTCATCGGCCGCAACGGCCGCGTCGCCAATTCGATTCGCGCCCTGCTGCGCGCTATGTCTTCAGCGGATTCCGAGCGCGGCCGCGACCGGCGTCGCCGCGTCATCCTGGAGATCGAATAGCGCATCCGTGCCACCAAAGCCGAAATACCTCGTTATCGGTGAGATACTGCGTCCCCACGGCCTGCGCGGCGAAGTGCGCATGCGCGTGCTCACCGATTATCCGAATCACCTTCCCCAACTTGACTGTGTCTACCTGGGCGATTCGCCGGACGATACGGCTTTGGAGAGACATGGACTGGAAGCTGTGCGCTTCAACAAGGATGTTGCCTTGCTGTCGCTCGTAGACTGCCACAGTCGCAATGACGCCGAGCTGCTGCGTGACAAAGTTGTCATGATCGGCATCGACCAGGCTACCCCATTGGAAGACGGCGAATACTATTTGTTTGAGCTCATCGGCCTGAGCGTCGTCGCCGAGCAGATCGAAATCGGTCGAATCAAGGAAGTGCTTCAGACCGGCGCCAACGACGTCTACGTGGTCCACAGCGACGCGTTCGGCGAAGTCCTGATCCCGGCGCACGAAGAGACGATTGTGGATATCGATTTCGCGGCCGAAACGATCACAATGTCGCTGCCGGAAGGTCTTCTGCCGTCCCTTTGAGGCGCCCCGTCGCTGCTCTCGATTTCGCAGTGACACTTGGCCACTGCTTGCGTGAAATCATCTAAACGCGATTTGTGAGGTCATGCCGGGCGCACTTGACAAAGAAAATCTCAGCGGTATATGCTGATGATGCTTGCCCTTCATTGACAGGCCCTTATGCAACCACAGTCACATCAACAGTATTGGTTGGGTCTCCATCTCGTCCCCAACTTCGGCATCGTCAGAATTTCACAACTCCTGGCGCATTTTGAATCGGCGGAAGCCCTATGGCGGGAGCCGGACGCGAGCCTGATGCGCCTCAACCTGCCAGGCGCGCTGCTGCGTCGATTCTGCGAAGCGCGGCGGTCCATCGAACTTGAACGAGAGATGGAAGCGGTGGCGCGCGCCGGCGCGTCCCTCGTCACGCTCGACGATGAGGCCTATCCATCGCTTCTGCGCCAGTTATCAGACCGTCCGCTGCTGCTATATATTCGCGGTCAACTCCAGTCTGAAGCTGACAAATGCCTGGCCGTGGTAGGTACGCGGAAAGCCAGCAAATACGGCTGGGACATCGCTAATCAGCTGGCTTCGCAACTCGCAAGCCAAGGCATCACCATCGTATCCGGGTTGGCGCAAGGCATTGACGCGGCAGCGCATCGTGGCGCGCTTCAAGCCAGAGGTCGTACAATCGCGTTGGTGGGCACCGGCATCGATAGCATTTACCCACGCCAAAACACTGACCTGGCCGAAGAGATCGAGGCGAATGGCGCCATCGTCAGCGAGATGCCGCTCGGCACCATGCCGCTCGCCAAGAACTTTCCACAGCGCAACCGCCTCATCAGCGGGATGTCCCTTGGCGTTCTGGTCGCGGAAGCGCCGGCAAGAAGCGGCGCGCTCAATACCGTGTCCCACGCGCTGGAACAGGGACGCGAGGTCTTCGCGGTGCCTCACAACGTATTCAACCTGTCAGGCCGCGGATGCAACCAATTGATACAGGATGGCGCAAAGCTCGTAGCCGATGTGGACGACATCCTTGATGAACTGGATCTTACTCACATCAAAGCGCAGACTCGAATCAAGACGGAGCGGCTGCAGCCCGCCAACGACGCGGAAGATGCGATTCTTGAGCAGTTGAGCGCCGACCCGATTCATATCGACGTGATCGTCCGACAGACGCAATTGCCGACGGCCACCGTAACCAGCACCCTGACGATGCTTGAACTAAAGGGACTTGCGGAGAGCGCTGGACCTATGCAATACTGCCGTGCGCCTGATTCGGGAAGGTAAAAGCCGACACAATGGATCACTACTACGCCCTGATCGCCGCCGGCGGGCATGGAACAAGGCTCTGGCCGATGAGCCGCGCCCGCCTGCCAAAGCAGATGCTGCCGCTCATCGATGATCACTCGATGTTCCGCACAAGCGTGGAACGCATAGGGACGCTGTTTTCTCCCGAGCGCATATTCGTCGTCACCGGTCTTGAACTTGTGGGGGAGCTTCAAAAGGAAGTTGACCAGATACCGCCGGAAAACTTCATCATTGAACCCTACGCCAAGAACACGGCGCCCGCCCTAGCTCTCGCGCTTAGCTATATCCAGAAACGCGACCCGGAAGCCACGGTCGCCATCCTGCCAGCCGATCATCATATCGTTCAGCGCGAGAAATTCTGTCGCGTCCTGGAAGCGGCTTGGCAAGTGGCGCAAGAGGGCAAGATCGTCACATTAGGCATCTCGCCGTCGCATCCCGCTACCGGTTTCGGCTACATTCAACAGGGTCAAGCGCTCGCCGAGGTCAATGGATTCAATGTCTATCAATCCCGCCGCTTCACAGAAAAACCAGATATTGTGCGGGCGACGCAGTTTCTCGCTTCCGGGCAATACAGCTGGAATTCCGGCATGTTCATCTGG
>JAAXID010000070.1 GCA_012270545.1 Anaerolineae bacterium | reverse complement strand
GGCATCGAACTTCCGAGCATTCTGACTGGCGGCGGTCACGAAGGCGGGCGGCGAGCCGGCACGCACAATACCGCTTTCATCGTCGGTATGGCGAAGGCGCTGGAACTGGCCTACGCGGAGGCGAACGAGCGATTGTCTCATTTTCATCGTATGCGCGACAAGCTGATCGCCGGCATCTTGTCGCGCGTATCCGGCGCCGAATTGAGCGGTCATCCCGAGCAGCGCCTGCCATCGCATGCCAGTTTTGTCTTGCCCGGCATTGACGCTAACGCGCTGCTGATGCACCTTGACCTGAATGGCATCGCCGCCAGCAGCGGCTCCGCCTGCAAGACCGGGAATCCTGAGCCAGCGGATGTGCTGCTAGCGCTGGGATACTCGCCCGCTGAGGCAAAATGCGGGCTCCGTTTGTCAGTTGGCACGCGGACGACCGAAGCGGACATCGACTATGCCTTGGATGTCTTGGTTGATGCGGTGGCCAAGCTGCGTGGACTGAAGCGAGAATTCGTCACATGAGCAAGCGCGATAGCCGCGTCGTCGTCGCCATGAGCGGCGGCGTCGACAGCTCGGTAGCGGCAGCTCTGCTGGTCCGCGAGGGCTACGATGTCGTCGGCATGATGATGCGATTGTGGTCGGATGAGGCGGCGGGCGGCGCCGAACATAATCGCTGCTGTACGCCTGACCAGATGCTCATTGCGCGGACTGTGGCCGATAAGCTCGGTATTCCCTTTTATGTGCTGGATACCAAAGATGTATTTCGCGACATCGTCGTCCAGTATTTCATCGATCAGCACCGCGCCGGTTACACGCCCAATCCTTGTCTTGAGTGCAACCGACACATTCGCTTCGATTGGCTGCTGCGTCACGCGCTCGCTCTGGACGCGGATTACTTGGCGACCGGTCACTACGCTCGCATCGCGGAGAGTCCCGCGGATGGCTGGCTGCTAAAGAAAGGGCTGGACCCCGGCAAGGACCAAAGTTATGTCTTGAGCGTAATGGGGCAGGAGCAGCTTTCCAAAACGCTATTTCCGGTCGGTGAATATCCCAAAGCCGAGGTTCGCCGCATCGCGGGGGAACTGGGCTTGGATCTTGCTAACAGGAAGGACAGCCAGGATTTATGCTTCCTGGGCAATAGCGACTATCGCGATTTCCTGCGGCTGCACGCGCCTGACGTGATGACCAAGGGTCCCATAGTGACGAAGTCTGGCGACGTATTGGGCGAGCATTTGGGCCTGTCGAATTATACAATTGGGCAGCGAAAAGGGCTCGGCATCTCGTACAATGAACCGCTGTACGTGTTGGCCATGAATCCGTTCAGAAACGCGCTGGTCGTCGGCACGCGTGCTGAACTTGGGCGCGACCAGTTGGTAGCGGAGCGCTTCAACTGGATTAGCGGCACTACACCAGCTGGGGCCTTCCGCGCCGAGGTCAAGATTCGCTATCGGTCTCAACCGCAAATGGCGCTGGTTCAGCCCTTGGATGATAGCCGGGTTCGAATTACCTTCGACCAGCCTCAGCGGGACATCAGTCCCGGTCAAGCGGCGGTCACTTATCATGGGGATATTTGCCTCGGCGGCGGCCTGATCGCCAAGTTCGACGGAGCGCTGGATCACCTAGAGTCCAAAGACCAGACGGCTCACTTCAGCGTGTAAGAGCATGACTACATAGACTGACGCCAGGATATAGGGCGCGTAGGGAAGGGCGTTGAATCGCTGGTAGCTGCCGGACGCGTGCTTCACCAGCAGATAGACCAGGGCGCCGATGCCGCCCAGCAAAATCGTCATGGTCATCACGACCAACACATTGGGAAAGCCGACGATTAGTCCGCCCACCATCATCAAGTAGACATCGCCCCGCCCGAAGACTTTGACTTCCTCAAGCCTTTGCCCATGCCCGGCGGCCAAGCGCGCGAATAATCGGCCACCGAGGTAAACAAGCGAAAATACCAGGCATGCGCAAAGGGCGCCAACCAGCAGGGATGCAAGGGGCGGTGAAGAATGCTGGAAGGCGACCGCGCGGACCAAAGCGAGCAGGCAGCAGGCTAGAAGCGGAGCGAAGAGTATTCTCCGCTGCTCTATATCGATGACGGCTATCAGAACAAACAGGGCGACCAGTGCCAAGCAAAGCAGCGTCTCTTCAATTGACATTGCGCGCCTGTCACGGGCGACCGCGAACGCCAGCGTCATCAAAACTGATGAGGCGACTTCCACTAACGGATAGCGCCATGACAGCACTTGCCTCTCGCAGTCGTCGGTTGACTCGTCACTTAGCGCCTGAGAGGCGCGTCGCCGGCGGAGCGCGAAGGCGGTGACCCCCAGCCAGGCGCAGGGCGGAGGCCGGCCTCCGTTGGAATAGCAGGGGTGGCTCGGCTTAGTCTCGGCGGGCAGAGCGTCTGCCAGCGCATTGATCGGAGCGCCAACTAACAGTCCCAGAAGCGCTACTAGGAGAATGTCCACGACAGCCGGTCCCAAAAGCGGCTACCGACCTGGCCTGATTTCGGGGGCGGGTGGCAGAAGCGTGAATGAGATAAGGAGCAAGATCAACACAGCGGCGACCGCGACAATCAGAATGGCTGCTTGTTGCGTTGGCGACAGGGCAGGTTCAGACGCCGGCGGATCCTCCGTCTCATAGACTAACTCGATTGGGACGACGAAATCACGATCGACGCGCCACAATTTGAGCTGCGGTCTGCGACTTTCGAGCGAAACGATGAGTTGGAGCAGTCCACTATCGGCGCATTCCCTAATGTCCGATTGCGACGGTATTGGCGCGCTGCGCGGATGCGAGTGGTATGTGCCGATCCAGTCGAGCTGCGCGGCGTCGATCGCCTTTAGCGACTGCAATTGTTCCCGCGGATCAATCTGAAACCGCGTCTGCGGCATATCGGCCACATTCCGCAATGGATGCGCTGCCGCGATGCGATCGCGAGTTCCCGCAAGCAAGCCGCAAGCTTCACAGGGATGCTGCTTCGCGGCGTGATCGGCGATCTGACGCGCCACCGGATAGGAAATCGTAAAGATCATCATCAACCGTCTTCGGGCGGAATCATGAATTCGATCTGGCGCGCATCCTGCGGCGGATCACGCGTCTCATAATAGAGTTCGGCGGTCAACGTATAGTCCCCGCTAGGGTCGTCGATTCCGCGGATATGCATGGTGAATTCATTATCAAAGTGCATCGTCGCGATGACATCCAGATCGCTCACTTGCAGCCCATCGGAGCGGCGGGCGGTTATCACTAGGTTGGGCCGCTCCTGGAAGGGCGTCAACTTCAGGTTGACCTTGACTCGGAATCGATCGCGATATGGCGTGGCGCGGAAGTCTTCGATCTTGACCTTGTGCTTCGGCTGCGGCGCCAGGTTTGCGTCGTTGAACAGGTTAATTTCCATGTCTACGCGCGTTCCTCTTGCAAGGTCTGTAGTGTGCGCATTGCCTTGTCGAAGTCGTCATTCGAGACGAATAGATGATCGCGTGAATATGCGGCGAAGGTCAGCATTGGTATGCCGGCCAGCGCCAGCGCTCCGGCGATACGCGCCATGAGTCCGACGAGATCCGAGGCCAGTACAGCGTCTAGTGTAATCAGACGATATCTCCGCTCGCTCACTTCTGCGTCGCGCAATCGAGCGCTGTAGGCCCCTCGCGCTTCGTCCGGGATCATCAGCGAAACTTCGTCCTTGTCCGCGACCAGAGCGCAATAAGGCAGTCCGATTTCCGCCACCAGGCCAGCGGCAAGCGTGACCGCATTCGGCGGCAATTTCAGGAGGCGGTAGATCTGCCCGTCGCTATATAGGCTTGCGCTGTACAGAACCTCGTCGACAGATTGGCTCATCGGGAATCACTCGTCGAAATGATAGGTCGCTTCCGCGTAATAGCGAACGCTGCGCTGAGCGTATTGCTTCCGCAGCCATTCTTGCAGCTGTTCATTTTTCGCCGCGAGTGGCAACGCCGACCGCAAATACGCCAATGGATAGTTGAGATTGAGCGCGCGACCGTGGATGATATGCCGGCTAACACCCGGCGGCAGAAAAGCCGCTTCCAGCGCGGCGTCGATGATGTCTTGCGGCTGATAATGAGGAAACATGACCAAGGCGACGCCGCTGGGAAACAAGGACCAAATCAGTCCCGGATCAGATAGCGGACTACGGTAAAGCGTCGCATTGTTATGATACGATTCTACCACTTGACGCAGAACTGCATTGCGTTCCGCCAGGCTGTCGGCGACGGCATTGATGCTATAGACGGGTCCGCCGCGCAGCAGCACCTGCGCCGCCGCATTCGAATCCCAGCCATCTCTCACATTTATGCGGTCAATGTCGTCCAGCATGCGCAGGAATCGCCGCTCGTCCCAGTCAGCGACGATGTGCTGCCAGACACCTAGCTCAACGCAGTCCGAGTCATAGTCTGCGATCTGCACCATGATGTGCTTGTACCCTAGCGTCTTCAGGGATATGTGGCGATTGGAGCCGTCCATGAGCACAAAGTGACCGTCGGCTAGGTCGGCTACCACAGGTGGATTGGTGAAGTACTCAGCCTGTCTCAGGCGTTCCATTAATGGCTTCGACCGCTGAATATCGCCTCTTTCGTGAGGCAGAACATCGTTAACCCGTACGACGCGCAGATTTGGCGGCGGCACGCTAGCCGGATTCGAAATCATCGCTGTACCTAGTAAAATGGCACTATAGGCGGAAAGCTTAGCATGAACGGGGCTGCGGGGCAATTGTCCGGCAGGCATCACGCAAGCCGAGGGAGGCTGTATGGGCGCAAAGCAACAGGGCGCGGGACTTACGAACGATCGCTGGCTAACGATGCCACGTACATTGTCATTTGTGATGAATGGCGACGATGTGCTGTTCATCAAGCGAGCGGCTCACAAACGCATCTTCCCCAATCAATACAACGGGCTGGGCGGACATATTGAACGAGATGAGGACCCCAAGACGAGCGCCTTGCGCGAGATTGAGGAAGAGAGCGGCTTGCAGGTGCATTCGCTCAGTCTGCGCAGCATTCACAATATCGATGCGGGCGGCGAGACGGGAATTCTGCTTTTGGTCTACACAGCGATGAGCGACACGAGGAAGGTTCGCGCAGATTGTCCCGAAGGAAAGCTGGAATGGATTCCAAGAGACGAGGTATTTGGCCTGGATCTGGTCGAAGATCTGCCCGAATTGCTCGCCCGAATCTTCGCGCTGAACGATGATCAGCCGCCCATGCACGCGCACGTCAGCTATGACGATTCCGATAACATCGTGCTGCGCTTCCAGGGCAGCGAGGCGAAATAGCTGTCTGCACCTGTGGCGCCGCTGAAATGCAGGCGGCGTGTCAGCGAGACTGTTGACCCGGCATCCACTTTGCGCTCGTCTGCCGCACCAGCTCGTGTCCGCCGATTGCATCTATCAACCGGACAACTTGGTTGCCCAGCTCGATCTGGCCGCGCGCAACTCATCAACGGTGGCGGCGTAATGATCAAGAGAGCGGAAATGACAGCCTCCTTGTCACGAATCTTTGGATGGTATAGTCCGGACTTCGGCGGCAAGTGGCTGGGAACGGGGTGGCGCAGGCGCTGTTGGAGTTTTTGCGAATTACGTCGATGATGAAGACGAGCACGAATTTCTCCGCTGTCATCTCGACAAGCTGCCTGTCACTTATCAAATTACGACTGGTCGCTAAATGTCTGAAACAACGGTGCAGTCAGATCAGACTGAGCTGAAGTCACAGCCGCAGAGCGTAGCGACGCCGCCTCGGCCAAGGCGCGGCACAGTGCGCCGGCTGGGTTGTGGACTTGCGCTGCTTTTCTGGTTTACGCTATTGCTGACGCCCTGCGCGCTCTTTTACCTGGCGGCTAATGGCGAGATTCGTCTCGAGCATCGGGATATTCCGCAACCGCATGCGCACCCGCTCCTGCTGGTTTCGCTTGTGAGCGAAGCTGAAAACCGCGGCCTGCGCATGGAGACTTCCTGGATCGCTGTGGCAGATCCGCTTGAAGGGATGGTCTGCGTTGAAACGGCGGTACAATTTTTACTTTGGCAGTACAGTGGTGGCAACCAGAATGTCAGCTTCTGTGACTGCTACACGCGACAAGACGCGGAAACAAACTGGGAATTGGTCAGGACCTATGGCGACGCCTGTTAGACCGTCTTGTCCGCTGCAAGGCCATGGCAACGGAGTGAGATGATGGATCTGCTGCAAAACATCGATCCTGCGCATTTGCCATTCATTGCGGTCGGCTGCGCATTGCTTTGCGTCACGGTTGTCGTGATCGGCTTCCTGCTGCAAGCGGTCAGCAGCATATTCGATGTCATCGCGGGCCTGATCGAAGTTGTGGTAGAGATCATGCAGGGCGGTCCCATGGCCTGGTGTGGCTGCGCGCTGGTCATCGTCGGCTTAATCGCTTGCGCCGGGTTCACGTTTCTGTATTTGAACGCGCCCGAGAGCTGCGCCGTCCATCCGACGAATTTCTGTCAATGGTTTGGCTTCCTGCCATGATAATCTTCTCATTTTAAGTCGCTCGCTTCAGAAATTACTTTGTGCTGCTAAATAAATTCTTGTATAATCAGGCTAGCTAAACTCGCTGGAGACTCATCATGGCCACCACTGCTATCCCGCTGTCAAACTCCGATCTTTACGCGGCGGAAATCGACAAGCGAAACTACTGGTTGCGCAACCGGCGCTGGGACTTGTTCTTCATTACGCTCAGCGTGGTCGTGGTGCCTCTGCCATATTTGATGTACTTGCTCGGTGTCCACTTGGGGCTCGAAGACGATATCAGCCGCAACCTGGTGAATACCTTCGTCGCAGTGGCTATCGGCGGTCCGCACATGATGTCCACGTTCTTGCGCACTGGCATGGATGAACGATTCAAAGAGCGTTATCCGACGCTGGTTCGCTCCTCGATTATTATTCCGATCCTGGTAATTTCGCTCGCCTTCCTTAACCTGAGCCTGATGCTCACCTTTTTCTTCTTTTGGGCGTCCCTGCACGTATTGCACCAGGTGACTTACATCGTCGAACTTTACAATCATAAAGAGTCGAAGTTCGTCCGCAGAAGCGCGCTGAGTCCGGTATCGCGGCTAATCGATTACGCGATCGTACTGACCAGCCTCTTTCCCATCGCGATGTGGAAGATTAGCCAGGGCGCCTTTGAGATCGGGCAGAATGATTTGGGCGAAGCGATTCCCGATCTTTTTCAGCAGCCGGATAATCCCTGGTTCTTCATCCTGGTGACGGTGGTATTTGGTTTTGCGCTGGTGTCCTACGTGGTCAAGAGCATCTATGAGTATTATCACGGCGTTCTGAACTTGCCCAAGTTCACGTTCATCACCTTAACCGTACTGGTGGCATTTTTCACGCCGCTTCTGCCCAACTTGGATACCGCCTTCCAAGGCTTGAACACCTGGCACTCATTTCAGTACCTGGCGATCACCTTCTACATTATCAAGATTCGGCAGATGGCGGGCGAACTGGACGCGGACGCGCCACTGGTCGCTCGCTTCAGCCGGCGCACAAAAGACGCGCGCGCGCTCTACGGTTTCAGCGCCGCGCTGCTGGTTGGCTCCGCTTTAATATTCGCGCTGGTTTACCTGCTTGCCGCGATCGTGCGACCGGGCATCGACGGGAACAGCCACTTTGACATCGCCTATTACACGGCGATCTTGTCATTCTTGTGGATACACTACTACCACGATCATTTTCTGTTCACCGACTTCGAAGCCCTTGACGGCGCCTATGCGAACTAGCTCATTGGTGGAGCCTCGCCCGCGACTAGGGAAAAACCTCCTGTACCCATTGCATCGGATCTACATTGATGCCCTTCAGCCACACTTCCCAATGCAAATGCGGACCCGTACTGCGCCCAGTTGAACCGACCGTGCCGATCACCTGGCCCGCTTCGACAGCGGCTCCCAATTCAACCAGTATTTCATCTTGATGCGCGTAAAGCGTATAGAGACCCCAGCCGTGATCGATCAAGGTCGTGTTGCCGCGGATCTGCAGACGGTCAACCATGACCACAGCGCCAGCGGCGGCTGCCAGAATCGCAGTGCCGGGCGCGCCGGCGAAATCCACGCCCCCATGATATCGATCGAAGGGACTGCCGTTATAGGAACGCAGCGTGCCGAACACGGCATTGATTGGCGCGGCGGCGGGCAGGCTGAGCGAATTGATCCATGAACGCTCGAGAGTGAAGTGATTGGTTAAGCGGGCGAGAAGGGAGAACTCTTCTTCTTCCACCGCTGGCGCCAACAGCTCACTGTCAGCTATCTTGATGGTCTGGCGCCCGTAGCCACCTGTGATGACCTGCACGTTGGCGCTGATAGGCGTAGATTGGCCCAAGTCATCCGTTAGCTGGAGCGTCAGCGGGTAGATGCCCATAGCGGTGAACATGGGGATGCCGATGAGGATATTGTGTCGCTTTCCTTCCTCGCGCTCGATAACCCGCAGCTCTTGCCCGAGAAACTGCCCCGCGATTGTGACGGGTTCATTGGTCAGCAATTCAACACGTCCACTGCGCCCCGCCTCAAAGACAAGCGGATCGATGGTGAAAGCGACGACGGCACGCGGCAACTCGGCTGTCAATTGTGGCAGCAGAATACCCGGTACGATCAGGCGCTGACCAACGCTGAGGAACCCAGGATCCGCTAAATTGTTGGCTCGCACCAGGGCGTCAATCGTCTGGTTGTAGCGCAGCCCGATCTCGGAGAGGGTTTCGCCGGATTTCACCGTGTGCGCAAAGAGTTCGGCGGGGTCGCCAAAACGGGAAAACGAATGGCGGATGCCTAAGCCCGGCGCTACTGTGGGGATGGGCACTGGCTGGCTGTCAGTCGGCTCGTTTGTCGCGGTCGACGGCTCTGCGTCGGCCTCGGCCTGCCCGGCGACGATTGTCAGTTCCTGCCCGACGTAAATGAGATCGGCCGACGCCAAACTGTTCAATGACATGAGCTCCGATATGGTTCTGCCATAAGCCGAGGCGATGCGGGCCAACGATTCGCCGGCCGAAACGACATGTGTAACACGCGGCTGAGACGAGCCCGCGGTCAAAGGGATGATAAGGCGCTGGCCGACGGCGATAGAATCGCTATCGGTGATGCCATTGGCTTTGGCGATCTCCTCGGCAAAGCGGTTGTATTGCAGCGCAATGCGAAACAGGTTTTCGCCGCGCTGAACAACATGTACGGTGAATGCGGAATCGCTGGACTCTTGAGCGGATAGTGACGCAGGTACTAGAAAGAGGCAGGCTGCTAGAAGACTCAGACATTTTCTAACTGACTCGTTCAAGTAGACATCCTTAGCGCAATATGCAATTGGTGGCACACTAACTCAGTGCTACTGAACACAGACGCCGTGTTGCAGTATTGTAATTCGGCCGGCACCAAAGTGTAGCCCGCGCCTGTTTTCGCGCGAGCCACGTTTCGAATCGTCGTTCGGCAATTGCGCACCGCCCCGCATCGACTTAGCTGGGGATGATCAACTCTTGGCCGACCGTCAGTTGATCGTCATAGGCGATGCCGTTGAGTTGCGCCAATTCTACAACGCTGACAGCGTAACGCGCGGCGATGATGGGCAGGGTATCGCCCTGTTGGACGATATAAGCTACCGGTATGATCGTTGGGAGCGGGGTCGACGTCGGCAAGGGCGTAAGCGTAGGTGTGAGCGTAGGCGTGGGGAAGGCCGATGGGATCTGGATTTCCTGACCCGGAACGATTCTGCTCGGGTTGGTGATGCCATTTAGCTCTACTATTGCCTGGACGGTCGTGCCTTGTTCCCGCGCGATCTCATCGAGCGTGTCCCCGATCTGCACAACGTAAATGACGTACCACGACGATGCCGTGGCTTCCGCTGCGGGATCCAGCGTCGGTCCCTCGGTAGGATACAAAGTCACCGTTGGCCGAATCGTAGCGGCAAGCGTCGGCGGGATCGGGGTATGAATCAGCAAAATCTGACCGACATCAAGTTGGTGCGGATTCACTAAGTTATTGATTTCCGCCAGCAGATCGACGGTCGTGCCATAATGCAGCGCGATATTCACCAAAGTATCGCCAGGCTGGATCTGGTATGTAAACGGCGTCGCTGTCGGCGAGGGTGTCGTTGTGGGCGTTGCTGTGAAAGTCGGCGTTGGCGGTGCCGTGGCGTTCACCTCGGGCGTCGGCGGCAAATTCAGCGGAATGATGAGACGTTGACCGACCACAATCAGACTTGAAGGGTCAAGATCGTTGGCGCGTCGTATCGCATCAACCGTGCTGCCGTATTGAAGTGCGAGCCCGCTAACCGTATCGTCTTCAACTACTACATGCACAACAGTGTGTGGGAACTCATCGGAGCCGGGCACGCCGTCGGCCGTCGCATCTTGCTCGGCTGTCGATGTCATCGTGGGCGTAGCCGTCGGCGTCTCTGTTGCCGTCGCGGTTGGGATTGGCGTTTCTGTTGGCGCCGGTGTAGTGGTCGGCTCCGGTTGCTCACCGCCCCCGATGCCCTCAGTGTTCTGCTCCGCCTGCTTCTCCTCAGTTGGGGAGGGGGTAGCAGTCGGCGCATCCGTCGCGGTCGGCTTTGCCGTTTCATCCCCCAGCCCGGTGTTGGTTTCCGATGTTGGCGTGTGTTCGACAACCACGACCGTTTCGCTCGCGACCTCAAGTACGGCATCGTCCAGATAGATATAGTTGTTGGCGCGCGGCTCGCCGACGGTGGATTCGACGAAGACCGTGATGCTGGAGCTTGTGGCCGTTGCTATCACAGCATATTGACGATAAGCATCATAGAAAAAAGTTGCGGCAGTCGACCATATGATGTCTTCGCTGGTGCCATCGGTGCCGCCGTCGGGATCAATGCCAACGCGTATAACAACATCGCCAGGATCTTCACTTACTTCGGTGTCTTCAAAGCTGGAGGACCAGACATAGGCATAAATGCTAAAGCGATATGTCGTGCCACTGGTCAGCGAATCCACTTCCTGATAGATGCCGCCTTGGTGCGTGGCAAAGAGCGTGAAATATTTCTGGGCTTTGCCTTCTTGATCCAGCCGGATCCTGTCGCTTTCTTCGTCGTAGTTCGGATTGTAATTGGCAAAGGACGGACTGCTGTCTGATGCCGCCACATGCCAGGGCGACCACGACTCGGCAACGTTGCGCGGGTCCGCGCCGTCCAAGGCGACGAAGTCGCCTTCAAAGTCGCCGTTGTCCAGCAGATTTGTGACAGTGTCGTCCTGACTGAATGACATAGTGATGAAAAGCAGCAGTGACGTGATGAAAAAGATCGCCAGTCGTTTTCTCATCGTCTTCTCCCGTTATCGTGAAGCGTCGCTCAATAGCGAACCTACTTCTGTATAGTCTACTCAGAATTGGAATAGCGCACAAAGCGATATGACGGCATTCCGCGCGGGAGGATTCTCACTTGAGAATACGTCAAGGATAACGTAATCTAGCCAAGCCTGCGCGAGCGCAAAATCGAGGTTGTGCTGGGCAGCCTGCCAACGTAGTTTACATGCGCTTTAGCTATGCATAAATTGCCTGCGTTTAACCGAGGCGCAAATTAGCGCGCGTTTCATAATGTGTATTGCGTAGTCGAACTTGAAGCAGTCGTGGTCAAGCATAATCAACGATTTGGCCATGGAATCGCAGTCGTCGGTAGCATGGCCTAATCGGCTGGATTTCTAACTTGTAGGATCATGGAGGTCATCACCTTTGAAGTTGCACGAGTATCAGTCGAAGTTTCTGTTTGCCGAATATGGCATTCCTATACCACAAGGCAAAGTCGCGGTAAGCCCGGATGAGGTCTACGCCATCGCGCAAGAACTGGATGGTGTCGTCGTTGTGAAGGCGCAGGTGCACGTCGGTGGACGTGGTAAAGCCGGTGGCGTCAAGGTGGCGCGCGACGCCAATGAAGCGAGACTTCATGCCGAGCGCATTCTCGGGATGAACATTAAGGGACTCACGGTCGAACGCGTGCTTGTCGACCCGGGCGCCGATATTCAGCAGGAGATCTATCTGGCCATCACCAATGATCGAGGCGCCGGCAAGCCGCTCATTATGACATCGTTGGAAGGCGGCATGGATATCGAAGAGCTGAATCGCGAACGCCCCGACGCCATCATCCGCGAGCACATCGATCCGATCATGGGATTGCAAGACTTTCAGCTGACATACATCGCCAGCGCCATGGGCATGCCGCGCGCGCAGTGGCGAAGCTTCGGCAAAATCGTGGGCGGATTGTATCGCTGCTACAGCGAGAGCGATGCCGAACTGGTCGAGATCAACCCCCTGGTCATCACGGGAGAAGGCGAATTGCTGGCGGTGGATGGCAAGATGATTATCGATGACAACGCGCTCTTTCGGCAGCCGGTCTTGACTGAACAGCGCGATACCAGCGGCGAGCCTGAGTCCGAACGGCAGGCGCGCGAAGCGGGCATCACCTATATCAAGCTCGATGGCCAGATTGGCTGCATGGTGAACGGTGCGGGCCTGGCGATGACCACGATGGATATGACCAAGCTATATGGAGACGCTGATGGTATCGGACCGGCGAACTTCCTGGATATCGGCGGTGGCGCATCGCCGGAGCAAGTGGCGGCCGCCCTGCGCATAATCCTTTCGGACTGTCATGTCAAATGCGTTCTCTTCAATATTTTTGGTGGGATCACTCGTTGTGACGAGGTCGCGCACGGCATACTGACCGCCTACAACGAAGTGAAGCCGACTGTGCCCATGGTGATCCGGCTGCAAGGCACCAACGCCGCCGAAGGCAGCAAGATCATCAATGACGCGCGGATTCCTAACATCACTAGCGCGGACACGCTTACCGAGGCGGCAAAGCGGGCGGTGGCTGCGGTGAAGGAGCAGGGCTGAAATGTCAATTCTCATCGACAAGACGGCGCGCGTCCTGGTCCAGGGCATCACCGGGCGGCAGGGTGGCTTCCATGCCAAGCTGATGATGGAATACGGTACCGATGTTGTCGGCGGCGTCACGCCGGGCAAAGGCGGCGAATGGTTTGAGGGCAAGCCCGTCTTCGATACCATGCGCATGGCCGTGGAAATGACCAATGCTGATGTCAGTCTCGTCACCGTGCCGGCGCGCTTTGCGGCCGACGCCATCATAGAAGCGGCCGACGCCGGCATCAAGTTGGCTATCTGCTTGACCGAGCACATTCCCGTCTCTGACATGATGAAGGTGGTCGCCTTTTGCCGTCGCCGTGGCACGCGCCTCATCGGACCGAATTGCCCGGGCGTCATGACGCCCGGGCAAGCGAAGGTCGGCATCATCCCGGCGATGGTCGCCACGCCCGGTAACGTCGGGGTGGTATCCAAGAGCGGCACCTTGACCTATGAAGTGGGTTTCGCCATGAAGAACCACGGCATCGGCATTTCGACAATTGTCGGAATCGGTGGCGATCCGGTCATCGGCACGACCTTTGTCGATGTGCTCGAGATGTTCGAGAACGATCCGGAGACAGAAAAGGTTGCGCTGCTCGGTGAAATAGGCGGGAGCGCCGAAATCGCCGCCGCCGCTTACATCAAGAACGCGATGACCAAGCCGGTTGCCGCCTTCATCGCGGGCCGCAGCGCGCCACCGGGGAAGCGCATGGGGCACGCCGGCGCAATCGTCGATGGCGGGGAGGGCTCGGCGGAAGAGAAGATTCTGGCGCTGGAAGCGGCTGGCGCTCGGGTCGCCGCCAATCCGGAAGAGATTCCCGGCCTGCTCGCCTAAATCGGATAGCAGGTCTCCTCCGATTTGTAGCTTTCTGAAGACGATTTGTCGCTCTGATTGCGGGCGCTTATGTGTTGGCAGGCAGCACTTCATGATGCTGGCGACAGCGCGCCTCGTATGATTCTTGCGCGCCGACCATAATGATCGGATCGTCGAAGGCGGCCGCTCGACCGTTGACCAGACGCTGCGTTCGGCTGGCGGACTCGCCACAGACGACGCAAATCGCTTGTAGCTTGATCACTTCTTCCGCGATGCTCAAGAGATGCGGCATGGCGCCGAAGGGTTCGCCACGGAAGTCGGTGTCCAGCCCGGCGATGATCACTCGCATGTCGCATTCGTCAGCCAGGCGCTGTACGACGTTCACGATTCCATCATCGAAAAACTGCGCTTCGTCAATGGCGACCACCGTGGTCTCGTCATTGGCCAGTTCGAGGATATCGCCGGAATCCTTGACTGGTATCGCGTCGACAGATTGCCCGGTGTGGCTGGTAATGCGCTGGATGCCATAGCGGTTATCGATTTCCGGCTTAAAGACCTTGACCTTCTGTCGGGCGATGATGGCGCGGCGCACCCGGCGAATTAGTTCTTCCGTCTTGCCACAGAACATGCTGCCGCAAATGACTTCAATGCGACCGGAATAATGTCTCATTCCTCGATACCTCGTTGGGATTCAGGGACGGCGCACAGTAACGAGATTATCTTGACGTGCTCAAACGAAAAACAGGGCAGTCCCAAAACAAATTGGACTGCCCCGACAATCTGTCTTTGCAAATCAATTGTTGAACTGGTAGCCGCGCGCGCGCAAGTTCTTCTTCATATCGCTTACGACTTTGCGCCCGATGCCCTGGATCGCCAGTATGCTGTTCTCGTCGTCCTCGTCACCCAAGCGATCGAGCACATCGGAGACAACCCTGACGCCGTTCTCTTCCAGGATATTGGTGTAGCGCGCGCCGATATCGAGTTCGGTGATCGAGAGATCAAGTGGCGTTCGCTCGGCTGCGGCATTGTCGAGAGCGCTGCGGATCTCGTCGCGCTGCTGCAAACGCTTCATGAACTTGTCGACGCGCCCTTCGGTATCGACGATGCGCTGCTCACCGGTGTAGAATGGATGGCAGTTTGAGCAAATCTCAACCGTCAGCGATTCGACAGTCGAACCGGTCGTCCAAGTGGTGCCGCAGGTCATGCAGCGCACCGGTGTCTCATGCCATACCGGGTGGATGCCTTCTCTCATTACTTCCTCCGCGCATTTGCGGCTCTTGCGAGTGGCGCAAATGACTTATGCTGCTGGATCAGTTGATGGACTGACCTGTCTTCTCATGCGATTCGTAAACAGAAATCTGTTTCTGCCCTTTGCGTCCGCGAATTTTTTCAAAGGTTACGAACCCGGCCCGCGTGGCGAAGATCGTATAATCCTTGCCCATGCCGACGCCTTCGCCCGTGTGAAACTTGCTGCCGCGCTGCCGCACGATGATGTTGCCGGGGATGACATATTCGCCGCCGTAATTCTTGACGCCGAGGCGCTTTGAGTTGCTGTCACGCCCGTTGCTGGATGAGCCGCCGCCTTTTTTGTGCGCCATTGCGATTTGCCTCCTCTAGCCGGGACTAGCCCTTGATGTCCTCGATGCGGAGCCGCGTGTAGTATTGGCGATGGCCTTGTTTGCGGCGGTAATTGGTACGTTGACGGTACTTGTATACGATGATCTTCTTGCCGCGGAACTGTTCAACAACGGTGGCTGTTACGGAAGCGCCCTTGACTCGTGGTTGACCGATCCGCGCCTCGTCGTCGTTGGCGACCAGCAGCACGTCCGAGATTTCTATGGAGTCGCCCACTTCTTGCGGCAAGCGATCGACATCGATTGTGCTGCCGACCTCAGCTCGATACTGTTTGCCGCCACTGCGGATAATTGCATACATGATCTGTTACTCCAACCTTCGCTTTTGTTCTCCGCAACAGAGGCCCCTCTCAGGCTCCGTTCACGGGGAAAATTGGTCCTACACTAAAATACCCCACTGAATCCGGTAGGGCATCGAGGATTGTAGACGATTCATCCGCCTATAGTCAAGTATGAGTTCGGAGTCGCGCTTTTCAAGTAATGAACATCGCATCGCCGAATGAATAAAAGCGGTAGTTCATCAGCTTGGCTGTTTCATAGGCGTCGAGCAATGCTTCGCGGCCGACGAAGGCGCTGAGCATCATCATCAGCGTCGATCTTGGCAGATGAAAGTTGGTTATCATGGCGTCGACAGCGCGCCACCTGTAACCCGGGAATATGAACAAACTGGTATCCGCCTCGAATGCCAGGAGTGGTTGGGCTCGCTCGCGCTGGGTATTGGGCTTGGGCTTGGCCGGATCACCGCCGGCGGCCAAGATCGCGGCTGTCTCCAGCGTGCGCGCCGAAGTCGTGCCCACGGCGATGATCCTGCCGCCCGCCCGCCTTGCTTCATTGATGATTTCGGCGTTGTGCTGGTCGAGCGTCGCATACTCGCTGTGAATCTTGTGATCGCGCACCCGCTCGACCGTGACCGGCTGAAACGTATCGAGGCCGATATGCAATGTGCACAGGGCAATCTCGACGCCTTTGCGCCCGAGCTTTCGGAACAACTCCGCTGTAAAGTGCAAGCCAGCGGTTGGCGCCGCCGCCGAGCCCTCTATCTCGCTATACACGGTCTGATAGCGCTCGCTATCGACAAGTCGCTTACGGATGTACGGCGGTAGCGGCATTTCACCACGCTTTGCCAAGAGCTCACGCACCGGTCGGCTGAATTCGAGTAAGCGCTGGGACATCTCCAGTTCTTCGACGACGACGCAAAAGACCTCACTCTCTGGGATGTTTAGTCGCATGCCCCTGCGTACATTTCTAGCGCCTACCACCGCCCGCCAGCGTCTATCAGTCAGTCGCTTCAAAAGCAGGATTTCTACCTTTCCGCCAGTTGTCGCCTTCACGGCATTCAGTCGCGCCGGCAGCACGCGCGTATTGTTGAGCACGAGTACATCGCGGGCTTCCAGCATGTCGACGATATCCGTGAACAGGTGGTGCGAAAGCGCGCCGGTTTGGCGATCGAGACGCAGAAGTTTAGCGGAATCTCGTGGCTCAGCGGGCGTCTGCGCGATGTACTCAGCTGGCAAATCGTAGTCGAAGTCGGCGACATTCATAACAGACGCTGCTGCCCGGCGGAGGGGTCTTCGGGGATTTCGATGCCAAGGTGATTGTAAGCGTGTTTCGTGCAAGTGCGTCCGCGCGGTGTGCGATCGATGAAACCAAGCTGAATCAGGTAGGGCTCGTAGACATCCATGATCGTGGCGCTGTCTTCACTGATGGCGGCGCCGATCGTATCCAGCCCGACGGGACCGCCGCCGAACTTTTCGATGATCGTCGCCAAAATACGCCGATCTACATCGTCGAGACCAAGATGATCGATCTCCATCAGCTCGAGCGCTTCCTTCGTGACCGGCAGGGTGATCACGCCGTCGGCCCGGGCTTCCGCATAATCCCGCACTCGGCGCAAAAGGCGCAAGCCGACGCGAGGTGTTCCGCGCGCTCGTTGCGCAATCTCGATCGCCGCTTCGCCTATGATCTCAACATTGAGCAGTGAGGCCGCGCGGGTGACGATGCGTTCTATCGCGGCGGGATCATAGAAATCCAGCCGGAAGCGGGCGCCGAAACGATCCCGCAGCGGCGATGCCAGCAGCGCCAGGCGCGTCGTGGCGCCAATCACCGTGAAGCGCGGCAGGTTCAAGCGCAATGTCTTCGCCGCCGGTCCCTTGCCGATGACGATGTCGAGCACAAAATCTTCCATCGCCGGGTAGAGGATCTCTTCGATCGCTTTGCCCAATCGATGCACTTCATCGATGAAGAGGATGTCGCCCTTTTTCAAGTGAGTCAATATGGCGGCGAGGTCGCCGGCGCGTTCAATGGCGGGACCGGCCGTGACTCGAATGTTGGCATTGGCTTCGTTGGCGATCACGTAGGCGAGGGAGGTCTTGCCCAAGCCGGGCGGTCCGTAAAAGAGCACGTGATCGATGGGTTCCCCGCGAGCGGCGGCCGCGTCGATGATTATGCTCAGATTCTCGCGTACACGGTCCTGACCGACGATGTCGGCCAAGCGCTGCGGACGCAGGGCAATATTGTCTCGGTCGGATTTCTTTGGTCGGCCGCTGACGAAGCGCTCATCTTCAGACATCGGTTGCGCTGTCATTTTCTTACAATTGAACGTCAGTATAGACGAGCGGATTGCGGATTCAATGCTCGCTTTATAAAATCAAGATAACGCGCGTCGCCCGAGACCGCGCGGATGAGAAAGGACACTTATGCAGCTACAGGTCTCGTCCCACCCACTGGTTAAGCACAAATTGACGCTGCTGCGCGATATCGCCACCGATCATCGTAAATTCCGTGAGCTGGTGCGTGAGTTAGCTCTGCTGCTCTGTTACGAAGCGACGCAGGATCTGCAGTTGAAGCCCACTAGCGTCAACACGCCCATGGGCGAAGCGGCAGGCTGGGAAGCGGATGAAATCATCGGCTTGGTGCCCATCATGCGCGCCGGTTTGGGGCTAGTCGATGGCATTCAGGAATTGCTGCCGGCCGTGCAGGTCTGGCATATTGGCTTGTATCGCGACGAAGAGACGCTGCGTCCGGTGGAGTATTACAATAAGCTGCCTGATGCGCCAACTGTGCAGGTTTGCCTTGTGTTGGATCCAATGCTGGCTACTGGCGGCTCCGCCATCGCCACCGTCAATATCTTGAAGCGCTGGGGCGCGCGGCGCATAAAATACCTGGGCATACTGGCGGCGCCCGAAGGCGTTGCGGCGCTTTCCGCCGCCCATCCGGATGTACCGATTCATGTGGCCGAGCTGGACGAACGGCTCAACGACATCGGCTTTATCGTGCCCGGTCTGGGTGATGCCGGCGATCGTATGTTTGGCACCTGATGCTGCGTCTGTTCGCATTTGTTATCGTGTTCAATACGGCGCTGGCAACCGCTCTGTTGATCGTTCCGCTGGCGGGCTATCTCAGTTTCCGCTTGGGCGTCACGTCAGTGCCCGGTGGACGCCGCCAGGAACCCATCGCGATGCCGAAACTTGGCGGGATGGTGATATTCGGCGGCTTCACGGTGGCGGTCATCCTGGCGCAGCTCATTCCAATTGAGCGCAGTGATCCATACGAGGTATTCCGCCTTGTCGGGTTAATTCTGGGGGGCGCGGTTATATTCCTGCTCGGTATTGCCGATGATCTTCTGGGCTTGAACTGGTTTCAGATTTTTCTGGGTCAAATCTTTACATCGGCGATCGCTATCATATTTCAGATCTTTATCGCCTTCTTCAACAATCCCTTTACTGGCGCTCAGACCGGGGAGTGGTCGCCAATCGTGACCGTCGCGCTGACCTTGTTCTGGCTTGTGCTGATGATGAATACGGTGAATCTCCTGGACGGGTCTGATGGCTTAGCGGGCGGCGTCGCCTTGATCGCGGCGCTCGTACTCTTCCTCAATAGCGCCGTCCGCCAGGAACCGCCGCAGACGAGCATCAGTCTTTTGCCACTGGCTTTAGCAGGCGCGCTTCTGGGTTTTCTAATTCACAACTTTTATCCTGCGCGAATCTATATGGGTGGCAGCGCCTGGTTTCTTGGCTATGCGCTGGGCACTTTGAGCATCATCGGCGGCGCGAAGATGGCGACGATACTGCTCGTGATGGGTTTGCCGCTGATGGATTTGGGTTGGCAGATCGTCAACCGCATGCGTCATGGAAACAATCCCTTTAGCGGCGACCGCGGTCACCTGCATTTTCGCCTGCTGGATAATGGCATCTTCACGCCGCGGCAGATGGCGCTTGTATACTATTCAATTTGCGCTTTCTTCGGTTTTCTGACCCTGGTGACCACAAGTCAAATATTCAAGTTTATCGCCTTCGCCTTCATGCTCATTTGCATTGGGATCGGCTTTGTGGCGGTGGGGCGGATCTCGGCGCTGCAGGACGATGGCGGCCCAGTGTCCTAGCAGTCGTCGTCATTCGCGTAGACTTCTTCATCGTCAAGCGGCTCATACGTCAATTCGTCGTCACTCAGCCGCGTCGATTTGTCTGCGCCGCGCGGCGGGCGGTTAGAAGGCTTCGGCGCCGGTCTTGTTCTGTTGACATGAGTCCGGGGTTGAGAAGCATGATGTTTGACATCGGCAGCATGAGGCTTGTCCGCTCGCGGATCAGCAGGCGACATCTTGCTGATGACGGGTTTGCCATCCGCGCGAGTCTTCAGGGCGAAGGGCCGTGGGAAACTCCCCTCAGTTGGGTACGTTTCGGCGTCGTCTGCGCTGTGAACATGATCATGCCCGCCCGGCGCCGCATGAACGAAAGGCCGACTGAAGGGCGCATTCTCTCGTTCTGTTGATGATTCAACGCTTTTGGCTTCTGGTCTGGCTTGCTTGCGAAGCTCTGTTGACCGGGCCGGTTTCTTCACGGCGACGGAAGATGCGTTGTTGCTAACCGCCGACACATGACGATCAGGGGACGGTCGTTCAAGTTCCACAGTGGGCTGCCGCGGCAAGCTCGCAGGCTTCGACGTTGATTCGCCGCGCGGCGTCTTGCCCGAATCGCCTTGTCGCAAGTTGACGACAGCAACGGCGTTTCGGCTGACGGGCTCTCTGCCTGGCGGTCCCGGAATTGGCAGCTTCAAGTCATAGACAGAGGTGATGGCCCTGCCTGTCTCATTGGCTTGTGGTTCCTGGCCCGACGCTCGGCGCTCGCGCCTTTGCATTGTCTTGCGCGCTTGCGCTTCTTGTCGTGACATGGTGATCATCTTGCCGTCAGCGAATGTGGCGCTCTTGCCTGTGACGCGCTCGATCGCTGCCTCCAAGGCGCCCAATACCAGCACGACAATGACGTTAATAAAGATGATCTGCAGCAATACCAAGACAAGGCTGCCTGCTAGGCTCTCGATGCCCTGGGCGATGAACGCATCAACTTCGCCACCAAACCACCAGGCGGCCGAAACCAGCGCGCCGGTCGCAATAGTCAATGCGCTCTTTTGCCGCGCGCTCACTTTCTTGTGCGGGGCGGGGAACATCGTGTTGGCCACGGTGAAGGCCAGGTAGACCCAGAGCCAGAAGTCGGCTGTCCGGCTAAGCCGGAAAATGGCTTCAGCCAGATCATCGATGCTTCCGGAAGCGGCGCTGGCGGCGGCGTCTTGCCAATTGAAAATCTGCGAGGCGATTAGCCAGAGGCAGGCCAGGCCTGCTCCGATCGGCGCCAACTTAGTCAGCGTGTAACGGATGGGCCCCGATCCCGGCGAAACGCGGATGAAGGTAAGTCGGAGCTCGCCGATTTCCTGTTGCTTCGGAAAGCCGATGGCGCGCTCCGCTCGCAGGTTTAGGATGCTTGCGGCCAGCCAAAGCGCAACTTCGTGCAGCAGAATTCCCGGCAGGAACAGGATGTAATAGAGGACTGTGGTGACTTGAAAGTTGTTGGTGAGCAGCCAGCCAACTTTGAAAATATGCTGATGCAGCCAGCGTTCGATTTGACGAAACAGAACGAGCAGAAGCCCGAGAACTAAAACTAAGGCGAGAAAATCGAGCGCGCGCAGTTCAACGTCCTTTCACGCGCGAAGCGATATCGACCAAGGCGGCAAAGTCGTCAACATCGAGAGAAGCTCCCCCAACCAAGGCGCCGTCGATATTCGGTTGCGCCATGAATTCTTCCATGTTTGCGGGCTTGACGCTGCCGCCGTATTGGATGCGCACAGCTGCCGCAATGTCGCGCCCGTAAAGGTCAGCAAGGGTATCGCGCACAGCTGTCTTGATGATATTGTCCGCCAATTCTCCGCTGGCGCTTTTGCCGCTGCCGATCGCCCAAATTGGTTCATAGGCGATGACGACGTTGGCCATGTACCCCGGTGCGATACCGTCCAGCGCGGCTCTCACTTGAGAGCGAACAAAGGGCACGGTTTCGCCCGTTTCGTTCTGCGCAAGGCTCTCGCCGACGGCAATGATCGATTTTAAGCCCGCTGCCAGAATGGCTTGGGCTTTGCGGTTTACATTCTCGTCGGACTCGCCGAGATACGCGCGGCACTCAGAGTGACCAATGATGACGTACTCGACGTAGGGCGCCAGCATCGCTGCCGAAACCTGCGCTGTGTAGGCGCCGTTCGCTTCCCAATGGGCATCTTGCGCAGCGACCTTTATCGGCGCGTCCCTCAGCGCGGAAGCGACAGCGGAGAGGGCGAGGAAAGTTGGCGCGACGACTCGCTCGACATTGTCCCAGGTGGCAATCAGTGGCGTCAACTCGCGGACGAAGGCGTCCGCCTCATCAGGCATCTTATTCATTTTCCAGTTGCCGGCAATTATTGGCGTTCTCGCCATCAGTTGCTCCTCAGGGGAAGTTAAAGCTCTAGCCTATTTTTATATGGATATGCTTCCCGCGCCAATGAGATAGGCGCTTATGCCGGCTAAAGGGCCGTCGGGCTAAAGATCCGACAAGGCAATAATACCGGGAAGCGCCTTGCCTTCGAGCAATTCCAGACTTGCGCCACCGCCAGTCGAAATGTGAGAGACCCGCGCCGCCAATCCCGCTTGCTCCACGGCCGCCGCCGAGTCGCCGCCTCCGATGATAGTCGTTGCGCCTTTGGCGGTCACGTCCGCCAGCGCCCGCGCCAGGCCGACTGTTCCCGCAGCAAAGGCCGGCATTTCGAAGACGCCCATCGGTCCATTCCAGACAACAGTCTTTGCCACCTGAATCACTTGCGCGAAGGCGGCAACGGTTGCCGGCCCGATGTCCAAAGATTGCCAGCCCGCCGGCACATCCGCCGTGGCGGCAATCAGTTCCTGAGCCGCATCGTCCCTGAACGCGTTTGCAATTCGTTGGTCCACTGGCAGGACGAGCTTGGCGCCGGCCGCGTCGAGTATATTCCGCGCGCTGTCAAGCGCCTCTGTTTCCACCAGCGAATCCGCCATGTCGCGACCCTGCGCGGCGAAAAATGTATTCGCCATCCCGCCCCCTACCAAAAGCCTGTCGACCTTGCCCAAGAGCGCGTCAATGACATCGATTTTGCCCGAGACTTTCGCCCCGCCCAAGATGGCGACAAAGGGTCGCTGCGGCTGCTCCAGAGCGGTCGCCAGATAGTTGATTTCTTTCTCCAGCAGCAGTCCGGCAACAGTGGTCAAATGCGCTGCTATGCCCACGTTGGACGCGTGCGCGCGATGCGCCGTGCCAAAGGCGTCATTGACAAACACATCGCCGTGTTCCGCTAGTTTCGCTGCGAACTGGTTATCATTCTTGCTTTCTCCAGGGTGAAAACGCGTATTTTCCAGCAGTATCACGCCGCCTCTCGGCAGAGCGTTGAGGGCGGCCTCGGCTTCGCTTCCGATGCAGTCATCGGTGAAGGCGACATCGTGTCTAAGCAGTTCGGCAAGAGCAGGGGCGACAGGCGCCAGCGACAGCTCCGCCACCCGCTCGCCTTGGGGGCGCCCGAGGTGCGACATCAGAATTACAGCCTGCGGTTCGCAGCCCAGGATATATTGAAGCGTCGGCAGCGCGGCGCGGATGCGCGTCGTATCGGTGATGGTATTGCCGTCAAGCGGAACGTTGAAATCAACACGCACGAGCACGCGTTTTCCGCGCAGCTCGATGTCGCGAACGGTCATCTTGTTCATGTCTGCACGCTCCGGTTTAGGCAAAAAGGCGAGGAATGCTCTTCGCCATTGCACTAGTTCAGCGGTTGACGCTACAGGCGGTCGCCGACGAACTTGGCCAAGTCCGCTGTTCGACATGAATATCCCCACTCGTTGTCGTACCAGGTGATGACCTTCACCAGGTTGCCGGCCACGTCCGTCGCCAGGGCATCGATAACGCTGGAATGAGGATTCCCGACGTAATCGCTGGACACCAGGGGCTCATGCGAGACGTCGAGGTAACCGCGCATTGGACCGGCCGCCGCTTCTTCGAATGCGTCTATCAGTTCAGATTTGTCGGGCGCGCGGTCCACCGAGGCGACGAAATCGACCAGGGAGCCTGTCGGCGTCGGCACGCGAACGGCCATGCCATCGAATTTGCCTTTCAGCTCCGGCACGACGAGCGCGACGGCTTGAGCGGCGCCGGTACTCGTCGGGATCATATTCACGGCGGCCGCTCGCGCGCGGCGCAGGTCGCTATGCGGCAGGTCGAGAATCTGCTGATCGTTGGTATAGCTGTGGATCGTGGTCATGAATCCTTGCTGAATGCCAAAGGCATCGTTGACCACTTTGGCGGCGGGCGCCAGACAGTTGGTTGTGCAAGACGCGTTCGACACGATATGATGCGCCGCAGGATCGTAACAATCCTGGTTGACGCCGAGGACGATCGTGATGTCTTCGCCTTTGGCGGGCGCTGAGATGATGACTTTCCGGGCGCCGGCGGCGATATGCTTCGAGGCGCTGGCTTTGTCGGTAAAGATGCCAGTGCTCTCAATGACGACTTCAACCCCCAGTTCACCCCAGGGCAGCTGCGCCGGATCCCGTTCCGACAGAGCCTTGATCTCATCGCCGTCCACAATCAGGGCGCGGTCTGTCGCCTCAACCGCCCCAGGATAGACGCCGTAGTTGGAATCGTAACGAAAGAGATGTGCCATTGTATTCAAATCGCCAAGATCGTTGAAGGCGACCACATCAATGTCGTTTGGATAGTATTCGCGGATCGCTTTCAGCACCTGCCGGCCGATGCGTCCAAATCCGTTGATGCCGACGCGAATCGTCATATCACTCTCTCCTTCTTCGTCCTGCGATCAGGTTTTACATCGTTGCTCAAAGCTTAGTACAGGGTGAAGAATAATTGAATGCTGAATAGCAATTGCGTCGCGCGGCCCGGCTTGGGCTTCTCCCATAATTTTCCTGCGCTCACATATCTGAGCACGGCTATCCGTCCCCAGCTTGGCCTCTCAATTTCGCCGCCGAATCGACCTCGTTCAATTGTCATGTCGTTATAGCTTTATGACGCGAGCCTGAGTAGTTCAGAAAGCGGAACTGGCTGCATATTCCAGGCCCGGAGGAGATTCAGGGTCGGCTGAATCGCCTGGAACGAAGTCTTTATCGTATGATGCAGAATAATCGTACCGGGGCGCAAGTAGCTCTCATAGTTCTGCAGGATTGCATCCACGCACTTCTCGGCGCATTGCTGCTCGCCGCAAATTCCATCCGGCAACGTCGGACCCCATATGCGCGCGTAAGAGTCGAAATTTGCTTGGGCGGAGCACTCGCAGCGCTTGTCTTGGTTCTGTTTCGTGCAGATCGCGTCTTGTGAATCCAGCCCCCAGAGAATCAAGGGTATGCTGTAGCGAGCGGATAGCTGCTTCAACGCCTCGGTGACCTGCCCGTAGGGTGGACGGAGGCCCACAGGGTGAAAGCTTGGACCGAGCGCGCGCCTCATCTCATACAGGGTGGGGACCATTTCTTCGTCGACTAGCTGCTGGAGGCTGAGATCCTTAATGACTCGATGGGTAAAGAGATGGCAGCCGAATTCGTGCCCCATGTCGCGCAGTCGCGGATACAGGTTTTCGTAGCCCGGGTTCGGACGCTCGAGGTTATTCAGTACGGCGCGCCCAGCGGGGAAAAAAGTTAATTGGATGTTGCGCCGGTAGTATTCGCGCCCGATGCGCAAAGCATAATATTCACTCCAGAGATCATCGTACGTGAGGCAAACCTTCCGCGCATTGGTCTGCACGTGCCGGATGATCCGGACGGTGTTTGCGCTGGCGCCATTGCCAGACAGACCGAAGAGGGAAGCCAGCGCCAAGCCCGCGCCACCGCGCAAAAACTGACGCCGGGAAATGGCTGTAGTTTTGTTTGGATTCGTAATCGATATCAACCAGGCTCGATTTGCAATCGACCGAAGGTAACACATCCAATAGTCTTTCACAACTTTCGGCGCACTTTGATCAATCAAATCGCAGCTTTAAGGCTTGCTCGCCTGCGGGAAGACCTCAGATTTGCCGCCTGGCGCGCCGGTCCCAAAGTGATAGAAAGCAAAGTAAAGAAACGGCGCACAGCGAAACATATATGGCAAGCAGCAGAGCGGCGTCAATAAAAAGCTGCTCCGGATATAGCCGAATCAGGCTGTCCGAAAAGGGAAAGCGCCAGCTGCCCTCAGCGAAGAACAGCCCATGGAAGGCATCAAACGCTCGATCCCAGGCGGCCCTGGATAGAACCGCCAGGAACGCGACCGACAGCAGGGTGAGGTTGCAGCCGCGTCGGATAGCGACAACGATATGTGCTCGGAGTCCCTCATTGAATCGACTGGCGAATGTTATGGCGACGCCGACAACCGCGCAGACAGCCGCAAGCGCGAATGCCACAGCAGTCGTCCGCTTAACGTCCGCCATGTGTCGCAATTCTCGTTCGCTGAACAAGGCGCAGTCGGTTGCGCCGGCAGCGGGGTTCCAGCATTTCTCGCCTGCCAAGCGTAACGCTGCCAGATAGTTAATAGGCTCGGCATTGAATAGATAGTTGATAGCGTGCGCGCCGTAATGGAGGCGGTCCTCTACGCTGAAACCATAGACGTCAGCGGGGAAGCCTGGCCGCCGATATTCAAATTGCAGGAACTGCTCGCTTAGCAGCAGGCGTACACCTGACACCCCGAGCAAGAAAGGGATAGCAAGCGAAATGCACAGGCGAATGCCGAAGTGAACTGCGCGCGGATCATTCATTGTCCAGCCGAAACTCCTCGGCGCGGCCCGCCAAGAGAAAGTCAAGCACGATTGAATCCACCAGGGTCTCGACTGGCGCCCGATCATCGGTGAATACGATGTCGCTTTCGCCTAAGGGCACGATGTTTTCCGCAGCTTTGGCCAGAATGTCATACAGAACAGGATCGACTGATTCAACGGGGTGGTTGACGTTTGCGCGCAGGTTGGCTTCTGCTGTCGGGCGAATCGTCGCCACCAGAATCGTATTGAAGGACTGTGGCACATCGATAGCGTGAACGCTGGGAAAGACTTCCAGCAGCGTCTGCGAAAGCGCGTCAACCAGGCGCCGGTCGGTATCCGTCCGTCCAACGTTTATGGCGACGACCCCATCTTCCCTTAGGCGTTCTTTCACTTCGGCGAAGAATTCCACTGTGGTTAGATGCCAGGGAATATAAGGCGGGCGATAAGCATCAATGGCGATTACCGTGTACTGACGATCGATTCGGTTGAGCAGGTAGCGTCCGTCCCCGATGCGCGTCGTAAGCTGGGGCATAAGAGACTCATTCATGTCGAAGTAGTCTGCGCCAACAACGACGATCTCCGGATCAAGTTCGATGCCATCGATAGTAATGTCGCCGTACACCGTTGTGTGCTGCCGTGGAACGGTGCCCGCGGCCAAGCCAATCAAGAGCAGGGACTCGACCTGGTCGGCGCAGAAGGGCGCCTCGTTGAAGTAGGGCG
>JAAXID010000123.1 GCA_012270545.1 Anaerolineae bacterium | reverse complement strand
GACGGATACCCGACCTATCATCTCGCGCATATCGTTGACGATTATCATATGCGGATTTCGCATGTCACGCGCGCGGTGGAATGGCTGCCCTCCTTCCCGCTGCACATCCAAATCTGGAACGCGCTCGGGTGGGAGAAGCCGCAATTCGCCCATATGCCGGTGCTGCTCAATCCAAACGGCAAGGGCAAACTCAGCAAGCGCAAACAGCAGTTCGCGAATGCCGACGGCAAGAGCGTGCCCGTTCTCGTCCACGAATTCATGGAGGCCGGTTACCTGCCTGCCGCCGTGATGAATTTCCTGACCAATATCGGCTGGAACTTCGGCGATAACGAGGAGATCTTCACAACCGCCCAAGCCATCGAACGCTTTGATCTCGAGGATGTCAACCCGGCCAACAGCGCCTACCCGATTGCCAAACTCGATTGGCTGAACAGCCAGTACATACAGCGCGCCGATGTAGGCGAGCTCAGCCAGCTGATGAAGCCAATATTGGAAAAGGCGGGCTATGTGGTCGATGAGACAGTCCTGAAGCGTGTTATCCCTTTACTCCAGGTCCGTCTAAAGTCCTTGCGCGATGTCGTGCCGATGGCGGGTTTCTTCTTCGCCGACTGGGCGTCGTTTGAAGCGCCGCCGGCCGACATTCTGATCCAACGCAAGATGGACAGCCAGGGTACGGTGGACATACTGCGCGGCTCGATTCCGGTATTGCAGCGCCTCGTCAGATTCGAGCATGACATACAGCACGCGGCGATGTTGGATTACGCCAAGGCGATCGGCTACAAGAACGGCCAGGTTTTCGGATCGCTGCGCGCGGCCGTCACCGGACAGAAGGTCTCTCCACCCACATTCGAAACAATGGAGATTCTGGGCAAAGACGAGTCTATACGCCGCATCGAACTCGCTTTGCAGTCCCTGACAGAAGAGACAATTTGATGCGCGCCCCAGACTTGCCATCTGTCGTGACGGGAACCCCGCGCGAGGCTTGAATTCAGCCACGGCACATGCTACGATTAGCGCTCAATAGTGGGAGATAGTTTAATCGGCAAAACAGCGGACTCTGGATCCGCCATTCCTGGTTCGAGTCCAGGTCTCCCAGAACACAGAACGGCCATCTGGACTGGGTGGCTGTCTCTTTTTCAAAGACTCGCCGATATTTCGTTTCCGGCGCCCTAGGAGACGGAAAGAACCACAAGCTCGACCCACTTGCGAAACTCTTCATGCTGAGCATTGTAGAGCAGGCGCGTACGCAGCGGCAGCGCCAGCCACATGTATGAGAGTTTTCGCCTTTCTTCGCGCGTAGTATGATCGACAATCTCGCGATACCAGCTGGGAAAGCGCAAGAATATGTGCGGGTGACGCAGAACACTGTCTCTAATCCGCCAATAGAGCATTACGAACATGACAAAACAGAACACGCCTATCAGTATGAGGAAGGACGACGGCACCAATACGATGAACAAGAGATAAGCCAAGACAGCGCCCCACGCGAATGATTCGAATAGCGGGCTAAAGCCTACTTCATCGCCGTACTGCTGAAAGGCCGACAGAATCGGTTCCTTGTAATAACCCAGCGTGACCAGGCATGCGCGCAGAAACAGCACGGTGACAGCAAACATGAACACTGGCAATAGCGTGGACATCACCTTATCCCGTTGTCACATCGAAGCGCGTCGGCTTCCTAAGCGCAGCGAACACCACCATTAGATTAGTCGCTCTCCTTCTTCGGCTTGATTCGGAATCCATGCCGAGGCTCTCCCGGAACGCGTGCGGAAATGGCGGTATGGGGATACGGCGTACATGGCAATGGGATGCTCCAGCACTGATTCATGCCAATCGGGACATGGAGAATCAGGCCATCGTCGGTTTCGAACTGGTCGTATTCAGGCCGGAAGTGGGCATGGAAACCGTCATGGGGACCCGCCGGAACCAGTATTTCTTCGTGCCGAATTATCAGAAACACGACGTAGGCCAGACAAATCAGGACGAGAGCGAAAATAGCCAGCACCCTTCGGCGCCAGGCGATCCAATGCCAGGCCAGGGCGGCCAGCGTAGTTGACAGCGCGGCAAAACCCCAGAAGACGTATCGCACATATTTGTCTTCCGGCACCGTAACGAACCAGAACGCCAACATAATCATCAGCGGAAGAAGCGCCCACCAACTTAAGGCCGGCGCACCCCGTTCAGGCCGTTTCTTCCGAATGCCGGTGATGTACAGGGCGAGCGCAATTGCAGACACGCAGGTAGGCAGCAGGGTCGGGAAAACATTACGCACGAAGTCATGCAGCCAGGGACCCAGCCAATCCCAGGAAGCCAGAACGACTGCTGGATCGCCACCGCGGAGGCGTGTATTGGTAGCGAGCGTTCGCTGCCGGATTTCGACTTGATCCGCCGGTATCGCCCAGTCTACATCGATCCGGCCAATCGATTGGGGATAGGCGACATAACCACTGGTAACAACGCCCCGCGCCAGCCACGGGAGCAAGAGCGCAAGCGCCGCCAGCGCAACTGGTAAGACCGTCCGCCAAACTTCCGCTGCTTTCATGCCCAAGCCGCCGCGCCGAATCCAAACTATGATTGCAAGCAGGGCCGTTGCGAATCCATACACAACAAAACTCTGCTTAATCGTGAAGCCCGTCAAAATGACGATGGCCAATCGATGTATGAAATAATCGCTCGAGTCGCCAGCGGGACGCCAATACTGGAGAAAATCCAGCAGATAGATCAAGGTCAAAAAGCCGATCAAATCCACTGCGGTATCGGTCAGGAAGTGCGTGATGCCGCCCCAACGCACCGTCTGAAACAAGATAAACGGGATCGTCACCGACGCGACTATGCTTGACCAGCGCGCCTCCGCCTCAACTCCTGACCTAAGCAGTTGAAGCGCCCCGCCCACCGCGTAGGCCAGGTAAACCAGCAACAGCAGACCAGTTGCGATATAGATTGAGCGCCCTGACCAGATGGAGGTGTCCAACAAAGCGTCATACAGATAGACCGAGTGATTGAAAGCCAACGAAGAAAACAGGTTTCCCAGACCGGGAATGATGGGGAAAGCATCAATCCAAATGACAGCCTGAATATCGCGAAAGCCTGTGTCATACCCAATCGGCATGCCGAGCGCGCGATTCGACATCCAGAGCCCCAACATGGCGAGGAGAATCAGAAACGCCTTTTCACGCGCTAGCCGGTGGAGGACGCCCCATAGATTTCGACTTTGCCCGCTGAGCAGAAGCGCTGCGGACAGTGCAAAAAGGAATACGAGCGTATCATTCACCGGAAAGAAAAAATGCCAGACTTGCATGACGCCGAGTGCAAGCGCCCAACCCAACCAGAAACTGTCCAGCCAGATCCAGCCTGCCGCGAGTGGCTTTCCCAGCGCTTTCAAAACAGCAATGCCTAAGCCGCTGAAGAGCAGAAACAGCAACAGCCAACTCAGCAAAACGCTGCCCATTGGCGCAATGAGATCAAGCATTTGCACGCTACCTGTACATCTGACAGAAATGCCAGCAACGGCGCAGGGAAACTCCATTATAATGATAGATGCGTCATCATGCGATTATCATATTGATTCGCAGCCGTTGATCTTGGCGCTAGACGACCCGACGGATTCGCCATGCCCCCTGCCCCCTTGATTGAGTCCGGCGAAGGCCCAAGGCTCGCATTTGTACATGCGGCTGATGCTGGCCTCATCGCTGAGAACATGGTCGCTTTCGCCAATACTGAAGGTGGGATCATCATTGTCGGGCTGCAAGCCGACGGCAGGCCATCGACGACGCTGATTGAAAGCCAGGAAATCGACAGCGTGCTGAAGCGGGCCGATGACCTTTACAACCCGCCAGTCGTTGCAGAAGAGTGGAAAGAGGTCGTCCTTGAATCGCCGGAAAAGCATTTAGCGGTCCCGTCCGACGGCAATGACAATCGCGGCGGAGCCGGTGTCGCCGTCCCCGATCCGGCGCTGGTCTACGTCATTCGCGTGCCGCGCAGCACCGAGTTGCACGCCCTCGCGGATGGTCGCGTGCTGATACGCAGCGGCAAGGTCAATCGACCACTGGGCGGACAAGAAATCCAGCGACTCGCCAGCGCAAAAAACACCGGCGATTTCGAAACCGAGGCGGTGTCCGGCGCGTCCATCGATGACTTCAGTCGCGCTATGATCGACGAGTATCTGGAGAAGCGTGCGGAGCGCACCAAGCGTCCATATAGCGGCGAGGTCAATCGAATGCTGGCCGAGATCGGCGCGATCACCGCGGATGGCAAACCGACGGTCTGTGGCCTCTTGCTCTTCAGCGATTATCCGCAGCGCTGGCTGCCACAGAGCAGCGTCGTCTTTGCCAAGTTCGTCGGCAGCACGCCACGGGGCGAAAGCGGACTGGCTGGTTACTCGCGCCGTGAAGAGCTGATCGGGCCGGTGCCCCGCCTGATCGAAGCCACTTGGAATCTGGTTTGGAGTGAAATGGCGATCAGTGCCGTGGTCAAAGGGCTTGAGCGCGAAGAAACATTCGAATATCCACAATTCGCCGTGCGTGAGGCGCTCGTTAACGCGATCTGCCACCGCGATTATCGCTTGCGCGGACGGCGCATTGAAGTGCGCATGTTCTCGGATCGTCTCGAAGTGATTTCGCCCGGTGGTTTGCCCGGCTTTATCACGGTAGAGAATATCAAGGACGAGCACTTCTCTCGCAATCCGCGATTGGTCGGCGGTTTGTTCCAGTGGGGATACATTGAGGAACTCGGCCTCGGCATTGACCGCATGATCGAAGTAATGGCGCAGGCCGGTCATTCACCGCCCAAATTCGATGCCCGGCCATACAGCTTTGCCGTCGCCCTGCATAATGAACGCACACAGCCGGAACTGCCCGAGTGGTCGCGGGATACCAATCACCGTCAGGCGCGCGCCCTGCAATACATCCGCGAAACTGGCTCGATAACGAATCGCGAATATCGCGGTTTGATTCAGTCGGTATCGGCCGAGACCCTGCGCCTGGATCTTGTCGACCTGGTGGAAAAAGGGATCCTCACACGGATTGGCGCCAAGAAGGGCACCTATTACGTGCTCAGAGAATAGGTTCCGTGGAATAAAAGCGGGCGCCCGTCTCGGCGCCCAGCTCAATCAATTGCGTCGCTTTGCGTTCTACAGCCGGCGTTCCTTGAGCCGGGCCGATTTCCCTCGACGATCACGAAGATAATAGAGCTGAGCGCGCCGCACTTTCGCCCGCCGCAGAATCTCTACCTTTTCAACGCGCGGGCTGCGCAAGAGGAAGGTCCGCTCCACACCGACCCCGTGGCTGGCGATCCGGCGAACGGTGAAATTCGCTTCGTTCCCGCCCTTTCGCGCCCGAATGACAACGCCTTGAAATACTTGTACGCGTTCGCGCGCGCCTTCAATGATACGCACATGAACCTTTACTGTGTCGCCGGACTCGATTTTCGGATGCTTATGATTCTCGGCGACCAGGGCCTGCATCAATTCCTGGCTCATGGCTGCGTTCCTTCCACAAAAATACGCCCGAAGGCGTACGCTATCTTCTAGATTCACACACAGTCTAGCATAGTTGCGCGATGAAGTTCAAGGGTGTTCGCGCGCAACTTTCACACGAACCCGAGCGCGCCTGGACGGCGCAAATTTGAAATGGCCAGCCAGCCGCTTCTAGGGAGTTTGCAAGACCTGGCCCGCGTCCAGGCTGTCTACATCAGCGATATTGTTGAGCGCGGCCAATACCTCAACGGTTGTGCCCAACTTGATAGCGATCCCAAAGAGCGTATCATTCTGCTGCACCGTGTAGATTTGGCTTGGCGTTGCCAAGGTCGCTGACTGGATACTGAATTCAATCTCCGCGTCCGTTTGAGCGTTATCCAGAAGCGAAGTCTGCGCCTGCTCGATCAGCGTGTCTCGGCTATCGGCTTCAGCGAGCTCGAGCGCGGCCGGTTCGCTCGTCGGCGGAATCGATGCTGGGTCGATCGTAGGCGCGGGAATGGACGTTGGCGGCGGTATGAATCCGGTCGTCCCGCATTCAGGAATCGTAATATGCTGTCCCACAGCAATCCGATCCGGGTTGTCGATACCGCTCGCTTTCGCAATGTCGTTAACGGTCAGGCCATAAGCCAGCGACAGTTGGTACAATGTATCACCGACGCGAATCTCATGCACACAGTCTTCGCCAGGCGGAACCGTCGCCCGTACGAGTGGAATTGCTGTCGCCTGAATCGCGGGGACTGAGAGGCCTTGATCGCCTGTTGCGACCTGTTCACCCGCAGCCGACTGCGTCTGCCGGGCAATCAGCGCCGTGGCGGTCAAGGCAAATTGGTCAGCTTCCTGTTCTGTCGGCGCGGGTTCTTCGGTGGCCGTTGGCGGCAAGGCCGTTGGTTCAGCTTCCTCGACCGGGGTCGGCGAGGCAACCTGGCGAGCTACCGGCTGCTGCTGAATTACTTCGGATGTATCGCGGAAACATGCTGCTAGCAACAGCGACATCACAGCAAGCAGAGATATGAGCTGATAGCGTCGAGGGCGCTTGAACATCTGTCGTCAACTCCCTATCGCAAGGTCGTCCGTAACATTGTCGTGCTTTGTCCTCAGGCGCTTCCCGGTCATACGCATCTCCGCGGGCGCCGAGAATAATTCCACTCCATCTGTCAATATCCATTATAGGCAGAGTGGAAATATGGACAAACGAGATTGCGACAGGCTTTGCGACAATTCACAAGTAACTCAAGTGGCGAGGAACGGTGATCGCTCAGGACATCAGACCGGATGATACTGCCAGCAGGATGAGAGCGCCTGCGGCAATACGGTAGTAGCCAAAGGCGACGAAGCTGCGCCGCGAGATGAAGCGCAGCAGCAAGTCGATGGCCAGCCAGCTGAATAGGCCTGATAAGGCCGCTCCCAGAAGCAGCAAGATCAGCTGTTCCGAGCCCAGCGAATCGAGGGTCGTGACGAATTTGTAAAGCGTCGCGCTGCCCAGAAGCGGTATCGCCAGAAAAAACGAAAATTCGGTAGCGGCGAAGCGGCTCAAGCCCGCCAGCATGCCGCCCACGATCGAGCTGCCCGAACGCGACATGCCCGGAATTAGCGCGAGGACCTGCACCAGTCCGATGAGCGCCGCTTGACGAGCGGTCACTTTGGAAACATCAAGCGGTCTTTTGGCGATTCTGTGCTGAAATTGGGGCAGTCGTTCAACGAGAATAATCGCAATTCCACCAAATATCAGCGAAGCCGCCACAACTTGCGGAGAGAAAAACAGGGACTCGATCTGCTGCTGAAACACGATGCCGAGCGCGGCTACCGGCGCGCTGGCCAACGCGATCATGAGCCAGAATCGGCGCGCCTCCGAGGATGATCGCAACTGCGGAACCTGCTCGCCAAATGCCCTTCGATAGTAGACGAGCACCGCCGCCACCGCGCCGATCTGAATAAAGATCTCAAAGATCGGGGGAAGCAAGGCGTCAAACCTGAGCACGGCGGCGCCGACGATCAGGTGCCCGGTAGATGAAACAGGCAGAAACTCAGTGACGCCTTCGATCAGCGACAGTATGACAACTTTGAGAACGTCTTCTATCATGTGTTCATCAGTATAGCCGGCGACGAAATGAATTGCCCGATCGATTACAGCAGGCCGAAAAGCCGATGCCCCAGAATCAGCCCCAGGGCGACGCCGAGCAAACAGCAGCCATTGTTCAACAGCAGGTTGAGCAAGAGCAAGGCAGTCTCGCCATCCTGCATCAAGATGATGCTTTCGTTGGCGAAGGTCGAGAAGGTTGTGAATGCGCCGAAGAAGCCCGCGCCGACGAGCAGCCGAAGCTGTGGCGACATGCCGGTTCTGGCGCTAAACCAGACGCCGAATAAAGCCAGCCCAAACGATCCAATGACATTCACCAGCAGAGTCCCGTACGGGAAGGGACCCCAGCGCGGTGCCAGATAGTCATTGACCCATAGCGAAAACAGGTAGCGCGCGTTGGCGCCAAAGAACCCGCCTATGCCCACGTAAATCAGACTTTCCATTGATGGCACCTGCAAAGAACCCTGTTAGTAATAGGATAGTCTCGTGTCGCTGTCTTGGGCTGGGATCGCGTCGACAGACCACCCGCGATCGCCGGCCAGCCTTTTTGTCGTGCATCGTTTCATGTTGTGCAGTACACTACCGTTTCGCACAGGAACCACGCATGGAATACTTCAAGCTCATAAGCAGCAACCGAGATTTCGCCAAATTATGGGCGGCTCAGCTCGTCAGCCTGCTCGGCGATTGGTTCAGCACGATCGTCATCTCCGCGCTAATCGTGTCCTATACGGAAGAGACCGGTTACCAAGGCCTCGCCGTCAGCGCATTCCTCATCGCCCGCCTGATCCCGCCGCTTTTGATGCGTCCGCTGGCGGGCGTGCTGGCTGACCGTTTTGATCGCAAACGGCTGTTGATCGCCAGTGATATTTTACGCTCGCTCGCGGTTCTTGGCTTGCTATTCACCACGCAAGGTCCGGAGTATCTGCCGCTGGTTTACGTTTTCATCGTCATCCAGTTTCTTGTCTCTTCTATTTTCGAGCCGGCTCGCAACGCGATCATGCCAAGCATCCTGTATCGTCATCAGTTGATCATCGGAAACACGCTCAGCAGCGTGACCTGGTCGGCGATGCTGGCGATCGGCGCGATAACGGGCGGCCTTGTCGCCGAGCTCCTGGGTACGCAAGCAGCGCTTTTGATCGATGCCCTAACCTTCATCGTTTCGGCATTGCTGGTCATCACAATTGTGATACCGGAGACACCCCGTTCCGAGATTGGACAAGAGCTTCGCACAGTCAAAGACAAGTCGCAGCGCAGCTTCGGCGACGGCATCCGTTACCTCCTGAAGCAGCCAAGGGCGGCCGCGCCACTATTTGTGAAGATGGGGCTGAGCATCACCAGCTCCAACACCGTGCTGATAATCTATGGCACGCAGGTCTTCGTTCTCGGCGACCAGGGCATCACATCAATGGCGATTCTTTGGGCGGCATTTGGCTTCGGCGCTATCATCGGACCGCTCATGACAAACCGTTTCAGTGATGATTCGGTCAGGGTTTTGCGCCGGTTGATCATCATCGGATTTGTTCTGATGGCGCTCGGCTGGCTGCTATGGGGGCTGGCGCCGTCCCTGGAATTCCTCGTGATTGCGGTAGTCGTACGCGCCATGGGCGGCTCGGTCAACTGGACCTACAGCTCGGTTATCCTCCAGCAGGTTGTGCCTGATGAATACTTGGGACGCGCCTTCTCGCTTGACTTTGCGGGCTTCGAATTGGTGCAAAGCATCGGCATCGTCGTACTCGGTCTTTTAATCGACGCCGTTGGAAACCAAGGCATCCAGGCCATTGTGTTTGGAGCGGCGCTGGTGTCCGTGGCGCCGCTGTTAATCTGGGCGCGGATCGTGCAATTGCTGGAAAAGCGGGAGTCGCATACGTTGTCCGTCTCTCCCGAAATGGCAGCCGGAGGTTGATATGACAAGCTTTCAATATGATGAAGGAATCATCAAAAATTATCCCAATCTGGTCGCCGGCGTCATTGTCGCTCGTGGCATGACCAACGCGCCGACGCCTAATGCCCTGCGCGATCTCTATTTGGATGAGCAGACGGCGGTGAAAGCACGCATCGGCGCGACGCCACTCAGCGAGTTGCCGACGCTTGGCGCCTGGCGGCGAGCGATCAGCGCTTTCGGCGTCTCCCCAACCAAGTATCGCAGCGCCGCCGAAGCCTTGCTGCGCCGCTTGACTAAGAGAGGCGATATCCCCTGCATCAACACGCTGGTCGATATTGGTAATCTGGTCAGCATACGCTACGGTCTGCCGGTCGCCATCTTCGATACGCGCCAGATCGCGCTGCCGATTAGCGTGCATTATTCCGATGGGGGCGAGAATTACATGGATCTCGGCAGTGATACGATCGTGCATCCGGAGCCGGGCGAAGTGATCTTTTCCGACGAAAAGCGCATGGTAGTCGCCAGAAGATGGTGTTGGCGGCAGAGCGCGACCAGCGCATCCAACGAAGCGACGATCGACGCCGTCATCACAGTCGAAGCGCAGCATGAGAATGGCCAAGGTGATATCGAAAAGGCCCTGGCGGACTTGACCAAGCTGCTTGAGGACAATGCCGGCGGGCGCCACGATTCCGCCGTGCTCAATGCGGACAATCCCGCGATTTAGACAAGACGCAAGCGGCCGCTAAGCACCGGCGGTATCTGCGTCAACTTCACCCAGCTCAAGCTCTCCGATTCATCTGCATCATTCTCAGTGAAGGCAGGTTCGAGGAGGCCGTCCAGTCCAAACCCGGCGGCGAACGCAGCGCCGAGCAGCTCGCTCAGCGACCTGTGATAATAATAATGCGGGGACGGTTCGCCCGGCGCGCCCGCCCCTTTCACCGGCGGCAAATCAAGATAGGCGCGTATTTTGACCCCGTAATGATCATGGACGACGCCGGCGCGATCTTCCTTCTCCTGCACGAAGATCGGGTTGTTGGAGTTGAAGGCCGGGTGCTGCGTGGAGAAGACGAAGCGTCCACCCGCCCGCAGCAGGCGCGCCGCCGTGCGAAACAGCGGATCAATCGTCGGGATATCCATCAGGGTCATCGTGCAGGTAATCGCGTCAAAACATCCGCTGCCGAGTCCAAGCATTGCCACTTCATCGGTCGCGTCAATGACGTGGTACTCGACCTTCAGCGAATCGGCGTCAGTGCGCGCTTTCGCCAGCCGAATCAATTCTGCGCTGAAATCGAAGGCGACAACCCGAGCGCCCTGCTCCGCCAGCCGACGCGCCAGCGCGCCATTGCCGCAGCCAATATCCAGCACGGTTTCGTCCGGGCGCAATTCCAGCAGCTGCAGCACCGTCGGTTCAATCAGCCTCCGATGGAAGAAATTGCCGCGCTCACCGTGCAATTCATCCCAGAACTGTGCTTTACGGTTCCACAATTCGCGGCCTTCATCGTTGAATTGCTTGATGTCCAATTCCGCCCTCCGTCTCAGATAGCCACCCAGCCATTGTAGTGTGACCGCCCAAATCGATAAAGCGGCATAAATGCGCTGCCGGGCGCGGCGTCGGCGAGCATTCCTCGCAAGCCGGGCACTGCTACCATATAATCTAACGCACAGGTGGGGTCGAACAGCGAGCGTTATGCCAAGCGTGGAAGAAATTATCTTATATGCGATAGTTGGCATCCTGGTCGGGTTTTCTAAAGGCGGGCTCGGCGGACCGGTTCCGGTTGCCCTGACCGTGCCGCTGATGACCTTGATCATCGACCCGCAGGTCGCCGTCGCCCTTGTGCTGCCGCTGCTGATCTTCGCCGATATCTTCGCCCTCTACTTTTATTGGCGGCAATGGGATCGCCACTATATCGCCCTGATGATGGCGCCCGGTTTGATTGGCGTGGTACTTGGCGCGCTCGTGCTTGATGCCATCGACGCCACGACGCTCAAACGCGTCATCGGCAGCCTGACCCTGCTTGCCCTAGCCTTCAAGATCGCCAGTGATCGCCTGGCATCGCTCGCTTATCAGCCGCGGATCTGGCACGGTTATTTCGCCGGCTGGGCTTCTGGCTTCGGCTCGACGCTGGCCAATGTAGGCGCGCCGCCGTTCACCGCTTATCTGCTGCTGCAGCCCAAGATGACGCCACACCGCTTCGTCGGCACGACCACGCTCTTCTTCGCCGTGATGAACCTGACCAAAGTACCGGGCTTCATCGCCCTTGAACTATTTGACTACGAACGTCTATTGAGTATCGCCTGGGTCTTCCTGCTGATTCCACCGGCTGTGTTAGTGGCGCGTTACCTGATCGACCACATCAATCAGCAGACCTTTGAACTGATGATGATGATCCCGCTCGCCGTGCTCAGCGTTTATCTCTTGCTGTCTGGCTAGCAAAGCCATTCGCGCGAGGCGCCGATGCCAGCCAGCATTTTCGCAGCGTGGGTCAAAACGGTCGTTTCGATCTGGCCCTCAGCCCCTTTGACAGAAAGGCGCGAACCGGCATAATCACAGTGGTTGCAACACGTAGGGGTATGGAAGTTGACGAAAGTCGCTGACCACTTTGCCGAGCATTTAGCCAAAGCGGGCGTTGAACGCGTTTACGGATTGCCAGGCGGCGAAAATGTAGAGCTCCTGGATGCGCTTCGCCGCCGAGAGATCGACTTCATCCTTGTTAAGAACGAAAGCAGCGCCTGCTTCATGGCGGCCACCGATGCGCGGCTGAGCGGCAAGATCGGCGTCGCGCTGACCACCCTTGGTCCCGGAGCCGCCAGCGCCTGCGCCGGGTTGGCACATGCCTATCTTGACCGGGCGCCGGTTCTGCTCATCACCGCTGCGAATGATCCGGAAGTCAGCGGCAAACACAGTCATCAAGTCATCGATCTGAGCGCCGTCTTTCGTCCGATCTGCAAACTCACCGCGGAGCTGACAGCCGACAACGCCGCCGGCACCATCCAAGAGGCGATTTCGCTGGTGAAAGCCAATCGCCCGGGTCCGGTGCACATCAGCATTCACAATCGCATCGCGCAGCAAGCCATTCCCACCGCAGGTCCGGCTCGATCGCCATGGCATGAAGACGCTGTAGATTCAACTGATATTCACGCGGCGCGAAATCTGCTGGCTGACAGTGCGAAACCGATCATCGTCGCCGGGCTGGGCTTGGAGCCAAGTCGCCCCTATTTGCAGCTAAGGAGTCTTGCCGAGTCGCTTGGCGCGCCGGTCATTGATACGCCGAAGAGCAAAGGCGCGCTCTCAGCCGATCACCCGCTCTTCGCCGGCACCCTCGGCTTGACGCGCGCGGATCCGGTCTACGCGCTGCTCGACGAGGCCGATTCTGTCATCGCCATCGGCTTTGACGTGGTCGAGTTGGTCAAGCCATGGCACTACGCGAAGCCGCTAATCTGGATAGCCGACTGGCCCAATCTTGACCCGAAAATCGCCTGTGACCTGGAGCTGGTCGGGAATGTTGCCGAGATTCTGGACACAATTGGCGAAGCGAAGGCGAACACCGCGCCCGACTGGGGTTCTTTAAGAGTGCGGCGCTTCCGAACGGAATTAGCCCGGCGTCAACTGCCGGCACCGGCGGAGGGCCGCATTTTGCCGCAAACTTTCCTGACATCCCTGCGAGAAAATACGCCCGACGACATTATCCTAACCACCGATGTCGGCTCGCATAAGATATTTGCCGCGTTGGAATGGCCCGCGCGTCTCGCGAATCGCTACTTCGTGTCCAACGGACTTTCAGCAATGGGTTTTGGTCTGAGCAGCGCGATCGCCGCGGCGGAGATCAGCGGGGAGCCGGTCGTCTGCATCAGCGGCGACGCCGGACTGGCGATGGCGATGGGCGAGCTGGGACTGCTGGCGGAGAGACAACTGCCGGTGCTGATCGCGCTGATGAATGACTCGGCGCTGGACTTGATACGCTCAGCCCAATTGCGGCGCGG
>JAAXID010000281.1 GCA_012270545.1 Anaerolineae bacterium | reverse complement strand
GCTGGAATTCCGGCATGTTCATCTGGCGCGTCGACCGGGCGATGCGCGACTTCGAGCGCTACCAACCGGCGATATACGCCATGTGTTCCTATCTGCAGTCCACCTTTGACGCGCCGGATTATGCGGAAAAACTGAACGATATATGGGAGACCATGCCCAGCCTGTCGATTGACTTCGCCATCATGGAAAAGGCGGATAATATCGCCGTCATTCCCAACGATATCGGCTGGAGCGATATCGGCAATTGGACATCGCTCTACGACGTTTTGCCGCAAGATAACTTCGGCAACTGCGTCAAGGGCGAGGCCAGCGATATTCGCGTCATCCTCGACACGCGCGACACGCTCGTCTTCAGCGACCGCCTGACGGTGGCAATTGGCGTGGAAGACATCGTCATCGTCGATACAGACGATGCCCTGCTAATCTGCCACAAAGACCGTACGCAAGATGTCAAGCAAGTGGTCGATTACCTGCGCGAAAATGGAAACGAAGAGTATCTCTAACATCATCCACGCATTCACGAGGAAGGGATATGACTGACGCAAGCGCACAGACCCTTGAAGCCTATTGCTTCAAGTGCAAGACAAAGCGCGACATGCAGAATCCGCAGGCGATTTACAATAAGGCGGGAGCGCCTGCCACACGAGGGCAATGTCCGGAGTGTGGCACTGCCATGTACCGTACCGGCGCCACCACCGCTCACGATGACATACCCAAGCCGGAGAAGATTGAACGTCCGAAACGGAAGAAATCGAATCCCAAGCGCAAAGCCAAGCCGAAATCCAAAGCAAAATCCCGCGCCAAGTCAAATGCCAAACGCCAAAACGTCGGCAAGCTGGTCATCGTCGAGTCGCCGGCGAAAGCGCGCAGTATCGGCGGTTATCTCGGTGATGGCTACACGGTCATGTCGTCATTGGGGCACGTGCGCGATCTACTCAAGAGCCGCCTGTCGGTTGACATCGAGCAGGATTTCGAGCCTGAGTATCGCGTGCCTAACGACAAACGAGCGATCGTCAAGGAACTCAAAGCGGCCGCTGAAGGCGCTGACGAGATCTTCCTCGCCACCGACCCGGATCGCGAAGGCGAAGCGATCGCCTGGCATTTGGTAGCCGCCGCCGAAATGCCCCAGTCGAACGTGAGACGAGTCGTCTTCCATGAGATAACCGACAGCGCCGTCGCCGCTGCCTTCTCCCATCCGCGCCAAATCAATATGGACCTGGTCAACGCTCAGCAGGCCAGGCGCATCCTTGACCGCCTGGTTGGCTACCAAGTCTCGCAGCTGCTTTGGTCGAAAGTACGCGGCGGGCTCTCTGCCGGGCGCGTGCAAAGCATTGCTTTGCGCCTGGTGGTCGAGCGTGAGAAAGAAATTGAAGGTCATGTGCCGGTCGAGTATTGGACCATTGATGCCGATTTGGCGAAGCGCGCCAATGGGAGCGACTCGTCAAACTTCACAGCTCGTCTGGTGAGAATCTCTGACAGCAATGTGACCTTCAACACAAAGGGCGACAAACCCCCGATTCTGGACAGTGAAGCAACGGTACAACCGCATGTCGATATTCTGTGCCAGAGCCAGTTTGTCGTCGATGCAGTCAAGCGGGGCACGAGCCAAGGCCGACCCGCCGCGCCCTTCACTACCAGCACCTTGCAGCAGGCCGCTTCCAGCCGTCGCGGTTTCAGCGCCCGCCGCACCATGCAGCTCGCTCAACAACTTTACGAGGGCATCGATATCGGGCAAGGCAACCCAGTCGGCCTCATTACTTACATGCGTACGGACAGCGTCCAGGTCTCCAAACAGGCGGTTGCTGAGGCGCGGACTTTCGTCGCCAAGCGCCATGGCCGCAAATTCCTGCCCGACAAGCCGCCGATCTACAAAACCAAATCAAAAAGCGCGCAAGAGGCTCACGAAGCCATCCGCCCCACGAGCGTCATGCGAACGCCCGAATCGATCCAGTCATTCCTCAGCCGACCGCAGCTGCAGCTCTACACGCTGATCTGGCAGCGTTTTGTCGCCAGCCAGATGTCGCCGTCCCTCTTTGACACGCTCAGTATCCAGGTGAAAGCGGGACAGAAACCGAGCGATATGCCCTATCGCTTCCGCGCCTCAGGGCGCAAATTGAAATTCGCCGGACATCTCGCCGTTTATGGCCAAGAGGAGCGGCGCATGCGCGAAGCTCGAAACGGACAGAATCAGACCTTTCCCGATTTAGCAGCGGGCGAAATGCTCGATCTTCGGGTGATTCTGCCGGAACAGCATTTCACACAGCCGCCTCCGCGATATACCGAGGCGACCCTCATCAAGCAGCTGGAAGACAAGGGCATTGGCCGGCCGAGCACCTATGCGCCGACAGTCAGTGTCATTCAGACCCGCGATTACGTCACGCAGACCGATCGACGGCTGAGCCCCACCAAAACTGGCCGCGTCGTCAGTGATTTGCTATCCGAGTACTTTGACGTGGAAATGGACTACGATTTCACCGCGAATATGGAAGATCAGCTTGACGAGGTCTCCCAAGGCAAGGCGGACTGGCGGCCCATGCTTGATGACTTCTACCATCCGTTTTCCAAGCGCCTAAACACCGCGCGGGACAAGATGCCGAGACAGAATATCGTCGAGAAAATCGGGCGCGCCTGCCCCAGCTGCGAAGATGGCGACTTGGTCATCAAACATTCGCGCTACGGAAAGTTCATCGGCTGTTCCAATTACCCGGACTGCAAACACACCGAGCGCTATCTCGAGCGCATGGGTTTGCTCTGTCCCCAGTGTGGCGAGGAAGATAGTGGCGAAATCGTCCAGCAGCGCAGCCGCAAAGGCCGAGTCTTCTATGGATGCAGCCGTTACCCCGATTGCGACTATACCGTGTGGCAGCTTCCGAGAGACCTGAAGAAACTGGAAGAGCGATCGCCGAACGAGCAAACTCCGGACCAGCAAGCGCTGGACCAGCAAGCAATCGACAAACCTGCGGAAGAAAGCACCGTCTTTTAAGGCTGCCGCCGCCGCGCTTTGGGGAGTGTCTAATTTCGAGGAGGTGAAGTAAAGATGGTGCTAGCGCAAACCCGCTAGAGAACTC
>JAAXID010000096.1 GCA_012270545.1 Anaerolineae bacterium | reverse complement strand
AACCTGCCCAGCGGCTGCCGCTTCCATACACGCTGTCCGCGCAAAATCGGCGAGATCTGCGAAACTGAGGAGCCGCCCTGGCGCCAGGGCGACGCCGGGCACCTCATTCGCTGTCACATTCCGCTGGAGGAATTGACGACCGTGCAAAGCGGTCTAATCCTGGCGGACGAGGTGGATTGACAGCATGATCCATTTCCTGCGCCGCCGATTCCTGTTCTTTTTCTTCACATACCTCATCAGCTCGCTGACGATCTTTTTCCTGCTGCGCATTTTGCCCGGCGATCCGGCGCGCGTCATCGCTGGCGGGCGGGAAGCCACCGAGGAGCAGGTCGCTGAAATACGGGAAGAACTGGGCTTGAACGCTTCGCTGCCCGAGCAATATCTGACTTGGGCTGCTAACTTCCTTCGCGGGGAATGGGGTGATACGATCGCCTTCCGCGGGGCGAAAAACCTCGATCTGATCATGGAGCGCAGCGTCAATTCGGGGCGGCTCGCGGCTGTCGCGCTGCTGATGTCGCTGCCGCTCTCGCTGGCGCTGGGCGTGATCGCCGGCTTATTCGAGAACAAACTGCCGGACATCCTCATCTCGCTGCTGACGCTCTCAGTCGTCAGCTTGCCCGAATTCGTCACCGGCTTGTTCTTGATCAATATCGTGGCGCTGCGTTGGGGTCGGAGCGAATTGGCGGATTCGCTGGGCTGGTGGTTTCCCTCCAGCTCGGCCGTGCCCGCCAACGCCGCCTTCGCTGAGATGCTACCCGCGCTTTGGCTGCCCGCTTTCGCGGCGACGCTGGTGCTGCTCGCCTACATCTCCCGCTTGACGCGCGCGGGCGTCATCGAAGAACTTAAGCGCGATTATGTGCGCAGTGCCGCGCTGAAGGGCATCCCCTGGCGGACGGTGATCTGGCGGCATGTCTTGCGCAATGCCCTGCTGCCCACGATCACAGTCATCGCCATCAGCATCAGCTGGCTGGTCAGTGGACTGGTGGTGATCGAATATGTCTTTGGCTTCCCCGGGCTCGGAAGCTTGCTCATTGCGGCGATCGAGCGGCGCGACCTGCTCTTGGCGCAAGCCATCGCCATGGTCACCGTGACCGTCATTCTCTTCGCTAACCTGTTCGCCGATGTCACATACGCTTTGCTAAATCCGCGCGTGGAACTGGCCTAGGCGCTGCCCCCAGGCCCCTTAATAACTCAGAAAACCGCCATCGACGCGCCAGGTCGCGCCAGTCACAAAGCTCGCTTCGTCGCTGGCCAGGAAAGCGACCACATCGCCGATTTCGCCGACCTGACCCTGGCGTCCAAGCGGCGTATGACGGAAGTACAGCCCAGTGCCGCCCGTCTCGGTGACCTGATCGCTGAAGTCGGCGCTTGATTCGGTATAGATTTCGCCGGGCGCGACCAGATTGACGCGAATATTATGCGGCGCCAATTCGATAGCGGCGCCTTTGCACAAGCCATCCAAGCCGGCTTTCGCCGCGCTATAGGGCGTCGCGTTCTCTTGCGCGGCATATTGCGCCACCGAAGAAATGCTGATGATGCTGCCGCCCTCGCCCTGCTCGATCATTTGAAAAGCCGATTCCTGCGTGCAGATGAATGCGCCGGCGAGATTGACATCGATGGTAGCGCGCCAGTGCTCATCGGTCTCTTCGAGGAAAGGCCGGACATCGGCGGAAGCGCCGGTCAAGGCGGCGTTGTTGACCATCACATCAAGGCGCCCAAAGGCCGCTAGCGTCCGCGCTATCATGTCCTTTACCAGTTCGCGCCGCGTGATGTCGCAGCCGACCGCCAAAGCGCTGTGCCCCGCCCCCCGCAGGATCGCCACCTTTTCTTCGGCGAGCTTGATGTCCGCCGGGCGCTGCGCCAAAGCCAGGGCCGCGCCTTCCCGCGCGCAACTCTGCGCGATGCCCCAGCCGATGCCGGTCGCGCCACCGGTGATGATGATGACTTTGCCTTCAAGTCGTCCGCTCATGGATTCGGTCCTTCAGTTTTATGGCTCGAGCCGCATTATGTCGTCGACTTCAACCAGCGGGACGGGCCTGTCGTCGGTCATCAGCTGTATCGCTTTGCTGTCTTTGAAGCCGATGCCGGTCAAGACACAGACTGCTTTCTCGTCGCCGTTCAAGCGGCCCGCCACCCTATCGGCCTTGACAGCCGCCCAGGTGATTGCCGCCGCCGGTTCCACGAAAAGCCCTTCGCTATTCGCCAACTCGACTTGCGCTTGGTAGGTGACTTCATCAGCGATGGAGACCGCCCAGCCTCCCGATTCGCGCAGGTCGTTCAACACCAGATCGCCATCGGGTGGCGCGGTCAATATGATGCCAGAGATGGCGCTCGCGCAATCGTCAAGCGGCTCAATCGCGCGGTCCAAACGCCAAGCTTGCGACAAGGGATCGCAGCCCTGCGGCTGAATGGCGACCATGCGCGGCAGGCGCTCAATATGACCGGCAGCGCGCCACTCGCGGAAACCCTTCCAGATGCTGCTTATCAAGCCGCCACCACCGACCGGCACATAAACGACATCGGGCGCGTCGCCCTTCATCTGCTGACAGATCTCGTAGGCGATGGTCTTGGCGCCTTCCATCGACTGCGGACTATAACGGCGCGCGGTGATCAACATCAGCCAGTTGTTGCTTTCGCAGATCTTGCGCGCATTGGCCCAGGTCGCGGCATCAATCTTGGGATCGTAGCCCATCCCGCGCACGGACATGATCCGCGGTCCATAAGCGATGATCTGGGCGATCTTTGCCCGCGGCGCTCGTTCCAGCGTGAAGACATAACCATTTGCCCCAGCATGCGCGCCAAAAGCCGAAAGCGCGGCGCCGGCATTGCCTGATGAGACTGTCGCCCAGGCGCTCATGCCCAACTGCCGCAAATAAGAAATACCCACCGACGCGATGCGGTCTTTGTATGAGCCCGTCGGGTTCAGTCCCTCATTCTTGAAGTAGAGCCGCGGCAGGCCGATGTCCGCCCCAAGCCGCGCCGACCGCAGCAGCGGCGTATCGCCTTCGCCCAGGCTGACGATATGTTCCGGGTCGGCCAACGGCAGATGGGCGGCAAAGCGCCAAATGCCCGGCAACTCGTCACGAAGCGGGATCTCAGTCGAATCGTAGAGGACGTCCAGGAATCCGCCATCATGCGGACAGGAAGCAGCGCCCATATCGACGCAGATCCGTCCGCAGGTCATACACTCCAGCCGATACATTGCTCGCTGCTCCTCCTCCGCTTAGCGCTTCCAGATTGAAATCAGGCAGCCAGTCCCTATTGGGGCGCGCCGACCAGCTCAAGCTCCTCAGCGAAGTGACAAGAGACCCATTGACCGGGGCTGATCTCCCTGAGCGCCGGTTCTTCTTCCTGACAGCGGGCTTGAACGTATTGGCAGCGTGGATGGAAATAGCAACCGGACGGCGGATTGGCCGGATTGGCAATCTCGCCCGGCAAGATTATTCGATTCTTCTCGACATCGGGGTTGGGCGTCGGCACAGCCGAAAGCAATGCTTCCGTGTAGGGATGCTTGGGGAAAAAGAAGAGCCGCTCCTTGGGTGCCACCTCCACCAGCTTGCCGACATACATCACGGCAACGCGGTCTGAAATATGCTCAACCACGCTCAAGTCATGGGCGATGAAAAGATAAGACAGGCCGAACTCACGCTGCAGGTCATTGAGCAGATTCAGGATCTGCGCCTGCGTCGAGACATCAAGCGCCGACACCGGTTCGTCAGCGACGATCAGCCGCGGGTTGGTCGCCAGCGCGCGCGCCACCCCGATCCGCTGACGCTGGCCGCCGCTGAAGGCGTGGGGATAGCGCCGCAGATGTTTGGCTTCCAAGCCGACGACGTCCATCAAATGAGCGACGCGCTTTTCCAACTCCTTCCCCTCGGCCAGCTTCGCCAATTTCAGCGGCTCGCCGACAATATCGAGGATGGTCCAGCGCGGATCAAGAGAATAAAAGGGATCCTGAAAGATCATATTGGCGTGAGGCCTGACGGCGCGCAATTCCCGCTGGCTGATGTTCGCCATATCTACCGTCGTCTCGTCGTCGATCTGAAATTGAATCCTGCCCGCGGTTGGATCAAGCGCGCGCAAAATGCAGCGCCCCACGGTCGTTTTGCCCGAGCCTGATTCGCCCACCAAGCCCAGCGTTTCGCCCGCCTGAATTTCCAGGCTGACGCCGTCGACCGCTTTCACCTGCCCGACCACTCGCCGCAGGAATCCCTTTTCTACTGGGAAGTATTTTTTCAAGCCCTCAACTTTCAACAGGGGATGCTCGGTCATAGCGCCGCTTCCTGCCGCTCGTCGTGGAGGAAACAGCGAACGTAGTGATCGTCTTCGATTTCCACCAGGGCGGGCAGAGCTGTATCGCAGCGACCGGCGATTATATCGGGGCAGCGAGAACAGAATCCGCAAGCCCGCGGCATGCCGATGGGTATGGGAACGGTTCCATCAATGGACTGCAGGCGCTCGGCATGCTGTCCAATCCGCGGTGTTGAGGCCAGCAGCCGGCGCGTATAGGGGTGCAAGGGATTGTGGAAGATATCACGCACCGAACCTTGCTCGACAATCTTTCCCAAATACATGACGGCGACTTTATCGCAAATCTCAGCGATGATGCCCAAATCATGCGTGATGTAGAGCACCGCCATTTGGAACTGCGATTGCGTCCGCGCGATGAGATCCAGTATCTGCGCCTGCACCGTCACATCCAGCGCGGTAGTCGGCTCATCGGCGATCAGCAAGCGGGGGCGGCAAGCCAGCGCCATCGCGATCATGACACGCTGACGCATCCCGCCGGAGAAATGATGCGGATACTCTTCCATGCGTTGAAGGGGATTAGGAATGCCCACCAGATCGAGCATTTCAAGCGCGATCTTGTAGGCTTCCCGTTTCTTTGTGGTGACGTGCAGCAATACCGCTTCCATCAACTGATTGCCGATACTGTGGATGGGCGACAAACTCGACATCGGCTCCTGAAAGATCATCGCGATTTCGTTGCCTCGAATGCCGCGAATCTCGCTCCCGGCGGGGTCCACTTCCGCCAGATCGATCGAATTGCCGAACTCCGTCCGGTAATTGATACGGCCACTCGCGATGCGTCCCGGCTTCGGCACCAGACGCATCAGGGACTGCGCCGTCACCGTCTTGCCACAGCCGCTCTCGCCGATTAAGCCGAACACTTGCTGCTCTTCAATAGTGAAGCTGACACCATCGACCGCTTTCAGCGTGCCTTCGTCGACAGCAAAATACACGCTCAAATCCTCGATCTCGATGACGGGCTCGGCGCCTGTCAGCACGTGTTCATTCCGTTGCCGCGCCTCATTCATCACGCTACAGCCTCAGGACCTCGGCATTCCAGGCGGCGATGCCAATACCTTCCAGTTGGCTAACTTCAACCCGCCGTTCCTCACCCGCATCGAGCCAGAAATAGCTGTCAGCGCAGGAAAAATGGTGAGAGATGACCGGACAATCAAAGTGAACGCCGACCGCGGGCAACTTGCCGATGTTGCTTATCATGACCGCGCGCTCGCCAGCGGCTCTGATCGCAAGCTGCGTCGCAGGCCGGTCGAAGAGCGACCCCTGAATCGCCTCGTAATTGAGCCAGTAGAATATGCGATCCCGCAGGCCGCTATCCGTAGAGATGTCGGCGGTGATGAATAGCGGGCAACTCCAGGTTTGATCGGTATTGAGCGCCAGCTCGCCCAAGCGCTTGACTTGACCTTGTTCACCGTTGCCGTGGAAAGTTTCACGCTTGATCAGCTTTAATTCGCTGTCGAAAGCGCTCACGCGGACGCTCCACGAGGTATTCGCCAGCGCGCCGTCATCGTCCAGCAGAAAGATCGGAAAGGCGATGGGCACACCGATGAATGCCAGCCGTCGGAAGAGCAGGCAGACGTGGAGCGGTCGGTAAGCGCCGCGCAGGATGTGATAAGCGATTTTCGGTACGCCGCGCCAGTCCACCGTCGCCCAGGAGGCGGCCGGGTTGTTGTCCGTCAGCTTGTAATAGCAGACGCCGGTGGCTTCGGGCCAGCGGGCGCGCGCCAGCTCGAGCGTATGACGCATGCCGGTCGCCTGCGCCATCTGCATACCGAGGATGAAGTTCTTCAAAGAATCAGCCGGCACGAAGTCAGCGACATACTGAGCCATGATCGTCTGCTCGGCTTTGAGATTGAAGACCGGCATATGGTGAGTGAAGCCGCCGTCGCTCGCCGGCGGCCAGGCGTCCAGTTCCGCGGCGGGCAAATAGCGCTCGACCGTCTCGTGATTGGGCACCGATGCCAGCCCAAATTCGCCGATGAAGGTGGCCGAAAGCGACAAGTTGTAATCGAGCGGATGGTGCTGCCAAAAGACGTGGTAGCTGTGAATGCTGCCGCCCCAGGGTTCGCCGCGGTGGAAGGAGCGGGTGCCGTCAAGCTCGTAGCTGTAGCGGCCCATCATGTCGATCGCCTCGCCGAAGGGCTCGCCCGATTCGTTCCCGCCGCCCCACATCACCAGCGACGGGTGATTGCGCAGGCGAATCGTGTTGTGGCGCACGGTCTCTTCCAAGATATCGTAGGGCTGTATGCGATGGCTATTCCAGGCGGTCGGCCATTCTTGCAAGACCATTAGGCCGTGATGATCGGCCAGGTCGTAAAACTCATCCGTCTCGGGCATGCCGCTGCCCCAAGCGCGCAGCAGCTGCATATGCGAATCTTTCGCCAGCTGCAAGAAGCGATCATAACGTTCCGGCTCAAAGCGCAGCAACGCGTCCAGCGTGCACCAGTTCGCCCCCTTGACGAAAACCGGCTTTCCGTTGGCCACGAAGGTCCAGTTGTAATGTTCCGGATTGGGTCCCGCCGGCGCCGGATGCATTTCGATGGTGCGTATCCCGAAGGTGAAGGTCCTGTGATCAGGCGCGCCTCCCTCGGGCAGGAAGGACAGCGTCATGCGGTATAGATTGGGATCGCCATAATCGACGGGCCACCAGGGTTTGGCAGCGGGCACACTGAATTCGAGCAATTCGGTCGCTTCGCGCTCAGCGGACTCCAGGTCGCAAGCGAAGTGATGCGCCTCGCCTTCGAAGTTCTCCGGTTCGACGCTGCCAATCAGGCGGCCGCGCCAGCCCTCAGTTTCGCCCTTCAGCGTCAGATGCAGGCGCAGCAAGCCGGCATGGGCATCCAGCGTGGCGACGAAGGGATCGACAATCTCAATGGTCGGCGACGCCTTCAGCGAAACAGGCCGCCAGATGCCCAGCGTCGGCAAATTGATATAGTGCCAGCCATAAATATTGTTGATGACAGCCGTATTCAGCCAGCCGACATTCATACCGATGAAGAAGTCGTTTGGCTCTCCGCTGCCGATGCGCTGCGGCGCCGGGTCGAGGCGGACGATCAGCGTGTTCTCGCCATCGATCAATATCGAAGAGACATCGTAAGCCAGTTCAGCGAACATGCCCTTGTGCTCGCCTAGCTTTTTCCCGTTAAGCCAAATAGCGCAGGAATCGCAGATGCCGCCGAAGACCAGCCGTTCACCACCGCCATCCGCGGGGCTCTCGAAGGTCTTTTTCAGCCACCAGGTCTTGAAGCTCTCGGCTCTGGCGATCTCATCATTGCGGCCGATGTAGGGATCGGGTATGCGGCCGGCTTTGAGCAAGGCCGTCTGTATGCTGCCCGGCACAACAGCGGGAATGCCATCATGCCATTCGCTCTCCAGCCGCGCCTCTACTTCGCCACCCTCAGCCATTTCCCAGCCGTCATTCAGTGAGACGCGCAGCGGTCCAGCCGGATGCTCAATACCGCCGGGGCGCAGCTCAAGTGATCGGGCGGCGCCAGACATTGGCGCTGGGGCGGGCGCGAAGGACTCGCGGTCGATTTGGTCGAGGCTCTTTGGTTCAGCCATATCCCAGCCCGGTATCAGAGCGAATAAGGATCGGCGGCATCGCGCAAGCCATCGCCCACGAAGTTAAACAGCAATACGGTCGCGATAACAGCCAGCGCCGGTGTCAGTAGCCAGGGATACAAGGCGATGTTCGAGATGTTCTGCGCGCCCTCGAGCAAAGTGCCCCAGCTGACCGCCGGCGGCCGGATGCCCAGCCCGAGAAAACTGAGCGCGGTCTCGCCCAGGATCAT
>JAAXID010000125.1 GCA_012270545.1 Anaerolineae bacterium | reverse complement strand
CTCTTGAGTCGCCCACATTCATAGTCTATTAGTTCGGGCGATCCAAGGGTCGCGTAGACACTGACCGTCGATCGCCCCTACAAACTTGGGACGGCCGAGGATTATACCGACGCAATTCACCACTCCCTTTCCCGCGCGACGCTTCACTCCGCAGCAAATGAGATAAACTATAGTCGACAAAGAGCGAACCGAAAACGTGAGAGGGATCAGGTATGACACAAGAAATGCGGGTCGCGCTGGGGCAGCATTCCTCGGCGACGCACGAATATTTGACCTTCGCCAAGCAATTGGGCGTCGGCGGCGTGCAGTTCAATATGATCGGCAAGGGCATCGATCTCATCCCCGAAGACATTGACCTGCCCGAAGACAAGGGCTACTGGGAGGTCGCCGACCTCAAGCGCTTGAAGCAGCGGGTCAACGATTACGACCTCGAACTGGAAGCGATCGAGAATGTGCCGCGCCACTTCTACGTTGACGCCATACTGAACGGACCGCAGCGCGAGCAGCAGACCGCCAACTACCAGACGCTCGTGCGCAATATGGGCGAGGCGGGCATTCCGATACTGGGTTTGAACTGGATGCCCAATCTGGTCTGGCGGACGCCGATGGCGGTCGGGCGCGGCGGCGTCAAAGTGACGGCCTTTGACATGGAGCGGGCGCTGGCGGGCGAAGTCATCACCGGTATCACCCAGGTCCCTGAAGCGGAAGACCGCGAATACAGCCAAGACGAGATCTTCGACAATTATGTGACCTTCATGCGGGCGGTTGTCCCGGTCGCCGAGGCGGCCGGCGTCAAGATCGCGCTGCATCCGGATGACCCGCCAGTGCCCTCGCTCGGCGGCATCGCGCGCGTCTTCTACCAGCCGGAGAACTTCAAGCGGGCGTTGGAGGCCGTGCCCAGTCCCAATCACGGCCTGGATTTCTGCATGGGCTGCTTCTCCGAGATGGTCTACGCCGACCAAAGCAACAACGACGGCGTGCTGGATGCCATGCGCTATTTCGGCGAGCGCGGCAAGATCTTCTATGTGCACTTCCGCGATGTGCAAGGCTGCGTGCCCAAGTTCCAGGAGTGCTTCCCCGGCGAGGGCAATATGAACGTGGTCGAGGCAATTCGGACTCTCCATGATGTGGGCTTCACCGGCTTTATCATCGATGACCACGTACCCGAGATGATTGATGACGATGGCTGGCGGCACCGCGGCCACGCCTATTCGACTGGCTATATCATGGCGCTGGTCGAGGCGGTCAAGCAGTTGGCTTAGCCAAGCCCCCGGTGATGTTGCCCCGTTTTGATGGAGGGTGTCTCTGTCTAATCGGCAGCGAGTTCATACTGTGCCGGGCTGACGAATCCAGAAGCGCTACAGCGGCTTGGCCACGGGACGTTTGAAATCTCGCCAGACGATCCCTTCGTACAAGAGGAAGGTGATCAGCGCGATCAGGAAGACAAACTGCGGGATTATTTCCAGCCCGACCGTCTCCGCCAGGAGGCCGCCCAGCCAAGGCAGCAGCGCCATGCCCAGGCTGGCGCCGGTGAATTGCAAGCCCATGGCGTTGGCGGTGTGCGCGCTGCCCACCCGCCACGGCGTATCCGATGCCATCAGCGGCGCGAAGGGCGCGATCGAGAAACCGATCAGCGCCAAGCCGATCAAGCTTGTCTGAGGGCTCAGGTTCAACGATAAGAGACCCGCGCCAATCATGATGCTGATGTTATTCAAGCGCATGAAGCTGCTGCTGCTGATACGCGTGATGATGAAGCCGGCGACAAAGCGGCTGACGGTCAAGCTCGCCCAGTAAATGCTGACCCAGGTGGCCGCTACTTTCGGTTCAATCCCGCGCGCGCCGATGAGGAAGCTGTTGGCGTACTGTCCGGCGACCAATTCGTTGCCGGTGGCCATCAGCCAGGCGCCCACCAACAGCCACATGACCGGCAAGCGCAATGTCTTCCCTATGCTGGCCTGGTCAGATTTGGCGTCATTGGTCTTGGCCTCGCTGATGCGCCACTGATCTCTGGTCAGGTAGAAAAGCGCGAACATCAGGACGCGCGTCCCGGCGAAGAGGACATAAATCCAGCGCCAGTCGATGGCGAAATCAATCACGATCGTGGTGACCAGGAAAGGTCCTATCGTCGTGCCGATGCCAAAGCTGCCATGCAGCCAGTTCATGCGGCGGGCGCTGAAGTTGACGGCGGCGAAGGCGTTCAAGCCAACGCCCATCACGCCGGAGCCGAAGCCGCTGACGAGCGCGATGAGCATGACGGCAAGCCACGACGGAGCGAGAGCGAAGGCAAGCATACTGAACGCGCCAATCGTCACGCCGCCCATCATCACCGACGCGATGCCGAAGCGACCGATGATGGGTCCGCTGACAGTGCTGGTGATCGTGCGTCCGATGGTCGCCGCCGTGACCATAGCGCCGAGCGCGCTGACCGTGACGCCAAAATCGGCTTGTATGTAAATCCAGACCACGCCCAAAGCGCCGCCATTGATCCCGCCGAGCGCGAACACCAGGCAAGACAGCATCCACAGCTTGACGGTGCTGTCCGATAATCGAGAGTGCATGCGCTGAGCCTTTCCAGATCCGCGGCGGCGTCACAGGCCGCAGCTATTGAGCGGCAGCGCGGGACATATTCGGGGGAGTTTATCCGAGTTTCGGCGCGAGGGCTATAATCTGCTGGTTTACGAAATGACCAATATAGAGATAGCGGATGCTCCGTAGAGCGATGAGCAGAAGATGGGGCAGGAATTTGCGCCAGTAACCCGCGTCGTACAGTCGCCCAAAAACGCCAAACAAAACATGTGAGGTTTGATGGTATTGCGATTTGTACATCGAAATTTTACCCCATCCCCCGGCCCCTCCTCGCCATCTCTATGGCGAGCATCCCAGCGAGCTAGAGAAGGGGAGCTAAATGCGCACGAATACGCAGTTTCAGTCAGAGAAACGCCACGCTGACAGGGCTTGAGAGGAGCAATCAAGCCTTGTAGAGACGATCAATTGGGCGCGTTTGAAACTGTGGTGACCTGAGGTCACAGTCGGGGACTGGCAGGCCTAGCTCGACAGGCGCTCGCGCAGCAACTTGAGCAGCCAGGCCAGCTCATGAATCTTGAGGATGCGCGCCACCAACAGGAAAACGCCGCCATACAGAAGCGCGCAAAGCCCCACTAGCGCCAGCTCGCGCAGGATGTTGGTTGTGCCAATCCACTGCGACAATGAGGGCAGCGTGACCAGCGCGAAGCCCGCCATTATCAGCGAGGCGAACGCCGATTTCAGGCCCGTGCGCGCCAGCCGCTGTGGACCAAAGCCGCCCAGACGCCGCCAAAGCAAGACGGCGCTGATAGAAGCATGCACAAAATGTTTGACGCTGTCGGCGATCATCAGGCTGAACAAACCAAAGCGCTCGAAGAGCAGAAGCGCGGCGGCCAAATAGCAGACGAGGCTGACGATGCCGACCAATGCCGGCCTGAGCGTATCCTTGCGCGCGTAGAAAGCGTAAACCAACAGCAGATCGAGCGCGGCGAAGGGCAGGCCGATCAAGTAGAGACGCAGCGCAGTCGCTGTGATTTCGGTATCGGCGGCCAAGAAGGCGCCGTTCTCGAAGAGCAATGCAATGATGGGAACAGCCAGCACGAACAAGCCGGTCGCGGCGGGAAGTATCAGTGTGGTCGCCAGACGCAATCCCAACCCCAGCGTGTCTTTGAAAGCCTTCTGCGCCGCTTCGGTCATCTCCGCCGATTGCCGCGCCAGGGTCGGCAGGATCGCCACGCTGATGGCGGTCGCCACCAGACCCTGCGGAAACTGAACGAGCGTGGTCGCCCAATTCATAATGGCGATGCCGCCTTCGATCGTCTGGCTGGCTAAATTGTAGCTGAAAGGGCGGATTACCAGCGTGTCGATGATCAGCGAGAGCATGACCGGCAGATAGAGAAGCCCGATGCTCGTCAGCGCCGGATGCCGCCAATTGACGCTGGGGCGCAGCCGCCGCAAGCGCAAGCCGGGCATCTGCAGCAACATCTGGGCGCTAGCGCCGACCAGCCAGCCGACCGCCACCACGATAATGCCGGCTGATGGCCGCGCAACCAGAAAGGGGGAGGCGATTGAGCGGCCCTCCAATTCCGGAATCAGCGCCAGGGAAGGCGCCAAAGCGAGCGTCACCAGAACGATGCAGCCATTGAAGACCACGCCGGCGAAGGCGGGCAGCGTGAACGAACGCAAGGCGAAGAGCGCCCCGCTGAAGACGGCGAAGAGGCTCATGAATATCAGGGCGGGCGCGGTCAAGCGGAGCAGATCGACGGCAAGACGCTGCGTATGGATGTCGGCGCCAGGCGCCACGGCAGGCACAATCTGCGGCGCAAATAGTTCAAGCAGCAGGACGAGGAGCGCCACGATCGCGCTGACGAGGCTGATCAAAGCGGAGAGCACGCGCCACAATTCCGCTTTGCCCCCCCTCGTGATCACATCGCTGAGCACGGGCACAAAAGCGCCATTGATGTGCCCGCCGATTAGCAAATCATAAATGGCTTTCGGCACGATGATGGCGACCTGCAAGGCATCGACCGCCCCGCTGGCGCCAAAGAGATAGGTGAGCACGATCTCGCGGACGAGCCCAAGGACGCGGCTGCAGATGTTGCCCAGTGCCAAAATGCCGCTGGCGCCGGCAAGACGAGCGTTTGTGCGTTCTTGTTCACCCTGCGCTGTGGTATCGACAATGGAGTCGGGCGTCAGTGATGGCGTTTCCAGCGTCATGCAGTTGCTTTCCGCTTGCCAGACACAGCGTACCAATATACACGCCGCGCGCCCGCTTTCTCAATTGGCGACTGGAAATGGGAGCGCTTTTAGCTGGCGAGATGAAGGCCAGCCCGCGCGCCGGCATCAACGCTCGCTTTGGGAAAGTTGGCTCTCCGCTCTTTCGAGAATGAGATTTATCTGATCGATTCGAGCATACATCAGCTTACCCTGCTCCACGACGTTTGGGGAATTGGCTGACCCGCCCCTGGCCGCCTCCATATAGGTCAATGCCCAAAACGATAAGTGATGAATCCTGGCCATGGTCATTTGCAGCCCCAGCTCCACGATTTCTTGGCAGAATGGGAGAAAGCGCCAGAAGGCATGATCCGCTGCCCAGCCATCCTCGATATCTTGCATGAGACTGAAAATGTCATCCGCTTCTAAACGCCGTGCAAGGTCATATCCCTCGGCCGTGAGTTCAGAGTAAATGCCAACAAATTCAGCCCAGTCCGCCAGTTTACAAGCCGGCAGCGCGCCTGGCAGCAGAATTTCATCTACCTGCGCCTGCGCCAGCGGCAGCAAAGACGCTAACATGATAAGAATTGCGAGCAGCTTTCTCATTTCTTGCCTCTTTCCATGCAATAAATTTGGCAATATCGCAATTATATTAGAACATTTGAACTAATGCAAGGCCAAACCAACGTCTGCGCGTAAGCAATCAGATCGACGACTCATCCTTTGACAGCGTTGCGGCAGCCGCCTATTATCACATTCGGCTTACACAGACTCAATCCTGACTCATGATGAGAAAACTTTAATGTCTTCTCAATTCACCTGGAAACAAGCGCGCCAGTTGCGAGCAAAGCGTCAACTGCTTTGCGACGCCAGCCAGGGGGCTTCGGCTGTTGGCATCGTCCGCCACCTCTTCGCCCTGCAGTCGCAGGAGTGGCCGTCCGCGCAACTGGCGATTCATGCTCGCAGCCACCACCTAACACAGGCCGATGTCATACATGCCCGTGAAACCGAGCGATCCTTCGTGCTCACCTGGAGCTTGCGCGGCACGCTGCATCTGGTCGCTGCGGAAGACGTTCGCCTCCAGCTCGAACTGTGTGGACCGCCGGCCATCCGCGGCACGCGCGGCCGCTACAAGCAGCTCGGCTTGACCGAGGACCTACGCGAGCGGGCGCTTGAAGAGATCGAAGACATCCTCGGCCGGGACGGCGCCTTGAACCGGGCGCAGTTGGCGCGGGCGCTTGAGGCGCGCGGGATTCCGGTCGCTGGGCAAGCGATACATCACCTCGTGCGCTTCGCCGCTCTGCGCGGATTGACCTGCCTGGGAGCGGAAGTTGACGGCAATTTGACCTACGCGCTGCTGGATGACTGGCTGCCCGCCGGCGCCGGCATGCTGCCGGTAGAAGAGCCGCTACGAGAATTCGCGTGGCGCTTTCTGGCGGCCTACGGTCCGGCGACACAGGCCGACTTCAAGCGCTGGTCGGGTCTGGGAGTGGCACAGGTAAAAGCGGCATGGGAAGCGATCAGCCCTGTATGCGTTCCGCTCATGCTCCCCGAGGGCGAGGCACTGCTGCTTGAGCGGCATCTTGACCGGCTCGAGGCCGCGCCTGCCGAGCCGACTGTTCGATTGCTGCCCCGCTACGACAACTACCTGCTGGGCTACCAAAGCCGCGCCTTCATGGTAGCGGATGACTTCGCCAAGCGGGTGCATCCCGGCGGCGGCTTGATACGCACATGCCTGAGCGTCGATGGCGAAGCGAAAGCGAACTGGAAGCTGGAAAAACGGCCGACGGGCATTCGTATAGTCCTGTCGCCATTTGAGCCGCTCGAACCCTCGCTCCTTCCCCACCTTGAAGCGGAAGTAGAGTCGCTCGGCCGCTTCCTCAACACTAAAGCCGAATTGCGCGTGGAGAGTGATTAGAGTTTCGGCTGGCTATTATCTATTCCGGGAGTGTCTAAATGGCTGGACTCTGCTTTTCTAACCCCATCCCCGGCCCTTCTCGCCATCTCTATGGCGAGC
>JAAXID010000091.1 GCA_012270545.1 Anaerolineae bacterium | reverse complement strand
TCGTATTGGGCGCTCCACTTGCTGCCGCCGGTGCCGCCCATGTACAAGGGACCAAGATGGTGGTAAATCAGTTGTTCGCGGAAATCAGCTGATTCCAGGAAGACAACTTCGGTTTGAACGCCGATATCAGTGAGGAACTGCGCGATCGCCAAACTAACATCGGAGCCGCCCGCGCCAGTTACTCGCCGCGCTTTCAGATCGAGCGAGAAGCGCACGCCATCATCGCCGCGCGGATAACCAGCCGCATCCAGCAATTCCTCCGCCTTCATCGGGTCGTAGGGATAGGGCTCGAGGGTCGGGTGGTTGTTGGGCCGATTGACCAGACTCGTCGCCCGTTGGCAGGTGGTGAGCAGCAGATTCTCGCAAATGGCGTGGACGTCAACGGCGTATTGCAGGGCGACGCGCACATCAGTTTCCATGATGGCTTGGGCGCCAACATCGTCGGGATTATCAACGCGGAACTGCGCATTAGGATTCAACTGGAAACCGACATAGATGCGCGTCGTGCCCGGATAGCTGCGCGCTTCAGCCACGCCGGAATTGGTAATGGCGTCAAACTGCGTCGCCGGGAAGCCCTTGAGGATATCAACATTGCCGGTGATGACTTCCGCCACCGCTGTCGAGGGCTCGGGGATGAAACGCCAGACGATTTCATCGAAGTAAGTATTGCGCAAATCAAAACCTTCAACGCGGTCAATGCGCATGTATTCGCCCGGTACCCATTCGCCCATGGAGTAGGGACCACTTCCAATGACATTGCGCGAAGCTTCCTCGAGGGACATGGCTTCGTAGGAATCCTTGCAGTGGACCATGACTTCCGAGATCAAGCCCAGGCGCATGGCGCGGTTCTGTGGCTTGTTGGCGACGATAGTGACATCGAGCTCGCTATCGGCGCGCGCCTCGACAAAACCGATCGAGGAGTTAACGAAGCCGGCCGAGTTGCCGGTGAAACCATTGGCCGGATCCGCCATGCGGTTGAAGCTGTAGGCGGCGTCTTCGGCTGTAAGGGGCTCGCCATCGTGGCAGGTCAGACCTTCGTGCATGTGGAAGGTCCATTCGGTGCCATCCTCAGAGACGGTAAAGCTGTGCGCGAGATAGGGATCAATCGCGCCATCGGCTTGGCCCAACTCGTAGAGGGTGCCGAAGAGGTGCCACAAGATGTAGAAGTTGATGCCGCCGGTCGCGCCACCAACCTGCGACGGATCCATCGAGCCCGGTTCGCCGCCAATAGAGACCACCATGGTATCCTCGTCCGGCGTCGGGACGGTTTGCGCGCTGCTCACTAAGGGCACAAGCCCAAGAACAATGATCAGCAGCAATGAAAGCAACAGCGGGATTCGCTTACTCATTTTCTACTCCTTAACTCGTTACTATTGTCTGACGATACTTGCGGAGGTTTTGCTATCGCGCTCCTTTCTTGATCGGCCAATAGTTGCAGAGAATATACCGCATCCTTGCCCGCAATGCACTAAGTTGAGCAATAAGGGGTGGTGAATGTCATGGGTGCAACTCTTATTCCCATCGAGTTCGTAGGGGCGACACTTGCGTCGCCCGAAACCTGTAATTGTTGATATTCTGCGGGCGACTCACAGAGGCGCCCCTACATCCAGTATGTCCTGTGGCGAATTTTCGCTCGCCATGCCCTCATTTTTCATCATTCCCAACAATTATGCCGGACACAGGTAATACGACGCCAATGTCTTTTTCACAGTCGGTAGCGCTCAAGAACGGGCAGCATGCGCTCAACGGCTTCTTTCAGGGTGTCGATGGGCTCGAGCATGGTTATGCGCACGTACTCGCGCCAGGTTTCGCCGAAAGCGGTTCCCGGAAAGATGAGGACGCGTCCCTCCTTGAGCAACAGGTAAGACAGCTCAGTCGCGTGGATGCCAGTCGCTGAACAATCGGCCCAGACGAACAAACCGCCGCGCGGCTCGCCATAGGCGAAGCCCATGCGATCCAAGCCGTCCAGCAAGACGGCGCGCCTATCTGTATATATCCGCAGGTATTCAGCCACACAGTCTTGCGGCCCGGTCATAGCGGCGAGGCCTGCCCATTGCGAAACCGTGGCGACCGGACCGGTGGTGACTTGCTTGATGCGCGCCATGGCGTCGATGACATCAGCGGGCGCGGCCACGTAGCCGCAGCGCCAGCCGGTCATGGCGTAGGTTTTGGAGAAGGCGTCGAGCGTGATGGTGCGCTGGTCCATGCCAGGCAGCGAGCCGATGCTGAAGTGTCGCCAGGGTTCGTAGACGATTTTGCCGTAGATTTCGTCGACGATGACGATCAGGTTGTGACGGATGGCGACATCGGCGATAGCGCGCAGCCGATCTTCGGTGACGATGCCGGCGGTGGGATTGCTGGGCGTGACGATGAGCAATGCCTTGCTCGCCGGCCTGATAGCGGCTTCGACCGCTTCCGCTTCCAGGTTGAAGGCATCCTCGCGATTGGTGGGTACGGAGACCATGATGCCGCCGGCGCGGCGAATTGCATCGTCATAGGAGGTGTAGCGCGGGTCGGGCACCAGGATTTCGTCGCCGGGATCGATGAGCGCTTGTATCGCCAGGAAGAGGCCCTCTTGCCCGCCGGTGGTGACCATCACGTTTTCGGCGGCAACCGGCAGGCCATTGACCGCGCGCATGTGCTCGGCGATGGCGGCGCGCAGGGCGTCCGTGCCCTTCACCGGCGTTGGACCTGTGCGCCCGTCTCGTATGGCGGCTTTGGCCGCTTCAACGATGTGAGGCGGCGTGTCCAGGTCGGGGTCGCCACGCCCCAGGGCGATAACGTCGTCCAGCTCCTGCGCCATCTCCATGAGGGCATAGCGCAGTTGTGTGCCGTCGGCAGCGACCGCGCGGACTTCTTCGGGAATGTTGGGATTCGCTTTTATGGTCATTTCGCCGTCCTCACCCATTCCAGCCCCGCCCACTGCGAAACGGCGGTTGTGCAGATGGTGATGGCTTGCTTGCCAGCGCGCAGCCGCAGCGCCATCTCCGAGCCGGCCATCCAGCCCAGCCGCCAGCCGGCCAAGTGATCGGATAACGAGTTGATTGTCACCACGCGGGAGGCGAGCTTTGGATGCTGCGCTGGGTGAAATGGTGGCGATGTCTTGGCGAAACTGAGATCGTAGACGATCCACCAGTCGGTTTCTTCCGCGCGCTGCAACAGTTCTATGCTGGTTTCGCGATAGACATCCGGTGTGATGTAAAGCAGGCTGATGTCGTCTTGGATTGAATCGATGATCCGCGCGCCGACCAGATGCAGGGCGCCGCGAATCCGCGAGCTATCGCCGGGACAAAGGACTGCGCTGCCTGGCTCGACCAGCAGAGTCAGGCAGACGTAGCGCGCCTCGGTCGAGCCGCAGGTGATCGTAACTTCGGCCGGATCGACGCTGACATTGTAGCGCTCGCGCAGGTGATCGGCGACCCAGGCGCGGAACTCAGGAATGCCGGGGCGGTCGGTGTAATGGGTTTCGCCACGATCGAGGGCTGAGGTAGCCGCTTCGACGACGGACGCGGGCAAGGCGGGCGTTGTTGGGATTGGCTGACGCAGGTCGGCGAGCCCGGCGACGCGTTGCGCCAGTGGGCGGGCGAGTGATGTTGGCGAGTTCATGCTGTCAAGGTCCTCCTTCGTGGGCGCCCCGCCGGGTTGCGCAGGTCGCGTAGGCCCGTCGACACTGACCACCGGGCGCCCGTGCTCCTTATCGGCGGGAACGCGGGCGGCTTGATAGATCGCCCCTACGGGTTTCGTTTTTTGCGGGTGTTAGATGTCAAAGACGATCCCCAGCGTTTCGGCCAATTGGCGCAGGCCTTCGTAGACGTCAGCGTCGAGTTGCGCGCCGTCGCGGCGGTAGGCGGTCTCGCGGCGATAATCGATTTCGCCGGGCACGAGAATCTCCTCGAAGCCGGGGCGCAGGGCGCTGCTCTTGATCTCGGCGATGAAGGCATCCATGCGCGTTTTGAATTCCACGACCGGCATGAACCACTCGATGTCGATAGCGATGAAGGAATGCGCCACATCGAGCTTGGCGATCGAGCGATCCTGATAAGGCGCCAGGCCGAAGCCGCCGCCGCTGATGACGCCGGTCAATACATCGGTGAAGAGCGACAAGCCGTAGCCTTTATACTCGCCAATGCCCAGAAGCGCGCCTGCCATCGCCGCTGTCGGATCGTCGGTTTCGCGGCCGGCGGGCGTCAGCGCCCAATCGCGCGGCATCTTCATCCTCTCGCGTTCATGCCAGCGCATCATGCCTTTGCCAGCGGTGGTCAGGGCGATATCGAGCACGACGGGAAAGTCGCCGCCGGTTGGCGCCGCCAGCCCCCAAGGATTGGTGCCGACGCGTGGCTCGCGTCCGCCCCAGGGCGCCATCTCCGCGCCGGCGTTGGTGATGGCGATGCCGATGCAGTCGGCTTCCAGCGCCCGCCGCGCGTGAAAGCCGGCGGAGCCGAAATGGGTGCTGTTGAAGACGAAGGCGGCGCCGATGCCGCTGGTCTTGGCTTTGTCGACGGCGATGTCCATGGCCTCTTGCCCGACAACCGATCCCATTACCATGTTGGCGTCGATCAGCGCCAGGGCGGGCGATTCCTTGATGACCTGGATGGTCGCGCCTGGCTGATACAGGCTCTTTGCTATGCGATCGTAATAGCTGGTCAGGCGGGCGACGCCTTGTCCCTGGCCGGGCAGACAGCGCAGCTCGCTACCCATCAGGCCGGCGGCGCAGATATCGGCTTCGCGCCGGGAGAGGCCCATAGCGAGGAAAGCGCGGCGGACGAAGGTGTCCAGCGCGTCGACATCAACGCGGACCATCTCAATGGGCATGACTTAAATCCCGCGAATCGACTTGTATTGCTCCAGCTCTTCCGGCGTATAGACTTGCATCAGCTCGAGCTCGATGCCGCCGGTCTCTTGTTCCAGGAAGGCGACATAGCCCTCGGGATGCGGATGCGATCCGGTTACCTTGCAGGAGCTGCATTCCTTCAGCGTGCCGCCCTCAGTCTGCGCCGACTCCAGCGCGGCATCAATATCGGGCACGGCGTAGCAGATGTGGTGCAAACCTTCGCTGCCGCGCTCGGCCATCCACTGGCTGAAGCGCCCATCGGGGTCCAGCGACTCATTCAATTGGTATTCGACATCGCCGACATTGAAGATCGCGACCTTGATGCGCGCTTTTTCAGCGACGACGACGCGAGCGTCGAGCCCGACACCGAGGAGCGTCTGATAGCGCTTCAGGGTTTCGTCAACGCTTTTGACGGCGAAGGCCATGTGTTTGATGGTGGACATTTTCTTCTATACCTTGCAATCTAATTCTGAAGGCGGGCAACCTACTAGGCTGCCCCTACAAATTTGCTTATAGTGTCATGGTGTAGACTGACGGTCAGTGTTGGCGGTTAGCGTCTACGCGACCCTGTGAGGCGCCCGCCCCGCTAACACAATGCCGATCCCCCTATAGCAGCAACTCCTTCAGATTGACACCCGGTGTGACCATTGGCGCGATGTCGCCGCTGGCCGACGTCATGATCAGCGTGATGCCCGGTCCATAGCCAGCGCGCGGACTGTCGCCTTGCGCGACGACGCCGATGCCTACGGCATTGCGCAAGTAGCCATGATTCCAACTGCTGTCGTAATCGGTCAGCGCTACCACATCGCCGAGCCGAAGGCCCTCGAGCCCCGCCTCTTTGACCGCGTCGCTGTCGGCCGTCTGGATGTGGATTGAACCGCCGTCGCTCACCAAGCCCGCGCCCGCGCCGAGCAGATGCGGCGGCACAGCAGCCACGACCGGCACCGAGAGTTTGCCTTCACTGTTGGTCGTGACTTCCAGCGCGTCAACCAGTTCGGGCGAGCAGCCTTTGAGCATGACATCGGGGTGGTCGTCGAACTTCATGCCGACGCCTTTGGCTTTGATGACGATCTTGTCGCCAATGGCGAGCTGCTCGAGAACATCCCCTTCGAAATGGATGATGACATGTTCGGAGAAGCGACCGGTCTTGCCCGTGACGGTGCCGCGCGCGCGTTGGGCGTTGCCGGTCATGACGATGGCGGTGTTGCCGACGCAGGACAGCACGTTGAGCCCGCGGTTGCCGGTGGCCTCCCCCATCATGACGCTGACACCCGGATGCACGCAATCAGCCAGCCAGCCGTAAGCGGAATCGCCAACGGAGACGTTGTAGACGATGCTGCCGTAAGCGGGCAGGAGGAAGGGGCTGCCATCGGCGGCGAGCGAGTAGGGCATGGCCGGCAGCGGCGGCATGCGCGGCGGCGTGATCACACCTTGAACCGATACGCTTACGACTTGATCCGCATTGTTTTTTGCGCTCATGATGCCTCTCGTATATTCAGGTAATTGGCGATATTGGCTTCGGAATCGATCACCCATTCGATGCAGGGTTCATCGCAGGTCATCAGGGTGAGGATGCCGGGTCCGTGACCGGTCATCACCGAGTCGCCGTGGATGCAGAGACCAATGGTGACGGCGCCCGGTTTGTAGCCGCGTCCATAGCGGTGATCGGCGTGATTGACGACGACAAGGTCGCCGAGGCGCATTTGGTCGATGCCGAGCTCGGCCATCAAGGCGCGGTCGCCGGACATCAGGTCCTGGTCGACGAAGTCGGGATTGAGTTCGGCGCCCGAGCCCATGATGCGCACGGGCAGTTCCATCGTCACCGGAACGCGGATCGTTCGGTCGTCAACGGCTTCGATCGGTAGGCTCTCGATCAGCCGCGGGCTGCATTTTTTCAGCGTGATATGCGGGTAGTCGGTCAATTGCAGACCTTGTCCTTTGGCGCGGATTTGCACAGCATCGCCAACATTGATGAGGTCGGCCGCTTCCGGCGGGAAATCGACGAGAAGGCGGGCGTGCTCGCCGGTGACGATGCCCTCGGTTCCCTTCGCCAGCCCGCTCATCAAGAAGGCTTGATTGCCCATGCAGGTCAGATAGTGCATGGCATAATCGGCATCGAGGTCCGGGTGGGCGATGGAGGCGCCCGGTTCCAGGTGGTCGGCCGCCCAGTCAAAGGCGCTGTCGCCGACGCGGGCGTTGTAGATGAAGCCGGACATGCCGGGCAAGATCATCGCTTCGCCCGAGGCGTGCGGGATATACCCGCGCACAGTCGGCTGGCTGACGTAGCCGACGACAGCCATCTCCACCAGTTGATTGGCGTTGGTTGCTAATCCCATAGATTTCTCCTCATAACGTGAACCCGCGGCCTTCGCCAACGTCAGCCGCTATTTGTCGGCCGGATGTCTCAAGACGGCGATTTTGTCGACAAGCGTGAACGGGAGAGAATGTAACATATCGCTGTGGGAAAGACAAATCATGCGATTGGAAGAGTGGAGAAAAATGATGACATGGCAACAGATTGTCCTGTTTCAGAAAATACTAGATGTAAGGCTTGTCCGCTACTGGGTCATGCTACCTCGCTTTTTCTACCCCATCCCCGACCGCCAGTGTCTACGCGGCGCGGCCCCT
>JAAXID010000034.1 GCA_012270545.1 Anaerolineae bacterium | reverse complement strand
GCCAGGCGCCAGTCCGCGTGACCGGTGTGGTAACAGAGAATCTCGCAGATGCCGCTGCGGTTGACAATCGGCGGCGCGTTCTGAATCACATCGAAATCGACATAAACCGCCTCAGGCACCGCCCAGCCGATATAACGCACGTTGCCGCTGAAGCGCAGCCCGCTACGATGGCCGAAGGCGGCGTTGACCGACATTGACGTCGGCGCCTGGAAAAGCGGCAGCCGCAGCGACCAGGCGAAAAATTTGGCGACATCCAGCGCTTGCCCGCCGCCCAGCCCGATGATGCAGTTGCAAGGCGGCAGCTTGCTTATTTCTTCTTGAAGTTCGTCGCCATCAATCGTGCTGACAAGGTAAGGTCCAGCCAGCTTCTCATCGAAGTGGTGGGCGAATAGATCCCAGAGATCGGCCATGGTGACGACGAGATAGGGCTGATGCGCGAAGTTGCGCAGCTCGCCGATCAGGTTGCGTCCGAAGATGGTGGTGAAGCCAGCGCTATCTTGCATGCCTTATCCTCATGTACTGGTTAGCCTATACAAATCCGCGCGTATTCATTATGTTGTGAACATCCGCTTGGGGAACGCGGCGAGCAGGGAAACTCAATGAAGCGGATTTTGCGCTTTTCACAGTATAGCGAAAACGATAACAATTCGCGGCGATTCTTGTCAATATATCAGCCGGCTTGCAATCGAGTTGACACATAACCTGCCAGCCCTCTATTGTCTATTCGCCGAGGAGTAGAAGCATGACCCTGAGAATCGCCTTCAGCGGAACAGGACATATCTCGCGCGTGCATGCGCGGGCGGCGCAGAGCATCGACGGCGTCGAGCTGGTCGCCGTGGTCAATCACAAGCCCAAATCAATGGCGGACTACGCGGCGCAATTCGGCATCGCGCGGCAATACGTGACTGTGGAAGAGCTGCTGCGCGCCGGCGATGTGGACATCCTGGTCGTCAGCACGCCAAATTACCTGCACGCGCCGCAAGCGATTGCTGCCCTGGAAGCGGGCCTTCACGTCATGGTGGAAAAACCAATGGCGCTAGACGCCGCCGAAGCGGACCAGATGCTGCAGGCGAGCGAAGAATCCGGGGCGCAGCTGATGGTGGCGCATTGCTGGCGCTTTGACGAAGAGGTTAATTGGATTAAGGCACAGATTGTCGCGGGTAGATTGGGGGTGGTCCTGCGCACAAAAGGCTACGGTGTGCACGTCAATTGGGGACCAGATGGCTGGTTCGTCGAGGCGCGCTATGCGGGTGGCGGCGCTCTAGCTGATATGGGCATCCACGCCATTGATGTCGCGCGCTATTTTCTGGGCGATCCGCAGCCGCTCAGCGTTTACGCCAAGATCTCGACCGATTACACCGATTACGATGTCGATGATAGTGGCACGATCTGGATTAACTGGGAGGGCGGCGCCAGCTCAATCGTCGAATCGGGTTGGTGGTGGCCGCATGCGGACGGACCCGAGGCCTGCACCCAGCTCTATGGGAGCAAAGCCTTCGCCCAACTCTTCCCCACGCGACTGGAAATCCCCGATCGCGCGGCGGAGACGCTAAGGACGGTCGATCCCGGATATCCGCCCGTGCGCGAGGAGCACTGCCCACAAATCATGTACGATCGGCAAATGAGGCACTTCATCGACTGCATCCGCGAGGGCAAGACGCCAAATCCAGGCGGCGCCGAGGGCTTGGTCAATATGCGCATTATCGACGCCGCGCTGGAAAGCAGCCGCAGCGGACAGGTCATTCATCTGTAACGATTCTTCAGGAGCCAACGTCGATGCTGGAAGTCTATGAATGGGCGGGAGTGGGATTCGAGCCGCTGGTTTTCACCGAGGGCTGGCAAGCCGCTNNGATGAGGTCTTCGTGCTGCTGCGCGGGCAAGCGGTGCTCTTCACGCGTCCCGCTGGCGGAGCGCTAGAGGCGGTCGAGATGGAACGGGGCAAGATATACAACGTGCCGGCCGGCCTTTGGCACAATCTGGTGGCGACGCGAGATGTGCGCTTTCTCATCGTCGAGAACCGGGATACGCACCTGCACGATACAGAAATCAGACCTATCAGCGAAGGCGAACTCGCTCAGCTGGATGCGCAATTGCCGCATTGGGCGCGGGAATAGGCGCGTTGCCAAAGAAACAATTTTCTGCCCGTCCAGATATCGTCTTTCGTAGGCTATTACGAAACGCTTCCCTTCCCCTATTCTGATTCAGTTCCACATATTCGTAGTATACTAAGTGTTAGATGTTGCTCTCCTAAGGCCTAAGGATTGAATAAAGGCATCGGAACTGGCATTTCACCGATCGAACTCATAGGAGAAAATTACTGTGCGGAGTTTTGCCCGGATATGTAAGGGTAGCGCAAACACGCTGATCTTCTTGTGCCTTCTCATGCTGTTGGCGATCCCATTGACCGCATTCGCCGACGAGGCGCTGGACGAGGATGGGATCTTCGCCAGTGTCCGTGTCTACGACGGCATCGAGCCGGCCGATCAGGACGAGATTGCCCGTCAGGCCGCGGAAGGCTTCCTGCCCATCATGAACAGCAGCGAAGGCTTTGTCGGCTATTATCTGCTCTCGGCTGAGGACGGATTGGTGGCGATCAGCCTATTCAGAACGCCAGAAGCGGCATCCGCTTCCACAGAGGCAGCCCGTGATTTTGTAGCGGAAAACCTGGCGCCCCTGCTACCTAATCCGCCACTGGTTGTTGAAGGAAACGCCGGCTTGAATTACGTGGTCCCGCTGGACGACATGACTGCGGAGATGGACGACGAGAGCGAGACAGAAGACGAAATGATGGTGGCTAAGGGCATCACGACATTGTACGCAAGCGTGCGCATCTATACTGGCTTCGATATGCAACATCTGGACGAAGCCAATAAACTGGCGGAGACGCACTTGATACCCGTTTTGAAAGAGGGGGAGGGATATTTCGGCTCCTACACCATCAATGACAGTGGTGACACTGTTGTCGCTATTACCATCTATGAATCGGAAGAAGCGGCGCTGGCATCCCACGCCAATGCGGCGGCATTCGTAGCGGAATACATAGCCGACTGGCTGCCGGATGATCCGCTCCGCATCAATGGGCGTCTGGCGGTGGCCGCGCTGGCCGCGCTTCACATGGGCGAGAATCTGATCGTCACGATGATGGAGTAGACGAGCGGGTAATCGACTCGGAATTGAAATCGAATAGAGTGTGCCGGGTGGCGCGCTCTTTTTTGTTCAGTTGGCAGTTTGCTCGGGTTCCACCCGCGTTTTGGCAAAGAAAGCCAGCAGAATATCCGTGTTCGGTTTGTAACCGGTTCCATCGTGAATTAACAGCTCCATATCGACCAAGACATTCAGATCTCTCTGAATCATGCGTTTATTCTTTTCGGCATAAGCTAGGTAAAGCGCCGTCGTTACATCCCGAATTTGTTCCTTTGTAACTGGCTCGTCAAAACGGTGAACAGTCAGATCCAAGATCAAGCACTTCTGCCGCTGACGCGACGGCGATAGATTCTCCGAGTACCTCTTGCGAAACTCAGCATGAATGTAGTCGTGCCAAATGATTCGCACTTGTATGGCATGGATTATAGAAAACTGTTCATCTAATTCATCCTTGAAACCCTGCAGCGCGTAGCCAATGAAACCGTGGAGGTTGCTTTTTTCCGGATACGAACCGTCTCGATATTCCCCATGTGAAGATTGCAAGTGCGCATAATACTGGTCACGGGTCTTGTTGTAGAAATTGCTCAGCAAATGTGCCGCGACATCTGGAACGCCCGCCTGAAGCAGTATCACGAATTCTATGAGTCTGGTCATCCGTCCATTACCATCGCCATAAGGATGAATCCAGGCGAAGTATACATGTGCCACCAACGCCTTTACGATTTGCACTGCAATTTCATATCCGTCAGGCGCTGGCATGTCTTGATTTAGCCAGTCGCAATACATATTGATAAGGCGTGCGCAATCTTCGGGAGGCGCAGCGAGATAGCGCCCTACCATAACGCGATGCGTACGCAGCTCGCCAATAACAACTTCATTTGCAAGGCTATCATTCAATTTGTTAAGTACGATCTTGTGGTAACTGTTGAGCAGATCCAGGGAGAATGGCGTACTAGATCCGCTTAACAGCGTCTTAGCTACAGTGTTGAATGCATCCACCATGTTGTCGATTTGCTGCTGCTGATATTCGCGAGATGGCGGCGCTTTAAGTTTTCCTTCAATGATTCTCCCGACCTCTTCTTCGGAGAACGAATTGCCCTCTATAGCCGTGGTACTGTGTACTCCCTTCGTGAGATACATGCGTCGCAGTGAGCTACTTTCATCGCGCGGTATTGGAAGTTTCTTAATGTGGTCAATTCTGGCCTGTATTTCACCCAAAAGAAGCCAAACTCGTGATGGAAGCTCACCTAAATTTGGCGGAAAGCTAATAAATGGATGGGTAGTCATACTGAGGACTTCCTACAAGTTTATGTCCGACTTCTTGTCCTAAGTTCTGTCCATTTGAACATCACAATATTATTTGTAACAAAACAAAATTGTCAAGTATTTCCACATATTTTGCAGGAAAATTACACAATGATAGGCAGCTGAATCAGATTATTCTGTCATAATTGCTGTCCCAATCTCTGTCACACAAAAGCGTTCAACCCAGTCAACTCCCGACCCACCAATAGCAGGTTGACCTCGTTGGTACCTTCGTAGGTGTAGATGACCTCGGCGTCGAGCATCAGCCGGGCAATGTGATTGTCGATGAGGATGCCGTTGCCACCCAGGCACTCGCGCGCCAGCTGCGTGACATAACGCGCCTTGCGGGCATTGTTGTACTTCGCCAGCGAGGCCGTGCCTGCGGTGAGCAGTCCATTGTTGATCAGGTGTGACAGCTGCAGGCAGAGCGTCTGCATCAATGTGACTTCGGTCGCCATTTCAACGAGTTTATGCTGGATCAACTGAAAGCCGGCGATTGGCTTGCCGAATTGTTCGCGCTCTTTCGTGTACTTCAGCGCCAGTTCGAAAGCGCCAGCAGCAACACCGGCCGCCTCCCAGGCGACGCCGTAGCGCCCCAAGCCCAGCACCAGCGCCATATCGCTGAAGCGGTTCACGTAAGCCAGCTTGTTCGCCGCCGGCACATAGACATCTTGCAGCCTGATATCGGCGTTGAGCACGGCACGCTTGCCGATCTTGCCCCAGATGTCGCTGATGCTGACGCCGGCCGTTTCGCCCGGATTCTCGATGACATAGCCGCCGAAGTCCATCGTCTCTTCATCACGCGCCCAAATGATGAGGACATCGGCGATCGAGGCGTTGCCGATCCAGCGCTTGGCGCCATTGAGGATATAGCCGTCGCCATCCCGGCGGGCGCGGGTCTTTACTTGCGCGGCGTTTGAGCCAACATCGGGTTCGGTCAAAGCGAAGGCGCCGATCTTCTCCAGCTTGACCATGGCGGGCAGCCAGCGCGCCTTCTGCTCGTCATCGCCCAGGGCGCCGATTGAACCCATCGCCAAGCCCGAATGCACACCGTAGAAGGTGCTGATGCTGCCATCTCCTTTGCCCAGCTCGTACATAACCAAGCCCATCTCGACGAGATCGAGCCCGGCCGCGCCGTGATCCTGCAAGGCGCCGCCGATGATCGGCAGGTCAACCATCTTGCGGGCGATATCCCAGGGGAACTCGGCTTTCTCCCAATAGGGGTTAATCTCGGGCAGCACTTCATATTCGACGAAATCACGCACTTCCTGCCGCAGCGCTTTCTGTTTATCCGTGAAGTGCATATCGCAGTTGTAGAAGTCGAACCCAGTAAAGAGCGTTTCGTCTCGTTTTTCCAATGTCATCAGCGTTTCACCGTAATCAAATCTTCATCTGACTGAGCATATCAATTATGCTTTGGCGATTCAATTCGCGCTTGGTCGAGCCTTCGAGGTACGATATGGCTTGGTCAAGGCGTCTTGCCTAAATGGTTGGACGCAGCAATCGGCGGAGCCAAAGATAGGCTCATCTATGTCAGCAATGCTCGCCCTGCGGAATCACTTTGGTTCCATGCGCCTGGTCGCCCTGCAATTGTTCAGCACGGCCGGCCTGGGCATGGTCTACCCCTATATCAATCTTTATCTCACCGATATCGGATTCTCCGGCACCTTGATCGGCACGCTCGCCAGCGTCGGCGCGATTTTGACGCTCGCGCTCACGCCGCTGCTCAATCAAATTGCCGACCGCCTCATGCTCCATCGCCGCCTGCTGATGTTTTATCTAGGTGGATTCGCGCTATCCAGCCTGGTCTTCGCCGCGACCCGCAATCATCTGCTTGTGATTCTTGCTGTCTTGCTCTTCAAGGTCACGGTCAGCCCAAGCATGACGCTCGGCGCCCAATTGACGCTCGCGCAGTTGATGCGCCATGGCAAGACGATTTTCGGCCAGATGCGCTCCTTCTCCGCGCTGGGTTTCGCCGTTTCCAGCGCGCTGGCGGGGCTGGTCTTCGCGCTCGGCGGATATTCGCTGACCTTTGCAGTTGGCGCGGTTTTGTCGCTGATCACTGTTCAGCTTTCGACAATCTTCCCTGCCAAGCCCAAAGAAAAGGTGAAGTCGGATTCGGGAGCCAAACAGCCTCGCAATCGCGGCATTTACGTGTTGGCGGCCAGTCAATTTTTCGTCACCATGTGCACGCACAACGCTTTCGCCTTCCTGTTCATCCACCTGAGCCAGAACCTCGGTGTGAACATTTCCGATATCGGCTTATGGGCGGCGCTGCTCGCTGTCGTGGAGATCCCGTTCTATTACCTGACGGACGCCTTGCTGCCGAGAGTGCGTCTCCGGGTCACCTATATTTTGGGCATCATCGGCATCGCGCTGACGACGCTCTGCATTGGCATTGTGCCGAATCTGCCGTTGCTGGTTCTGCTCTTCGTCTGCCGCGGAATCTCCTGGCCCGCTTACCACTTGTCTTCCTACCGCCTGATGAACGCGATCAGCCATCCACGCAACGTCGCCACCAATCAAGCCATCGTTCAGGTGACAATGCCGGGAATCGCGCTTCTGCTGACCGGATCGCTTTACGGCTGGGCTTATGATCAGCTTGGCGCCGGCGCGTTTTACGCCTTATGCGGGCTGGCCGCCGCCCTCGGCGCCTGTATCGTGATCGCCGGCTTCCGCCTCTTTGATGCAATCCAACAGGTAGAGCGCGCCTGATCAAGCGCCTTTTCATTGCCCGCGGCGCTAATGCGGAACCGGGCTGATGGGCTGGCCGTGAACGCCAAGCCGCAATTAGCGGGGGAGCCTTACGGGTCACTTCAAGAAGAAGTACAATATCACCGTCTCGATGCGTCTAATATAGACCGTCCGCCACTCAGGATAGGCCGCGAACGGGCAGACAGTCCGGTATCGATGCTCTTCGCCTTGCGCAACAGATTCGGTTCGATCCGCTTGGCCGCGCTTCAGTTTCTAAGCTTGGGCGGGATCGGCATAGTCTGGCCCTACGTCAACGTATACCTGACCGACCAGGGTTTCTCGGGCACATTGATTGGCACGCTGGGGAGCGCCGGCGCCTTTCTCTCGCTTATACTGACGCCCCTGCTGAACCAGATCGCCGATCGCCTCCTGCTGCATCGGCGGCTGTTCATTCTGTACATGGGCGGCTTTGCCCTGGCGAACATCATCTTCGCCATCGCCCCGCATCACCTACTGCTCATTCTTGCCGTATTGCTTTCCCGGCTCACAATCAGCCCTAGCCTGACGCTGGGCATGCAGCTGACGATCACCTTCTTGATGAGCCGGGGAAAAGCGATCCTGGGGCGATTGCGCTCCTTTGCCTCGCTGGGTTTCACCTTGGCCAGTCTGCTCGCCGGGCAGCTCTTCGCGCTGGGCGGCTATCCCTTGCTGTTCTGGGTGGCGGCCTTCATCGCCCTGCTCACCATGCTGACATCAACGATATTCCCGGATAAATCCAGGGAAAAGGAGAAGACTGAGGACAAGAGCAGGCAACCGCGCAATCGCGGCTTCTACGTCATGGCCGCCAGCCAGTTCTTCGTCGCTATGGGCACCTACAATATGTACAGCTTCATCTTCATCCATTTTAATCAGAACCTGGGCGTGCCATCGGCGCATATCGGCTTGTGGGCGGCTTTAATGGGCGCCGTGGAATTCCCCTTCTTCTTCTTGATGGATGCCATCTTGCCAAAGGTCCGCATTCGCATCGCCTACATAATCGGCATGTTGGGCACCTCTCTTTTCGCCTTTCTCCTGGGCGTCGTGCCGAGCTTGCCATTGCTGGCGCCGCTGCTGATTCTGCGTGGTCTGGTCTGGCCCTGCTATCAGCTGTCTTCTTTCACGCTGGTGAACGCCATCAGCCATCCGCGCAATGCCGCCACCAATCAAGCCATCCTGCAGGTGACGATGCCCAGCATTGCGCTACTGCTGACTGGATCGCTCTTCGGTTGGGCATACGACAACCTGGGGGCGAGCGCATTCTTTTCACTGAGCGCGTTGATGACCGCCATCGGCGCTTGCATCGTCATCGCTGGATTTCGCCTGTTTGACGCGCGGCAGGTTGTCTCGTCCGCTTGACGGAACAGCGCGACTCCGCTGACGAAACCGATTCAATCTTACACAAGGCACATGGCGCGTGCTATACTCTCGCCTTATATCTGTAAGCCTCAAGCGCTTTTCGAGAAGGCGAGTCTATGCAGAAAGGGCGCCCTCAACGCATGTTACCCTCGCAGGAAGCTGCGTCGTGAGCTTCGCTTCGCGTATGCGCCCGCCCAACCGTGAGGCGCGGGCCAAGCTCTGGCTGCGCATCCGCCGCAACTGGCAGCTCTACGTCCTGCTAATTCTGCCGCTTGCCTGGCTTATCGTCTTCCGCTACGCCCCGATGTATGGCGCGCAGATCGCCTTTCGGCAGTATTCACCGGCCTTTGGCATTGAGGGCAGCCCCTGGGTCGGCTTGGCCAACTTCACGCGCTTCTTCAATTCGCCCAAGTTTGAGCCGGTCATCGTTAACACGCTCGTCCTCAGCTTCTATTCTCTGATCGCCGGCTTCCCCATCCCGATCATACTGGCGCTGAGCTTGAACCAGGTCAAAGCGCGCCTGTTTCGCAACAGCGTCCAGATGATCACCTACGCGCCGCATTTCATCTCGACGGTTGTGATCGTCGGCATGCTCTTCCAATTCTTGCATCCGCGCGTGGGCTTCACCGCGTCGCTGGCGAACGCCATGAGCGCGCGGCCACCCAACTGGATGGGGGATCCGGGCGCGTTTCGGCATATCTTCGTCTGGTCGGGAATATGGCAAGGGATGGGCTTCTCCGCGATTATCTACTTGGCGGTGCTTTCCACCATTGATCCGGCGCTGCACGAAGCGGCGGTGGTGGACGGCGCCAGTCGCTTACAGCGCATCCGCTATATTGATATTCCCGGTCTGCTGCCGACAGCGATGGTGCTGCTGGTCCTGTCCACTGGGCAAGTGCTGGAAGTCAGCTTTGAAAAAGTCTATTTGATGCAAACCCCGCTCAACCTCGGCGTATCGGAAGTCATCAATACCTATGTCTACAAGGTCGGTCTCTTATCGCCGATTTTGGATTTCTCCTATTCGACGGCGATCGGCTTGCTGCAGGGTTTGGTCGGCTTGGCATTGATTGTCGCGGTTAATTATTTGGCGCGGCGCATGACGCAAAGCGGCGTCTGGTAAAGAGCGGCAGGGAACGCGAGATGACAGCATTGCCGAGCTACGACAGCAATATCAACAAGGTCAACGAATCCCGCGTTGACCGCATCTTCATGTCCTCCAACACGGGCTGTCTGATAATTATCACGCTGGTGGTTTTGCTGCCGCTGATCTTCATCGTCAGCGCCTCTTTCAGTTCATCGGAAGCGGTGATCGCCGGCAAGGTAACGCTTTTTCCCGTTGACTTCAGCTTGCAGGGCTACCAGACCATCTTCGAGCACAAAAAGGTTTGGAATGGTTTCGCCAACTCGCTCTTCTACACGTTTTTCGGCACGATCTTCAACGTGGCGATGACCATCATCGCCGCTTACCCGCTCTCGCGGCAGGACTTGGTGGGGCGGCGCATCATCACTTTCGCCTTCATCTTCACCATGCTCTTCAGCGGCGGTTTAATCCCGACTTATATGGTCGTGCGCGATCTGGGCTTGCTGAATACGCGGCTGGCGATGATCTTGCCGACTGGCATAGGCATTTTTAATCTGCTCATCACGATCACCTTCTTCCGCACGACGATTCCACCTGAGCTGATCGAGGCGTCGCGCATTGATGGCGCCAATGATTTCCGCACCTTCCGCAGCATCGTCCTGCCGCTGGCCCGCCCGATCATCGCCGTGCTGGCGCTGTTCTATGCCGTCGATCACTGGAATACCTATTTCCGCGCGCTTATCTATTTGAAGGATCAGGAATTGTTCCCGCTGCAGCTCGTCCTGCGCGAGATTTTGATTCAGAACTCGATCGACGCCTCGATGCTGATCGATATCGAAGATCTGGTGGCGCGCGAAGGTCTGCGAGAGCTGCTGAAGTATTCGCTGATTGTGGTCGCCAGCGTGCCAGTCATGATCATCTATCCCTTTGTGCAGCGGCACTTCGTCAAAGGGATGATGATCGGCTCGGTAAAATAGGCGTTTCGAGACATCGAAAGGAGATCGGCTATCGACTGTTTCCGTTCACGATTCGTCCCCTAACTTTTCACAAGAAAGGATTTGACATGTGTAAGAGAATACTCGCCTTTGCCCTGCTCGTGCTTGTATTGGCGCTACCCTTAACAGCTTCGGGACAAGACATGGTATCCGGACCGGGTGAATTCCCCATCGTTGAAGAGCCGATCACCCTGAATATCCTGATGCTGGGTCACGCCATTGTCGAAGACTTCAACACCAATACCTTCACGCACTGGTATAGCGAGCGCACCGGCATCAATCTCAATTTCGATATCGCGCCGCCCAACGAAGCACAGGAGGTGCTCAACCTGACCATCGCCAGTGGCGACCTGCCCGATATTATCGTCGGCTTCACCGTGGATCCGTCCACCCTGGCGCTCTTTGGTCCGCAGGGCTTGTTCCTGCCGCTCAGCGACTTGATCGAAGAGCAGGGCCATTTCATCCACGATGTCTTCGCCGGCTCGCCCCAGGTGCGCCCGCTGGTTACCTCGCCCGATGGCGAAATTTATGGCCTGCCGCAAGTCAACGAATGCTACCACTGCTTCTACTCCCAGCGCGCCTGGATCAACTCCGATTGGCTGGAGAATGTTGGCATGGGCGTTCCGCAAACCACCGAGGAGTTCGTCGACGTGTTGACGGCTTTCAAAGAGCAGGACGCCAACGGCAATGGCGACCCGGACGATGAGATCCCGCTGGCGGCCGCGACCACCGGCTGGAATGGCAATATCGATGGCTTCTTGCTGAATCCCTTCGTCCTGAGCGAATTCTCCGGGCAGAATCGCTTCTTCGAGCAGAACGATGGCGTGATCACGCAAACGGTCACCAGTGAAGGCTATCGCGAGGGCTTGCGTTATCTGAATAGGCTCTTCTCAGCCGGGCTGTTTGGCGAAGAGAGCTTCACCCAGCCAATGGATCAGATTAAGCAGCAGGTCGAGGGCGGCGATGCGCCGACGATCGGCGTCGTCATCTCGGGCGCGCATCCCAACTTCGCCAATATCGGTGGCGACCGCTGGAAGAAATATGTCGCCGTTCCCTCGCTGGAAGGTCCTTCCGGCCTGCGCCAGGCGCCGTTCAACCCCTGGGGCGTTGGCTCTGGGCAATGCACGATCAACAGCCAGACCGAGCATCCGGTGGCCGCTTTCAAGTGGTGTGATGGCTTGTACGACCGCGAAACGACGCTGCGTTCTGTCTTCGGCATTCCACAATGGGAAGCGGAAGAGCAAGGCGTCGAAGGGCAGTGGCGCTGGGCGGAAGCGGGCGAACCTTCGCTCGGCGGCGACGAATTCGAATCGATCTGGCGTCGTCTTTCCACCTTTGGTTCGCTGCAGAACGTCCACTGGGCGCAGCGCGGACCCAGCTACCGTCCCAATCACCTGCGCTTGGGCGAGGTGCGGCGCGATGATGCCGCCGGCCTTGAGGTCGTGCTCTACGAGGAGACCAAAGTCGCCTACGAGCCTTACGCCCGCGATATTGAGGATCTAATCCCGCCGCTGGCATTCACCACGGCGCAGGCGGCTGAAGTAACCGAGTTGCGCTTGGGCATCATCGATTACGTCGCCCAGATGACGGCCGAATTTGTCCTCGGTCGGCAGGATCTCGACGCCGGCTGGGATAACTTCGTCGCCACGCTCGAGGGCCTGGGCATCAATCGGGCTGCCGAGATCTATCAAGCTGCGTATGACGCGCAGTACGGCGGGTAAAGCATAAGCATTATCCGAATTGCGCTGTACGAATGGGTCAGCCGCACGCTGACCCCTACACCACTATAAGGGTTCTGTACGGGTGACCCAGTGGATCGCCCTATGCTACACAGAGGCAACAAGCGGGCGACCTGGCAGGTCGCCCCTACTTTCATGATTGGAAGCGGGGAAAGGCAAGAGGCGGGGAATGACCCAACCCAATATCCTCTTCATCGTCGCCGACCAGCACAACGCCAAAGTGCTGGGGCACAAGAGCCATCCGAACGCGCGGACACCACAGCTGGACCGCATGGCGCGCGAGGGCTGCCGCTTCAATAATGCCATCACGCAGAACCCGATCTGCACACCGAGCCGTGTCTCCTTCCTCAGCGGGCAGTATCCGCATAATCACGGTTATTACAGTCTGAGCGGAGCCAATCCCGGTGGACTGCCGAATATCTTCGGGCATTTTCGCGCGGCCGGTTATTTCACCGCGGCCATGGGCAAGATCCACTGCCCGGCGTATTGGGTGGAAGACCAATGCGATATCTTCCACGAGAGCAATTCCTGGAGGGCGGGCAGCGCCGTCGGGCGCTCGGCGGCCTATACGCGCTTCCTGCAGGATCGCGGCGTCGAGGAGCTGGAAGATCATATCCTGCTGCCGGAGTTCGGCGCGCGTGGGCGACAGAGCGTCGAGGGCCGCCCCAGCTCGTTAGCCTTCGACGAGTCGCAGGAAGGCTGGTTGGCGAATACCGCAATCGACGCAATTAAACGAGCGGCGAAACGCGAACAACCCTTCTTGCTGCATGTCAGTTTTCCCCGTCCGCACCAATGCACGACCCCCTGCCAGGAGTTTTGGGATCTCTACGATTCAACTGAACTGAGCCTGCCACCGAATGCGGATTATGACCTGGCGGCGGCGAAAAAGGCGCCGCACATGATCGCCTCGGCGCGGCGCTGGCGCGAGAGCGAGTGGCAGCTATTCGAGCCGAAGACCTTTGAAGGGGGCCGCCTACGCAAGCTTCACGGTTATCTGGGCGCGGTCAGTCAAGTGGACGCGGCGGTCGGGCGTCTGCTCGATTACCTGCGAGAGACGAGAAAAGCGGAAAACACCATCGTCGTCTACACATCGGACCACGGCGATTACGCGACCGAACACGGCATCATGGAAAAAGCGCCCGGCATTTGCAGTGACGCCATCACGCGCGTGCCGCTGATATTTTGGGCGCCCGGGCGGATCGAGGCCGGCAGCCTGGTCGATGACATCGTCGAGTTGGTTGATATCGCGAGTACGCTCTGTTCGCTCGCGCAAATCGATTTGATGGAGACCAGTGACGGGCGGGATATCTCGGGCTTGCTGGCGGGTGACACAGGCAATGGCGACCGCATCGGCGTGACCGAATTCACCTGGAGCAAAAGCATCCGCAAGGGGCGGTACCGGCTGGTGCACTATCCGCGCGCGTTGTTCCCGGACGAGTATCCTGCTGGCTTCGGCGAGCTATACGATCTGGCGGCCGATCCCTGGGAGATGCGCAACCGTTACTTTGACGCGGACTATCAGCATATTGTCGAAGCCCTGCGAAGCGACCTGCTGGAATGGCTGATTACATCGACGCGCCCGCGTACGGTCAGCGGCGTCAACTCCGCGCGCTTCGACGCGCCGGAATTGAATCCGCAGCGGGTGCAGCGCTATCAGACTGTCGTCAATCTGGATGGCAAAATCAATCCGGCATTGCTACGCTCGGCGAAGAACAAGAACTATCTCTAAGCAGTTCCAACAAAGTAATAGTGGGCGAGCCAGTGGCTCACCCCTACAAGGCTTGTCCGATACTACAAATCTTGCGCAGAGGCAGCTGAAATAGTTACAAAACATTTATATTAGGCGGTCAATCTTTGCAAAATGCAACATATTTCTACAGAATGCACAGAGAATAGCTCCCCTTCCCTAGCTCGCTGGGATGCGCGCCATAGAGATGGCGAGGAGGGGCCNNTGGCGGTCGGGGATGGGGTAGAAAAACGAAGTAGCACAACCCAGTAGCGGACAAGTCTTACATGGTTTCCCATTTTGCAGTTTCGAAGGACTTATATGGAATTAAGTAGTTCCAAGAATGTAATGAGAATGACTGCCGCAAGAAAGATACTGCCAAAATAATCGAAAGGGTGTAGGATCGAGCTGGTGGCTCGCCCACTCTTGCCATAGATTTTCAATCACGTTTCGCATGATTAACTTGGTTCTACTTTAGATATGTCTATCAGCTATAAGGAAAAGCGCGAACAACTGGACCATAACGGCTTCTGCCTGCTCGAAGGCATCGTCGAAGACAGCATGTTGGAGCGGCTGCGCGAGGTCACCGACGGCATAATCGCGCGGCAAGAGGCGGCGCACTTCGCGCGAAACCGCGCGCAAGGCAGCCTGATTCGCGTGACGGAAGACCCCTTCATGGCGCAGCTCATCGCTTATCCGCCGATCCTCGAGGCTTTAGCGGGCCTGGGTTTTGCTGATCCCAAATGGGGCAGCGGTTTCATCATCAGCAAGCCGCCAAAGAGCCCGCCCCGTTTCTGGCATCAGGACGCCCGTTTCTGGAACGATGTCATCAGTTATACGCCGCGGACAATTCAGTGTTTTCTGATGATCTATCTGGTCGATACGACGCCGCGTAACGGCTGTCTGCGCCTGATTCCGGGCTCGCATCTGAAGCGTCATCTCCTGCACGATGCGCTGCCGGACGCGCACAAAGAGGATCTGAGCCGCGCCGAGGACAGGGCGCATCTGGCGTTTCAGCGCGCTGAGGGTGAGGTCGATGTGCCGGTGAAGGCGGGCGATGTGGTCATGGGCAGCGCCCGGCTGCTGCATGCGGCGCACGGCAACCAAAGCGACGAACGCCGCACGAATATCACGCTCTGGTATTATCCCGACTACGCCAATCTGCCCGAGTCGATACGCGCCTATCTGGCTGACAGCGAATGGCCCGCCGATTGGCACGAGCAGAATCGCGCATTGCTGGAGCCCCTGCGGCCCCTGTACGAGGGCGATGCCATGCCGATCACGCTTAATCGAAGTCCCGGTCCCCAATTGCGTTGAGCGCGTACAATTTCGCCTTCTGAAACTCGAATACAAGCCGAACCGTCTTGCCAACAAGCTCGGCCAGCTCGCGCTCGCGCCAGCGCAGTCCGCAGCCGGCGCCACCCTGCGCCAGGGGCAGGCAGTCGTCCAGCCCGAAGCCGGTTAAAGCGCTGCCGCCTTCGTCAAGGATAGCAGCGCGGATCGCGCCACCCGGCTCGACCTCGGCGTTAAGCGTCCAGCGCTCGCCGATCAGCCTTAGCGGATTCGTTTGCACCATCGCCGTGTCACGCGCGTCTGCGGGCACATAGCCGGCGAAGCGGTCGATATCCAGCGTCGCCAGATTGAGTGAAGCCTCGCGCCAATTATTGTGGAGACCGTTGCTCCCGCCGTAGTAAATGAGAATCATCCCTTGATGAAGGAGTGGCGCGGCCGCGTAAACGCAGCCACAATCATACTCGCCATCAGGGTAGCCGCCTTCGCCGCGCGGAATCGAGGCCTCGCCCGGGCATAAGCGCTCCCAAGTGATACTGTCAGCGCTCCAGGCTAATTCCGTATCGACCGTGTCCCAGTTCGCGGCGGTCGCGTCGCCTTTGTGGAAGACGGATGGTAAACCGATGTACAGGTCGCGGTAGCGGCAGATCGGCATCGAATAAATCTGGTCCTGGGCATCGGCGCCGCGCATGATCTCGACCGGCTGCGACCAGTTGACGAAGTCAGCGCTTTCGCTGCGCAAGACGGTGCGGATGCCATCCGACCAGCCGCGCGTAATGCAAACATAGCGCTCGAGCTCGGGCGACCAGAGCGCATTGTTGTGGCAATCGCCGACGGCGTCATGCGCATCCCACAGCAGCGGCTGCGACCAATGCAGACCATCAGCGGAGAAACAAGTCGCCATTCTGCGCGCGCTGGCATTGCGGTGGATGAACTTGTAACGCCGGATGAGATCGGGATCGCGCGCGTCTTTCAGGACCCCGCCGGCATGGAGCCCGTGCGTCGTGCGGCGCATAACGAGGTTATTCGCGGTCGAGCCTTCAAAGTCGATGATGCCAAGCGCTGGCTTTTCCCAGTGGATGCCATCCGCGGAAACGGCGTACAAGAGACCTTCTTCGCGCGCGCCTTCCCGATACGGCTGCCGCGGACGCTGCGTCAGCGCCGTGTTATTGGAGGGCTCGTCATAGATGAAGGACTTGTACCAGCACTTGAAGACACCTTCGTCTTCGTCGTAGATGACGCTGGGATAAACGTTGTCCAGTCGCGCCTCCCAGCGCTTAGGCGGGTCGGCAAAATACTCCTCGACGAAGAGCGGATTGGCTGGGTGCTTCTGCACCGTGCCGAGTTCGAGTTTGGCCTTGGTTGTCGCGGCGACGATGTGTGAATCGAGCAGTAGACGCGTCATCGACATCAGCAATCTGTCGACCTCAACCGTGCGCCTTCGCCGCCAGCACCGTGAAGCGATCCACCATATCATCCAGAGCGAATTCTGGATGCCCAATGATGAACGAATGCGCCTTGTTGTTGAAATCGCGCGACCAATGCTCGGGGATGGCGTCTTTCCCGTAAGCGGCGCCGAAGATGCTGCCGGCAGTGGCGGCGGTGCAGTCATTGTCCATGCCCATCGCCACCGTCTGGCCGATCAATTTGCTGTAATCATCGCCGCCGATGGCCAGCCCCCAGATGGTCAACGCGGCATTGTTGATGGTGTGCACCAAAGACATGCCGGCGTAGCGCTCGTCGGCGGCCGCGCGCGCCGCGCGGAAATCCTTGATGTCTTCGGCAACTTCCAATGCCCAGCGCAGCTCGCGCGCCAACACGCAATCAGCCGGGATTTCGCTCAAGCCGGCTTCGACTGCAGCCATCGGATCGCCCAAGACGAAGGCGGCCGAGATGACGGCGGAGAAGTACATGGCGCCGTAGATGCCGTTGCGGCGGCTGGAGACGGTGGCATCGCGCCAGGCGAATTCGGCGGCTTTCTCGGGATAGCCGGGCGCGGCGTAACCCCAGGGGTCGGAGCGGATATCTCCGACGATCCAGAACTGGACGGGATTATCAACTTCGGCCGACTGCATGGCGGGCACACCGGCTTGCAGATTGTCGAGCACGGGCGTCGCTGGCGATACGGGCAGGTACTTGACCCAGGCGGCGCCGACATCGTCGACGCTGAAGTCGATGCCGTAATCTTCCAGGATCAGCAGGCCCAGCTGCGTGTAGATGATGTCGTCATCGGTGGGCACGCCGTCCATTTTGGAGCGCGTGAAACGATAGCGGGGGATCGTCTCATACCTGAGCTCAAAGGGGCGCTCCGCCTCGCTCCAATAATCAACTGGCGGGAATGCTTCGCCGAGATAAGCAGCCCAGCTCTCCATTTTATCGATGTCCCAGAGTTCAACGCTCGAACCGAGCACGTTGCCGGCGAAACGCCCCAGCAGCGCCCCTTCGAGCCGGTCGCGATAGGTCGCCTCCGGCAGTTCGGTCCAGTAGCGGCGTTCTCCGTCGGGTCGCAGCGCGCGAATCGCGTCCAGGTCATCCGGTTCGATCGCGCGTAGAGCGGGGTCATCAGGCAAGGCGCGCAACTCCGCCAGCTTCTCGGCGAGCAGCGCCTTTATCTCCGCCATCTTCTCTGCCAGGCCCGCGGCGCCCGTTTCCGCCTTTTGCTGCGCCCAGAGGTTGATCGTCCGCTCGATGTCTTGCAAGGGCTCGGGGTATTGGTAACTTGTCATGAGCAAATCCTTATTCGACCCAGTTTATTCACGAGAATCCACAAAACAAGAACTGTGTAGGGCTTGAATGGTATTGCAAATCTTACACAGAGACAGCTGAAATAGTTACAAAACATTTATATAAAGCGGTCAATCTTTGCAAAATGCAACATATTTCTACAGAATGCACAGAGAATAGCTCCCCTTCCCTAGCTCGCTGGAGAAGGGGCCGGGGGATGGGTAGAATTTCGGTGTTCAAATTGTAAAACAATCAAGCCTTGTAGGGGCGATACTTGCATCGCTCGCTTCTAATCATCTCAGAAGTGGACGACCCAAGAGGCGCCTCTACACCGTCTTGTTTTCGTGGCTGCGCTAGTTGCTGTCAGCCAACTCGTGCCTTGCCAGCGGATTTTCGCAACCCTACACCGCGGGCCAGGGGCGATTCGGACCGGCGCCCGGCTGCGGGAACATACCCTCCGCCAGCAGGCGATCAACGCGGTAGGCCAGCATGCGCATCTCAATCGGCGACAGCAGCTCGGCCATGCGCCGCGTGTAAGCCTCATTCGCATCGCTCAGCCGCCCGCAGAGCAGGCGCAAATCGGCCAGAAGCGCTGGTGGAAGCGGCATACCGGCGAAATCCCAAATCACTGTGCGTAGCTTTTCGCTGGCGTTGAAGGTCAAGCCGTGGTCGATGCCCCAGAGCTGACCATCCTCATCGACGAGGCAGTGCCCGCCTTTGCGGTCGGCATTATTGGCGATGGCGTCAAAAATGGCCATGCGCTCGAGTTGAGGCAGCAATCCCGGCTTTTCGAATGTGTAATAGTGCTCTTCCGGATCGTGGTCGATGAAGAGCTGCACCGAGCCGAGGCCGCGTGTGCCGGCGCGCAGCAGAGTCGGCGGCACCAGGTTCCAGCCAAGCGCCTTCGAGGTCAGGTAAGCGGCCGTCTCGCGGTTGCAAAGCGTGCCATCGGGGAAATCCCAAAGCGGACGCTCGCCGCGGCGCGGTTTGTAAATCGCCATCAGCCGCGCCCCGTCCCGCACGAGATTGACCAGGAAAGTATAATTCGAGCCCCAGCGCATCAAGCCGACTTCTTCATCCATCTCGCCCTGTTCGAGCACGGCAATAGCATCGTCCAAGGACATGCAGACTGGATCATCGAGGGCGCGGGCGGTGTAGACGCGGGTGACGCTCATGGCAGCTGACCAAGCTAGTGATGGCGCTGCGATTATTGTAACTTGCTGGGAAGCGCGGACGCAACACGCCAGCTTGGGGGGGGAGTGTCTAATTTCGAGGAGGTGAAGTAAAGATGGCGCTAGCGCAAAACTGCTAGAGAACTCCCTTCTCCAATGCTTTGGG
>JAAXID010000115.1 GCA_012270545.1 Anaerolineae bacterium | reverse complement strand
CCCAAAGCATTGGAGAAGGGAGTTCTCTAGCGGGTCTGCGCTAGCACCATCTTTCACTTCACCGCCTCGAAATTAGACACTCCCAGGCCCTTACACACTTGAAGAAGACTTGCCTCTCTGTTAACATGTGGGCTGATTGCCCCCGTAGCTCAGGGGATAGAGCGCTGGTTTCCGGAACCAGGCGCACAGGTTCGAATCCTGTCGGGGGTGCACAGCACATTGCAGCCGGCGCAATGATCCTGGTTCAGTTCCACAACTGGCCTATGGCGAATCAGACGCCGTTCCGTCCCCGATACTCATCCATATTGATGACCGTCTTCGCCAGGCGCGACTCCTCCGCGGCAAAGGCCAGCAGATGGCTCTCTAGCGACTCGCGCGCTGTGGTCACACTATCGTCGGGCTGGCCCCGTAACGTATTGACAAAGCTGCGCACGATGCCGTAATCGCCACCGCCATGGCCACTGCTGTCGCGAGCGATAACCGCTACATCCTCGACTTCCCCGGTCAAGTGATGGTGCACGCGAATCTCATGACCGCGCGCTGAGAACTTGCCGTAGAGCGTCGCCTTGGTCCCGTCCCAGCGCATCGTTCGGCATTCTTCATCGCTCTGCCCGTTCATGACCAGCGTGACGGTCGTTCCGTCTTCCAGCTCCATGTTCACAGTCTGATGATCAACCACATCATTATCGCAATGATAGACGCAGCGGCCGTACCAATCCGTCTTCAGCTGCTCCAGCCGAGCCGCGCCAGTCGGGATGTAGGACACCGCATTCTGCGGCCAGCCCTCGCCATCGCGCGCGTAACGTCTAGTCGCCTCGTACTTGCAGCTGTCCGCCGCTGGGCAGGGATCCGTGCAGCGCTCGGTGGCGCCCTCGGGCGCGTTCTCCGGGCGGAAGTGAATCAAACTGCCGAAGGACTGAAGCCAGGCCACTTTCTTCCGCAAAATCCACAACAGAATATCGAAATCATGGCAGCATTTGCACAGGATCATCGGACCTGAGGTCGCTTCACTGCGCCAGTTGCCGCGAACAAAGCTATGCGCCATGTGGTAATAAATCAGGTTTTCACGATGGCTGACGCTGATGATGCGGCCCAGCGCGCCCGATTGCACAACCTCGCGCAGCGCCTGCCAGAAAGGCGTATAACGTAGGACATGACAAATCTGCAGCAGCCGCCCCGCTTCCTCCGCCTTCCTGACAAGACGCAGGTTCTCATCCAGCACCGGCGTCATCGGCTTTTCCAGCAGCACGTCATAGCCCATGTCAAGCATCCGCATCGTCGACTCAAAATGCAGGCGATCCATCGTGCAATTGATGACTGTCGCCGCCAATTTCCGCCCGCCCCCAAGCAGCGACTGCCAATCATGGAAGACCATGTCAGGCGCGATATCATGCTCGCTTAAGAAGCGCTCGCGGCGAATCGGGTCGGGCTCGGCCAAGCCGACGACATTCAGCTCCCGCGGATACTCGGTCGCGAATCGACCATAGGCCAGACCGCGACTGCCCGCCCCAACAATGATCGTGTTGATCGCCGCCATATCTCTCTCCTGAAAAAGCTCGCCGACCGCCAATCTGATTCTACCCTAAATCTATCTCGCATACCGCGCGCTGCCACAATATGCCGTAGAGGGTCTTTATGGCGAAAATAATTTGATGCGATTGCCCTACCCAGCCCTGCATATAGCGCGACTGCCCAATACTCTGTTATACTAAACGCGCTTAATTTTCGTACGACGCTTACCCAAATTCAATTGTGACAGGAGCATGTGATGAACAAGACTTTCAGAATCCTTCTTCTGGTCGCGACCCTTGGCCTCTTCGTGGTCAGCGCGAGCGCCCAAACGGGAGGCATCCTCATCGGTACAAACTTCGGCGGCGACCCCACCACCATCAACCCGCTGCTCACCAACAATACGGTCGATCTCTCACTGACCGAATTCCTCTTCCCCAGCATCTACAACATTGATCCGGAAACGCGCGCGCCGATGAAAGGCGGGCGCAACGACCAGGACAATGGCTTGGCGCTGGATTGGACACTTTCTGATGATGGCCTGGTTTACACCTTCACGCTGCGGGACGACGTCACCTGGAACGATGGCACGCCGGTAACCGCCCATGATTACCAGTTCACCTTTGATGCGCTGGCCAGCGGCGAAACCTCCTCGCCCCGCGGCAGCGTGCTGCAAAGCGTGGAAAGCGTCGAGGCAGTTGATGACACCACCCTTGTCGTGAACTTGAAGCTGGCATCCTGTCGCGCGCTGGACGAACTGGACGACTTCGGCATCCTCCCCAAACACCATATCGAACCGCTGATCGCTGGCGACTTCGCCGAAATTGACAACCTCGAATACAACAAACATCCCAATGTCACCTCCGGCGTCTTCAACTTTGGCGCCCTGGTCGCCGACGAACAGACCAGCATGGTCCGCAACGACAACCACTGGATGCCAGTCTCGCCGGAAGGCTATATCCTGCGCAATGTGCCCGACCAATTGGTTGGCATCGAGCAATTCCTGGCGGGCGAGGTTAATTCGGTCGGCACCGCCGGCTCCGCTTCCGTTCCCGCCGTGCGCATGCAAGAGTTCCGTGAACGCGCCGAAGCCGGCGAGTTCCAGGTTTATGAATATGTCGATGACGGCTTGACCTTCGTCGGCTTCAATCTGGCCGACCGCAGCAACCCGGCCAATGGCCTGGATGAGGACGGCAATCCCGTCGATCAAGGCAATCATCACTTCTTCGGCGATATCCGCGTGCGCCAGGCGCTCGCCCAAGCGGTGAACTATGTCGACATCATTGAAGGCGCGGCCGAAGGCGAAGGCATCCAGGTCAACAGCTTCGGCACGCCCGCGCTCTGGGGCTACGACTCCGCCATCGCGCCCTGGGAATACAACCCGGAAGCCGCGCTGTCGCTGCTGGCGGAAGCCGGTTTCGTCGACCATGACGAGGACCCCGGCACGCCGCTCGTCGCCACCGAAGACGCGCTTTACGCCGAACCCGGAACTGAGTTCGCTTTCGAACTGTTGACGAACTCGGGCAATCTTGTGCGCGAAGCGGCTGGCACGGTCATCCAGGATCAGTTGGGGCAAATCGGGATCGCGGTCGATTTCCAGACGATCGAATTCGGTCCCCTGGTAACCTTCCTGCTGGGTCAAGATTTTGACGCCATCATGATCGGGTTCACCAATCTCGCTCAGGATACCGATGCGCGCAATGTCTTCACGCCAGTCGGGGATACGGTCGGCGGCGGATTCAACTTCGTCTCTTATCGCAATGACCGCGTCACCGAGCTCTACGACCAAGCGCTTTCGCTGCCCGGCTGCGACTTTTCTGAGCGTCAGGCGCTCTATCATGAAATCAGCCGCATCCTGCACGAAGAGGTGCCCTGGTGGTGGCTTTTCGCCCCCTTCTCCATGTATGCGGAATCGAATGCGGTGCAAAACTGGATGCCTTATGCCGAAACGCGCTACGCCAACATGGCAAATATCGCCATCAGCCCCTAGCATCCTGGCATAAGCTGTGACGGAACGCGCCGGCCCCTGCTGGCGCGTTCTTTCCCCTTTCCCATGCGCGCGTTTGGACGCGGATATCCCACATGATCAAATACATAATTCGCCGCCTGGTTCAAGCCATCCCGACATTTTTTGGCATCACCCTGCTTTCCTACCTCTTGCTCTGGCTAGCGCCGGGAAGCGTGGTCGAGCGCCTCTATTTGGCGCCAAATATTAAAGCCGAAACCCGCGCCCGTCTGGCCGCCCAATTGGGCATAGACGACCCCTTTCACATCCAGTACCTGCGCTGGCTGGCGGGCGACGACTGGCTGCGCTGGGACACCGATGGCGATGGTATCGCCGATCAATCCTTTACGCTGCTCGCGCCGCTGGACGAGGATGGTGATGGGATCCCCGAGCCGCCAGGCGATAATTACGGCATCCTGCGCGGCGATTTCGGCCGCTCTTTCGTCAAAAAACAGCCGGTAATGGAGGTCTTCTTAGCGAACCTGCCCGCCACGCTTGAGCTGGGCATAGCCGCTGTCGTGACATCACTGGCGATCGGCATTCCCGTCGGCGTCATTTCCGCCGTGACCAGGGGGCGCTCCTTCGACAATGTCTCGCGCGTCATGGCGGTCATCTTTGACGCCATCCCCAATTTCTGGCTGGGCTATATCCTCTTGTATGTCTTTGGCGTATTGTTGGATATCGTGCCGCTGGGCGGGCGCTGTGTTCCCAATCTATATGGCGTTTGCCCGCCGTTTTTTGAACGCTTGATTTATCTGCCCTTGCCGACGATCGTCTTCGCGGCCGGTTTCGTGGCGCTCTTTTCGCGCTATGTGCGCACCTCGACCTTGGAAGTGCTCAACCAAGATTATATCCGCACCGCGCGCGCCAAAGGATTATCGCCCCAAGTCGTTAATTTCCGGCATGCCATGCGCAACGCTATGATTCCGGTCGCCACGCTTCTGGGTCCCATCATCACCAATGTTTGGGCTGGCGCTATCATCATCGAGACCGTTTTCGCCTGGCCCGGGCTGGGGCGCATCGCCTTCACCTCAGCCATTCAGCAAGATTATCCTGTCGTCATGGGCATCGTCATCTTCGCCTCTTTAGGCACAATTTTGGGATTCCTCCTTTCGGATATTCTCTATGTACTCATTGATCCGCGTATTCGTATCGATTAGGAGCCGCTGATGCAGCCAAAGAGGAAGGCTCCCACCGCCGAGATTCTGCGCAGCCGCTCGCTCACGGACTTGGCGCTCGCGCGGCTGTGGCGGGACCGCCTGTCGATGGCCTCAATCACTGTGCTGCTGTTCTTGACGGCCGCAGCAGTCGCAGCCCCTCTCATCACCGGCATCCTCGATGTCGACCCCAATACCACCGACGCTTCGGGCTCGAAGTACCTGCCGCTCTTCAGCGAGGGACACTTGCTCGGAACGGACAATTTGGGGCGGGATCACCTGGCGCGCTTGCTCTACGCTGGCCAGGTTTCGCTGTTCATCGGTTTCATGTCCGCCTTTCTCGCGCTGGTGATCGGCGTGACGCTCGGCATCCTCACCGGTTACTATGGCGGGCTCATCGATGACTTGGTCAACTGGATTATCACGACGCTAAACGCCATACCGGGCTTGGTGCTCCTGATCGTGATCTCCGCCGTTTTCAGGCCGGACGCGACCTCGCTGATTCTGGTCATCGTATTCCTGACTTGGACCGCGACAACCCGCCTCGTCCGCGGTGAAACCCTCGCCATTCGCGCGCGCGAATACATCGTAAGCGCGAAAGCCATCGGCGCGTCGGATTTCCGCGTCATGCAGTTCCACATCCTGCCCAATGTCCTCTCCCTGACTATTGTCACCCTCGCCCGCAACATCGGCATCGTCATGCTGATTGAAGCCGCTTTGAGTTTTCTCGGGCTTGGCGTGCAGCCACCGACCGCCACCTGGGGCAATATGCTCAGCAAATCGCGCGAGTTCATCTTCATTGCGCCCCATTTGATGATTCTGCCCGGCTTGCTGATTACGGCAGTTGTGCTTTGTCTCTACGTCATCGGCGACGGCTTCCGTGACGCCTTCGACCCGACCGCGCAGGATTAGGGACCTTCCGCGCACCTAGTCGGTCGAAAATCGATAAACTGTAGTCGATTCAAAGGGTTCACCCGGCCGCAAGACTGTCGAGGGAAACTGCGGCTTGTTCGGTGAATCGGGGAAGTGCTGCGTCTCAAGGGCGAATCCATCGCTCTGGCGGTAGAGTCGTCCGCTCGTCCCAACCAGCGTCGCATCAAGAAAGTTGCCAGCGTAAAACTGCAGGCCCGGCTCGGTCGTCCACACTTCCATCACTCGGCCCGATCGCGGCTCGTAGACGCGCGCCGCCAGCCCCAACTCGCCCTCAGCCAAACCAGCGCGATTTAAAACGAAATTGTGGTCGTAACCCTTGGCCGCGACAATCTGCGGATGGGCCGAGCGCTGACCGGATCCGATCGTCTTCGCCTGACGAAAGTCGAAAGGCGTCCCGCCGACCGGCGCGATATCACCCGTCGGGATCTGGTCCCCATCCGTCGGCGTGTAATGATCAGCATTCAGCGTCAGCACATGATCGTATATGCCGCCTTCGCCTTCGCCGCGCAAATTGAAGTAGCTGTGATTCGTCAAGTTGAGCACCGTCGGCGCATCCGTCTCAGCAGCGTAATCGATGCGCAATCCATTGCCGTCGTCCAGGCTGTAGCATACGTTCACATCCAAATTGCCCGGGTAGCCCTCTTCGCCATCGGGACTGCGATAGGCCAGTTCCAGCGCGCCATCCGATTCGCTGGCATTCCATATTCGCTTGTCAAATCCGCTTGCGCCGCCATGCAGCGAATTGCCGCCGTCGTTCTGGAAAAGCTGATAATCAACCCCATCCAGGCTGAACCTTCCGCCGCCGATACGGTTGGCATAGCGACCGGTTATCGCACCGAAGTACGGGTGCTCGGCTTCGTATTTGGCGAGGCTGTCGAAACCTAAAGCGACATTGGCCAATCTGCCCTGCCGGTCCGGCACGCTAATCGAAGTCAGGATGCCGCCGAAGCTGATGCAGTTTACTTCCATGCCCGCCGCATTCCGCAGCCTATACTCTTCAATCGTCTGACCATCTTTAGTCGTACCGTAGTTGCGCATTTCGCATCCCTTCACACCCCAGCGCTCAGCCACGCAAATGATACCGTGTTCTCTTGCGAAGTTAAACTGAAGGACGCCGTTGATTGCGGATTCCCAGTAGAACGATACGCGCTACAATTGGCGCGATTAACCAGCTGCGAAGGGAGCATGTCATGGATTATCGCGCGCTCGGGCGCACCGGCGTCATGGTCAGCGAACTCTGCCTCGGCTGTATGAACTTTGGAAATCCGACGCCGGAGACGGAAAGTTACGACATCATGGACCGGGCTATAGAAGCCGGCATCAACTTCTTCGATACCGCCAACGTTTATTCGCGCGGCGGCAGCGAGACAGTAGTCGGCAAGGCGTTAAAGCGCAACGGCAAACGCCATCGAATCGTGTTGGCGACCAAAGTCCACGGGCGCATGGACGACGACGACATCCTGGCAGCCGGCAACAATCGCCGTCACATCATCCAGCAGTGCGACGCCTCTCTGAAGCGCTTGCAAACCGACTATATCGACCTCTACCAGCTTCATCGCGCCAACCCGGAAATCCCCATCGACGAGACGCTGCGTGCCCTCGACGATCTGATCCGTGCGGGCAAAGTGCGCTACATCGGCACCAGCACCTTCCCCTCCTGGCGCGTGATGGAGTCATTTTGGGTGTCGAAGGAATTGGGACTGAACCGCTTCGTCAGCGAGCAGCCACCCTATCACCTGCTCGACCGCAGCATCGAGCGCGAACTGATTCCCATGGCGCAGAGCTATGGCTTGGCGATTATCCCCTGGTCACCGCTGGCGCGCGGCTTTCTGACCGGCAAGTACAAGCGCGGCGAACCGATACCAGGCAACAGTCGCTTTTCCGCCGATGCCGGGCGTGGCGCCGCCGTCGAGCGCCGCCGTGATCAGCATTTCACCGATCGCGGCTTCGACCTCCTGGATCTGGTGACCGAACTAGCCGCCGAGAAAGGCTGCAGTCCTAGTCAGATCGCCCTGGCTTGGGTCTTGAGCAAGCCCGGCGTAACCAGTCCCATTATTGGGCCGCGCACGCTGGCGCACCTGCAAGACAATCTCGGCGCGATTGGTGTCGTCCTAACTGACGAAGATCACGACCGCCTTGATGCGCTGGCCGAGCCCGAATTGGCCACAGTGCCCTATTACCATGGCCGCATGGTCAATTTCCGAGCGTCCGATTTCGGCTGGCTTTAATTCAGCAGGCTTTGCGAGACGGCGCCAAGTGACCAATCAACGTAGAGCCGTTTCTTTCTTGATGGCCATGAGACGGTCATATCCGTCCCTGGTCTTGTAGAACTTGTCAAGCGGATAACAGCCGGAGACCATCCCATTTCGCGGCGCCGTCGTGCAGTCGCTGAAGGTGCGACAGATCCGTTTGCGTTGCAGCCTTTTGCCCGCCAGCAAGTCGGCTGGCAACTCCGGATAGCTCAAGGCCATGCGCCCCAAACCGACAAAGTCCGTCATGCCCGCGCTCACGGTCGCTTGTGCCACATTTGGCAGCCAGTCCTGCAAATAAGAATAACCAGATCCCACAATGGTCAGATCGGGGAAGCTCGCCTTTAGTTCCGCTGTGACTTTGATCTGACGCGCTACGCCAACCAGCGGATCTTCCGGCAGCAGATAGCCGTCAGAAGGCGGAAAGGCAGCCGGACGCTGAATATGAAAGTTGTAATATGGGCTGCCGACGGTGATGCAGACAAGCTGAATATCAAGCGCTTGCAGCAGAGCCAGGAACTTGCGTGGCTCGCTCAAGTCGTAAGCGATGCCGCTGCCATCACCGCCAAAGGCATAAGGATAGCGATCCCCGTTATACGGCGCCGGTTCGCCGATTCGATCGGGACCAGCTTGAAAAGGAATCCAATCCACCGCGCTTAGGCGCAGGCCAATATCGAGCCCCGGTGCTCGCGTGCGGATCAACTCAACGGTCTCCCGCAGAAAGCGCGTACGATTGTCAAAGCTGCCACCGTATTTGCCGCGGCGGTCCACCGCGCTCAGAAACTCATGCCCGAGGTAGCCATGACAGTGCTTGATATCGACGAAATCATAGCCCGCCTTCCGCGCTAAAACGGCCGCCTCGCCGAAATCCTCTATCAGCGTTGCGATCTCGGCATCGTTCATGACGCAGGAATCATCATCGACCTGAAACTTGTCATCGAGAAGTGGATGGCGGTACAGAACAACTGGCTCGAGCTTGGCGCTGTTCGGCCGGCAGAAACGACCGGAATGCGTCAATTGCAGGCCGATGAGCAGATCGTCATCAGCGCCGAATCTCTCCCTGTGCGCGCCCATCAATTCCTGGCGCAACTCAGCGATGCCGCCGACGGTCGCCTCGTTGATGACCAACTGGCGCGCATTCGCCCGACCATCGTGGCGCACAGCAACAGCCTCCCCGCCCCATATCAGCTTCGCGCCGCTCTGGCCAAAGCGACGCCAGCGCCGCCGCGTCAAATCCGACGGTCCGCCATCGGCCCCGCCATCCCAGCCCTCCATCGGCAGCACGGCGAATCGATTCGTCAACTGACGACCACGATACACATAGGGCTGCGCGAGAGGCGACTCGGCGCCGAAGACGGCGATTTCGTCGGCGGGCAAATCCGCCCCGACGGCTCCGCAGTAACGCTTGAATTGCGCGTATGTCCGCAGCTGCGCCATAGGCCTCAGCGTCATGGGCTAGCGCTCCTTCAAGACGCCCATTCGCGCCGCAATATCCCGCAGAATCTCGATATCGCTCGTCGGACGCGTCGGCGAATCGCTGTGCGTCCGGTCCGATCCAATCCAACCGCGCAGCTTGAGGAATTGGGCCGCCGAGTGCTTGTAGGCGGGCACCGGCGGCCGGAATGCGAGAAAACCCAGATATTGAATAATGTCATTCAGTTGATAGAAGCCAGGGTCGCCCCCCAGCCACATGGCGTCGCGCTGGGCGAAGAGATCGGGGACGAAACTGCTCAAGCCGAGCAGATAGTCGCTGCCGTAGATGACCATGTCGATCGCCAGGTCGTTTCCGGTGAACACCTTGAAATCGGGGCGTACAGCGTCACGCAGCGCAATCCGCTCCCATTCCAGTTGACGGCTGAGCGAGGAGTGCTTCGCGCCGATACAGCGGGCCACGCTCAGCAAACCGCGATAAGTATCGAGATCATAAATCGCGCCGAAGTCTGCGAACATCTTGCCCAATTCGAAGGCGATGAACTTGTCCGTTTTCGCGCCTACGGTCTCGTAGGATCGAATGATATCTGCGCCATGCTGCTGCGTCAGGCCATAGGACTGAAAGATGATCGGCGTGCCGCCCTGGCTCTGAATGTTCTCGACCTGGCGAAAATAGGCATCGGCGTCGAAGGGATCGCCCGGCTTGTCCGCCACGAAAGCGCCGGCGACAAACTTGCCGCCAGCGAGAGCGCAGCGCGTCGCCCGCAACACCATTTGCCGTTCTTCCTCCGTTATCAGGTTGGCGAAACCGGTATCCATATTGACGGCCGGCGTCAAACCCGCTTCCGCTGTCCGCCGCACATGAGCCGCCAGCCCGGGCCAATCGATGCCGCCAGTGTCTTTGAATGGCAGCAATATCGCCGAGATGCCCGTTATCTTTCGATGGGGTTTTATCATCGCTGTCGGGTTGATTGTTGTAAGCGCATCCCCTCTCATTTCAACATCCTTGTCCAGCGTCGCGCAAAGGTCAGCGCGCTTATTGTCGCCAAGCGGCGTTTTGATTTCCTTGCTGCTATTCGCCAATTATTACTTCGCCGGCGATATCGACCGGCTTCATCCCGAAACGGAAATTCGCCTTCAGCAAGCCGATGTCTACACCATCACACGCCACCCGAACATCGTCGCAATGAAACAGCACGGCATAGCCCAGCCGCAGCTCCTCGGTGCTATTCGCGCCTGAACCATGCAAGGTCAAGCGCGAGAATGCGACTGCGTCCCCCGGCATCATTCGCAGCGGCAAGAAATCTTCCGGTTCAATCGCCACGGTCCGTGCCCGTCCTTGTCTTCGCTTTCGACCGCGTCCAGCGTACCCTTCAAATGCGATGCCGGCGCTGTTTGACAGCTCAAAATATACAATATAATATCATCGTTGGAAGTCTCACAGACACCGGACTTAGCCACCGACCGAGAACAGAGCGAACGATGCGAATTTCTGAAATGAACTGGATGCAGGTTGAGCAATACCTCGAATCTGACGATCGTTGCATATTGCCAACCGGCAGCACAGAACAGCACGCCTACTTGAGCTTGGCCGTCGACGCAATCCTTGCCGCGCGCCTTGCCAATGAAGTCGGCGCCATCGCTGATGTGCCCGTCTATCCTGTTCTTCCATACGGCTTGGCGCAGCAATGGACCGCCTTTCCCGGCACCGTCACCCTCCGCGTCGAGACCTATCTGGCGCTGATTCGCGATGTATTGGATAGCATCCGCCGCGCCGGTTTCCGCCGGATTCTGCTGGTCAACGGCCACGGCGGAAATGCGCCCGCGCAAGGCATGCTGCGCGAATGGATGATGGACAATCCGGATTCGACGGTCAAATGGCACAACTGGTACAACGCGCCCAGAACTTGGGCCAAGGTGCTGGAGACTGATCCGGTCGGCTCGCACGCCTCCTGGATGGAAAACTACCCCTGGACGCGCTTGGCGGATGTCACCATGCCCGACGAGCGCAAGCCGGTGACGGATCTCGAGGCGCTGATGACGCTCAGCCCGGCGAAAACACGGCAGGTCCTCGACGATGGCAATATGGGCGGCCTCTATCAGCGCCCCGACGCGGAAATGCTGGCGATCTGGCAAGTCGCGGTCGCCGAGACCCTCGCCCTGCTCGAAGGAGGATGGGACTGATGCGCATAGTCATTTGGGGCGCCGGCGCCATTGGCGGCGTCATGGGCGCATACTTGATCAAAGCGAGGCATGACATTCTCTTCATCGACATCGTCGAGGAGCATGTCAAGGCGATCAACCAGTCAGGCCTCCGCATCAAAGGTCCTGTAGACGAATTCATGGTCTCGGCGGAAGCGCTGCTGCCCGATCAATTGACTGGGCAATACGAGGCGATACTGCTCTGTACTAAATCGCAGCACACGCGCGCGGCGACCGAAGCGCTGGCGCCCTTCCTCGCCGATGACGGCTTCGTGATGTCCGTCCAGAACGGACTGAACGAACTGATCATTGAGAGGCTCGTCGGCCGCGAACGTACACTGGGCGCCTTTGTCAACTTCAGCGCCGATTATCATGGACCTGGCGAGATTCTCTTCGGTGGACGCGGCGCGGTCGTCATCGGTGAACTGGATGGCGAGATAACTCCCCGGCTGACGCGCATGCAATCGGTCTTCCGCGACTTCGATGAAAACACCCTGGTCACAGAAAATATTTGGGGCTACCTCTGGGGCAAAGAAGCTTACGGGGCAATGCTCTTCCTGAGCGCCCTGACGCAGCAATCCATCGCCGAGGCGCTTTCAGACAGTCGCTACCGTCATCTCTACATTCGGGCGGCGCAAGAAATCCTGCAGCTCGCCGACCGGCTCGGCATCGAGGCCTATGGCTTCAACGGCTTCGACCCGGCTGTCTTTCTGGCTGAGGACCGCGACGGCATTAACCAGTCGCTTGATACGTTGGTGGCTTTCAACAAGCTTTCCGCCAAGACGCATAGCGGCATCTGGCGCGACCTCGCCGTACGCAAGCGCAAAACGGAAGTCATTATGTACGATCCGCTCCTCGCCGAAGCGGACGCGGTCGGCCTAGACTTGGCTTTAACCCGCCGCTGGATCGCTATGATCCGCGACATCGAAGACGGACTGCGCGAACAATCTCTGGCTAATCTGGACGAACTGAAGGCGGAGTTTCCATGAACATCCATTTTCGCGGCAAGACCGCGATCGTCACCGGCGCGGCGCATGGGTTCGGCCGCGCGATCGCCCTCGCCCTCGCCGAGCGCGGCGCATCCGTCTGGGCTTGCGATATCCTCGGCGATGAACTTGCGGAAACGAAACAGCTCTGCAAAGACGCCGGCGGCAACTGTCGTGTCAAGGTGGTCGATGTCAAGAATCGCGACACGGTGTTTGGTTTCGTGGATGAGATCCTTTCTGTTGAGGGCGCCGCGCAGATCCTGGTCAACAATGCCGGTGGTGTCCTGGGCCAGGTCGGGCGCCCGCTGGAAGAGATTACTGAGCAAGACTGGGACAGCATCTTCGCCGTCAATACGCGCGGCGCGTTCTACTTTGCGCAAGCAGTCGCGCCGGGCATGAAAGCGCAGCATTACGGCCGCATCATCAACATCTCAAGCGGGGCCGGCCTAGGTGTCAGCCTCACCGGCATTCAGGCTTACGCTTCGGCCAAGGCGGCGCAAATCGGCTTGACGCGACAACTGGCGCATGAGCTGGGCGAATGGAACATCACCGTCAACAACATCGCGCCCGGCTTCGTCTTGTCCAACCCGAACTCTATCAAACAGTTTGAGTCTTACGGCAAAGAGGGTCAGCGCGCGCTGATCAATCGCTTCGCGCTCAAGCGACTGGGCTCGGCGGAAGATATCGCTAATGGCGTGCTCTTCTTCGCTTCAGATTATGCCAACTGGATCACTGGTCAGGTTCTGGCAATTGACGGCGGCAAGCTGTGAATATCTGCAGACAATCCGAATATATGGGCGACTGGCGGTCAGTGTCTACACGACACGGTGAGTCGCCTGCCGAAGCGCAAAATGTAGGGGCGACCTATCAGGCCGCCCGTCGAAACGCAAGAACAGTCTAGCGTTGTTCCAGCGCCTCCAGCACACGCGGCGCCGTCATCGGCGTCTGTGTCATGCGCACCCCGGTGGCATGAGCGACAGCGTTTGCGATAGCGGCGACCGTTGGAATCACCGGCGGCTCGCCTACCCCGCGCGCGCCAAACGGTCCGCTGATTGAGGGCACCTCGACGATCTGCGTCTGAATGGGCGCGGCTTGCACGGCATCGGGCATCGCATAATCCATCCAGGAGCCAGAAAGAAGCTGGCCGTCGTCGTCATAGCGCATCTCCTCATATAGCGCCCAGCCGAGGCCTTGCACGGCGCCGCCTTGCATCTGCCCTTCCACCGTCAGCGGGTTGATCGCCCGACCGACTTCCTGTACGACCGCCAGATTCAGCAGATCGACCTCGCCCGTCTCTTCGTCGACCTCGACCTCGGCGATTTGCGCGCAGAACGAGGGCGCGCGATCGGTAATCGCCTGGCTGCCGCTGCCATGAATCGGGTCGTATTGGCCGCCGAAGGTCATCGCTTTGCCGGCGAGGTCGCCCAACGGGACTGAGCGATCCGGGAATCCGCGCACCTGCACGCGGCCATCGACGATCTCCAGGTCCTCAGCCGATACTTCGAACTCCTCAGCCGCGATGGCCAGCGTCTGACGGCGGGCGTCTTCCGCCGCGCGAATCACCGCATTGCCCAAGGTGTAGAGCGTCTTGCTGCCGCCGACGCCACCGCCGTAGGGCGCGCTGTCAGTATCGCTGTAGACGAAGCGCACTTTGTCCACATCGACTCCGTAAGCCTCCGCCGCCAGCACGGCGAACGATGTCGGCGTGCCGGACAAATCAGCCGTGCCGATCTGCACTTGCAAGACGCCATCGCGGTTCAGCTTACAGACGGCCGCGCCCGGTTCCAAACCGCCCATCCAGCCGCCGATGGCGATGCCGACTCCCCGGCCCCGCGCACGCGATGCTTCACGGTTTTTCCAGAGCGGATGCTCGCGCGCCGCTTCGAGCGTTTCGACCATGCCTATGACGGGAAAATCGCCGCCATCGGGCGCCGGATCCCCGGAGCGCGCCGCATTCTTCAAGCGCAATTCAACCGGATCCATGTCGAGCTGCGCCGCCGCTTCATCAAACAGTGTTTCCACCGCCATGAAAGCCGTCGGCGAAGTGGGCGCGCGATAGGCGCCGACCGACTGCTTGTTGGTCACGACATTGGTCGATTCCAGCAAGAGATTGGGAGAACGATAGAAACTGGCGAATTGCATCGCCGCGAAGCTGCCGAGCCCACTCGGATAAACGCCGGTGTCCGCCGTCACATCAGACTGCATGGCGATCAGCGAGCCATCACGCTTGAATCCCAGCTTGCCACGGATGCGCAGCGCCGGCGCCGGGTTGGTCGTCAGCAGCTCTTCGCCGCGCGTCAGGATCAAACTGACGGGCCGGCCGACGGTGGCGGCAACCAAGCCAACCAAGGGCTCGTACAGGCCGAACTTGGCGCCGAAAGCTCCCCCGACCGGCATGCCATACACGGTTACGTCCGACTCCGGCACGCCGAGGACATCAGCGACATCGTAGCGTACGCCGAAGGGCGACTGAATGCTGCCCCACATAGTCAGGCCGCCGTTCAGCGGATTGGGCTGCGCAACCCAGCCTTGCGTTTCGATCGAGCTCTGATGCACCATCGGGGTATCAAAGCTGCGTTCGACGATCACGTCCGCCTCGGCGAAGGCCGCCTCGATATCGCCCGTTTCCATCCTAGTTTGCCCCGCGATATTGGAGATTTCCTCCTCATCATCTTCCGATTCGCCGCCGGTATCGGCGCCGTGCGCCGCCTCGTCTCCGGCGCCGGTCGGGATGCCAGCGGGCCACACGATCGCAGCGCCTTCCGCAACCGCATCATCTATAGACGTCACCGCGTCCAACGGCTCGTAATCCACCTCAACCAACTCGGCGCCATCCGCGGCCGCGGCCGCCGTCTCAGCCAGGACGATCGCAATCGGCTGTCCCACGAAGATTACGCGTCCTCTCGCGAGCATTAATCTGGCGCGGGACGATGGCGTCACATTGGGCAAATCGTCGCAAGTCAAGACGCGCTGAACGCCGGGAACTTCCAGAGCCGCGCTCGCGTCTAAGCCCGTGATATTGGCGTGGGCATAAGTGCTCAAGACAAAGCGCGCGTGAAGCATGCCCGCCAATTTCAAGTCGCCGGTGTA
>JAAXID010000195.1 GCA_012270545.1 Anaerolineae bacterium | reverse complement strand
TCATCGGCGCCGGCCCCGCCGGCCTCAACGCCGCCTACGCGCTGCGCCAGGCCGGGCTCGAATATCGCGTCATCGATCGCTCGCATACGCTGGCGGTGACCTGGAACAGTCTGTATCCCTCGCTGCGGCTGAACACATCGCGTTTCTTCAGCGAATTGCCCGGCCGCAAGTTTCCTCTGCATTGGGGCATCCACCCGACGGCGAAGCAGTATTACCGCTATCTGGTCGATTGGATGGGGGATCAGCAACTGCCGATCACGCATGGTGTCGAGGTTCATCGCGTCGCGCCGCGCGAAGACGGGCTCTGGCAGGTGGAGACCAGCGCGGGAATCGAAACTTACCGCGCCGTCATCCCGGCCACGGGCGTCTTTGATAATCCACAGCTGCCCGATATACCAGGCCTGGACAGCTTCGACGGCGAGATCTTGCACTCACGCGATTTCCGCCATTCCGACCAGGTGCGTGGCAAGCGGACGCTGGTGGTGGGCAACGGACCGAGCGGCACAGACATCGCGGTGGCGGCGGGCAAGGTAGCGGCCGGCGGCTTCACCTGGCTGTCCATCCGCAGCGGCGTCGACCTGCGTCCGCGCTATCCCTACGGCCTGCCCCGTCACGCCTGGATGATGCTGGGCAGTTATCTCCCGGAGCGCTACTGCGTCTGGCTGCAAAGGAAGACGGGCGCGCTCAAGTACAACGCGGCGGACTTCGGCGTTTGGGAAGCGCCGCCCAGGACCGGCGCCGGCACCGGCTACCGCGGGCCCGAGCTGCTGAACGCGCTGCGACAGGGGCGGGTCCTGCCAGTACGGCATCCGCTCAGCTTTGACGCGCGCGGCGTGACGCTGGCGGACGGGTCATATCTTGAGCTGGACGTGGTGATCATGGCGACCGGCTTTCTGCCCGTCCTGCATCAATACCTCGACATTGATATGCGCTACAGTACCGAGATGTATTATCCGGAAACCAGTTGCGATTGGGATATCGGACCCAACGGCATCCGCGGCTGGCCGCTGCGCGATGTCAGCGAGCATCCCAACGGACGGGGAGTGCTGGGGCACGACGGACTGTATCTGGTGGGTGTCTTCTACAAGGGGCGCGGCGCCTTCTACAATATGCGGGTCGAAGCCGCTATCGCTGCCGAGCAGATCAAAGCCTACCTGACGCAGCGTCAGTTTCTGGCGCTCGCTGCCTGATTCGCATCATGCGCCGCAGTCTGCTCCGCCTGACCGCGCCGATTCTCATATTCACGCTGTTGCTGATGCTGCTGCGCTACCTGCTGGCGCTCCTCATCCCTTCGCCGGTCGTCGCCTACATGACGCTCGAAACCGGCTTGCCCGCCGTCATCGTGCAAGATCTTAATCACAGACTGAAAAAGCGGCTGGACTTCGATTTTTTCACCGACCCCTCGTTTTCGCCCGATGGCGCGCGCCTGGCGCTGACCTCATATCTGCGCTTCGGCAGCGATATCGTCGCCCACGATCTGACCAGCGGCATTACGATACGGCTGACCGATTCCGTCGCCATCGCCGAATCCCCCGCCTGGTCGCCCGATGGCGCCTGGATAGCCTTCGCCAGCAATCGGGAAGGCGACAACAACATCTATATCATCCGGCCGGATGGCAGGGACAGGCGGCGCGTCACGACGCACAGAGCTGGTGACCGTCAGCCGGCCTGGTCGCCCAACAGCAAAACGATCGCTTTCACCTCGAACCGCGGCGATGGTTGGAATCTTTATCTCGTCGACATGGCTTCCAACGAGGTCCGTCAGCTGACAGACCATCGCGCGCCCGATACCTCGCCCGATTGGTCGCCGGATGGGAAGCGGATCGTCTTCGCTTCCGGGCGCGCTGGCGCCTCGGCGATCTATCTGTTCGAGCTGGAGACGGGCGAAATATCGCCGCTAGTGGTGAATTCGCGTTATGACAGCCTGCCCAAGTGGACGCCAGAGGGCCGCGCCGTCACCTTCGCCCGCTCGGTCGATGGCGTCTCGCGGATCATGCGCATCGATCTGACGACGGGTGAATTGAGCCGGCTGGACCTGGGCGAGGTCAGCGCCGATTCGCTGGCCTGGGCGCGGGGATGACTTATCCAACCACCGAAGACACAGAGGTTCTCTCAAACGTAGGCGCCATGGTCGGTGTGACCTACTCGCCAAGACTGCTGGCAACGGCGAAGCTGGCTAGTCGGAATCGCGGGACGGATGCTCCTGTTGGCGATATTGCCGCTCGCGCTCGAGGATGGCGCGCTTGCGCTCCAGGCCCCAGCGGTAGCCGCCCAGGCGCTTGTCCGCCCGGATGATGCGATGGCAGGGGATGACGAGGGCGACCGGATTTCTGGCGCAGGCGCTGGCGACGGCGCGGCTTGCCGATGGCTGGCCGATGGCGGCGGCAACCTCACTGTAGCTGCGCGTCTCGCCTACCGGTATGGCCTGCAGTTCCCGCCAGACTTTCAACTGAAAGGCGGTCGCGCGCAGATCCAGCGGCAGGTCCAGATTGGGCTGCCAGCCTTCGAGATAGGCGATGATCCACTCCACCCAGTAGCCAACGCCTTCATCATCCTGGATGCGCTCGGCGCGGTCGAATTCCGCCTCCAGGTCGGCGATGAGCGGCACGGGGGCGTCGCCCAGGCTCAGTTTGCAGATGCCCCGTTCGGTCACCGCGACCAACAGAACACCAAGCGGACAGGGCACGGCGCTGTAGAATATCGTCATGCCGGCGCCACCCTTGCGATAAGCCGATGGCGTCATGCCGAGCTTTTCGTCGCTCTGTTCATACAAGCGGCTCGACGAGCTGTAGCCGGCGCCGTAAATGGCATCGGTGATGCGCTCGCCCTGGCGAACATGCGCCTTGAATTCCTCCAGACGAAGATTGGCGGCGTATTCGCGGGGCGATATGCCGGTCGTCCGCTTGAAGATGCGCTGCAAATGATAGGGACTGATGTGGAAGCGCGCGCCCAGCTCCGGCAGGCTGACTAACTGCGGATGGATCTCCAGCAAATATCGGCAAACCTTCGCCACCAGATCCGCTTGATTCTCGCTCAATTCCGTCCTGCTCATGCTCACCGCCCCAGCCCGTAATCAGTATCCAAATCATAAACTGAATGGGCAGCCGGAACACTCTGATTCTTGCGTATATGCCGGGCGCTAACAAGGCAGGAAGCCGCGATCAACGCCACTGGTTGAACTAAGGGATTGCCTTCACTTTAGCGCGATTTGTGCACAGCCAAGCAAGTTTTGGCGGCTAAACCTGATTTTTCAGGGGTTTTGCCAATCGGCTCAAGAGCCAGCATGCGCGGGTAATAGCAACAAGCGGTGTGTTCGGGGGAGCCGCCTTTTCACAATTTGGCTGCGGCCGGAGGCGGTTGCGGTCTAGCCTTCGCCCCAGGGCGGGACGAAGCGCTCCGGCTCGACGCCTAAAGCATCGGCGACCCGATTGATGTAATTGAAGAACCCAATTATCTGCGTGGCGTCGTGAATGGCGACATCGTCCAAGCCCACCGCGCGCAGCCGCGCCACATCGGGCTCGCCCATCTCGGACGGCGCACGGGTCAGTTTTTCCGCATAGGCGCATAAGGCCTGATCGACATCGTTCAATGGCGCCGTCCGCCAATCGCGAGCGATGGCATCGACGTAAGCGTCAGCCTCCTCATCATCGGCAAACCCTTCGACCTCAGCACGGAGGTCATGCGCGTGCGAGCGAATTCAGTAGACGCAGTGGTTGACCTTGCTGACCACGACGGCGAGCATCTCGCGCTGTGCCCGCGTCAAGGGCGAGTCGGCGAACATAGTCGCGCCATACATTTCCATCGACGACTTCAGCACGCGCCCGTTCAGCGACATGATCTGCACGATGTTCCAGACGCGGCCCGCGCGCGCCACCGCCTTTTCCAGTTCTTTCTTGACCAGCCCGCTGGCTTGGTCGATGGTGATCTGTCTGATATAGGGCATTGGCGGATCTCGCTAGATTAGCTGGGGCGGCTGGATGCAGCCATTCATTTTAGCGTGCCATCCCGACGCGCTCCCGCACACCTTCGATTTCAGCAGAGGCTACTTCCGCAAGCGCGGATCCAGCGCATCGCGCAGGCCATCGCCGATGAAGTTGACGCAGAGCACAGTCAGCGAAATCAACAGGCCGGGCCAGAATACCAGCGTCCAGGTGATCGTCAGGTAATCCTTGCCATCGAAGAGCAAGCGCCCCCAGGTCGGGAAATCGGGCGGGAAACCCAAACCGAGGAAGGACAGCGCCGATTCGGTGATGATCGCGCTGGCGATGCTGAAGGTCGCGGCGACGATGACCGGGCTCATCACGTTGGGCAAGATATGGCTGGTCAGTACACGTCCGTCTTGCGAGCCGACGGCGGTGGCGGCGGTGATGAATTCGCGCGATTTCACCGTCAGCACCTCGCCGCGCACCAGACGCGCCGTCGGCATCCACTGCAAGCCGCCGATGACGGAGACCATCAAAATGAAGACGCCGCCTTCAACGCCGAACGAGGCTTTCAGCGGTTCGCGGAAGAGCATCATCAGCACCAGCAGCAGCGGCAGCTGCGGCAGCGCGATGAAGATATCGGTCAGGCGCATTAGCGGGTTATCCAAGCGGTGGAAATAGCCCGAGGACAAGCCGATGACCGTGCCGATGGTGATCGACACAAGCATGGCGGAAATGCCGATCATGAGTGAGACGCGGCCGCCTTGCAGCGCGCGCGCCAGCGTGTCCCGCCCGAGGCTGTCCGTGCCCCAGGGATGCTCCGGCGACGAGAGCTGATAGGCGTCAGCGATGTTGATATAAGTCGGATCAATCGTCCAAAATGCGGGACCGACCAAGACGCCAAGGATGATGACCGCCAGTATAAAGATCGCGACCAGCGCCAGACGATGTTTGCGGAACTGATTCCAGGCATCGCCGACGAAGGTGCGCGCCTGCTGCATTTCAGCTGCTTCGAGCTGCGCTGGCTTCGTCTTCGCTTTAACGGTCATAGTCTCAGCCCCTCATTCCGTCTAGGTGTAGGTGACTCGCGGATCGAGAATGCCGTAGAGGACATCGGCGACGATATTAAAGAGCACCACCAGCACGGCGAAAATGAAGGTGACCGTCTGCACCGTCGGCAAGTCTCCGCCCTGAATGGCGATGATCAAATACTGCCCAATGCCGTTCACGCGGAAAATCTGCTCGGTGATGAGCGCGCCGGCGAAGATGCCCGGGATGCCCAGCGCGATCAGCGTGACGACCGGGATTAAGCTGTTGCGCACCACATGGCGGCTCACGACCACGCGTTCGGTCAAGCCTTTCGAGCGCGCCGTGCGGATGAAATCCTGCTGCAAGTTCTCCAGCGTAGAGGCGCGGGTATAGCGGCTCATCTGCGCGGTCGTGTACAAGGTCAGCACCGTAACCGGCATGATCATCTGGCGCAGCTGTTGCTGAAGCGTCTCGATATCAGTGACCACAAGAGTCGTGTCGTACACCGATGGGAACCATTTCAGATTGACGCTGAAGACGATGATGAACATTAGGCCCGTGAAAAATGTCGGCACCGAGAAGCCCACCATCATCAGAAACGTGCCAATCTGATCAAAAATGGAATACTGCCGATAAGCCGAATAGATGCCGACTGGGATGGCGATCAAGACGCCGAGAATATAAGACGAGCCGACAACCCACAGCGTCTGCGGCAAGCGCTCGACGATGATGTCGATCACCGGACCCCGCGTCGCCCAGGAGATAACGCGCGTTCGTTCCTCCGAGCCGGGGAAGGT
>JAAXID010000058.1 GCA_012270545.1 Anaerolineae bacterium | reverse complement strand
ATGGGGTTAGAAAAGCAGAGTCCAGCACATTAGACACTCCCCAACTGACGGCCAAGTTTGAAGTGGCAAGACTTCGGTGTATAATGTTCATTGGACTGATTTCGAGTAAGGCGACCGTCGTATGATTGAAATGATCGTGGATCGAGTACAGGTTAGCTTGATGTCGCAACACCGTTTGGTCGTTCTGCGCGATGTTGATGAAGAACGTTATTTGCCGATCTGGATCGGCCAGTTCGAGTCGGAAGCGATAACGCTCGAGTTGCAGGGCATGGTTCGCGAGCGGCCGCTGACTCACGACCTGCTCAAGTCCACCATCCAAGAGATGGGTGGAACCGTACGCCACATTCACATCAACAATTTGAGCAAAGATGTTTTCTTCGCTGTGATCAATATCGATGCAGGTGGCGAAACGATCGAGATTGACGCCCGACCCAGCGATGCCATCGCCTTGGCAGTTCGGTTGAGCGCGCCGATTTACGTCGATAAGAGCGTGATGGATCGCGCCGGCATTCGTCCCGACCGAAATGTGGAACCGGAGATTCTGGGCTTGGCGGATGACTTGCACGAGAGAAGCGAAAACGGTGAACGCATCGATGAAAGCAAGCTGAGCGCATTCACCGATTTCGTCGACACACTTAATCTGGAAGATCTCGAAGACGAAGAGTAATCTTTAGACCGCCGGACTGGTCTATATTATAATCGAATTACCGATCCTCGGTCGCTTTCGGTTTGCCGGAAGGTTGACCGCTGTCGGTCACCCTCTTGGAAGACCTGCAATGGACTATCAGGCGCAGCAAACGCAGTTACAAGCCCCGATGAGCCAGGAGGCCGAGCAGGCGCTGCTCGGCGCTATTCTGCTCGAACCGAAAGCCTTTCTAAGCGTCGCATCTTTTCTGACTGCAGAGGACTTCTTTATAAAGCGGCATGAGTATATCTGGAAGGCCTTCAGCCGCTTGCAAGAACGCAATGACGCTATCGACTACGTGACGCTCTTGCGCGAGCTGCAGGACATGGGCTTCCTTGACGAGATCGGCGGGCCGGCCTATTTGACCAGCCTGGTCAACAATACACCGACCGCCATCCACGCCGAAGTGTATGGCGAGATGGTGGCTCGCACCTCAACGCGCCGCAAAATGCTGCAAGCCGCCGACAGCATCCGCCAGTTTGCGCTGGACGAAGAACTGCCCATCGACAAGGTTATCAACGAAGCGGAACAGGCGCTCTTTTCGGTCAGCAACAGTCAGATCAAACGGGAATTCGTACCAATATGGGATGCCGCCAGCGAATACTATGATGAGATGGAAAAGCTGCTTGAGATTGGCGCCGGCACCATTGGCATGCCAACCGGCTTCAATGACCTAGATGGCTTGCTCGGCGGCTTCCAGAAATCGGACCTCATTGTCTTTGCCGGACGCCCGGGCATGGGCAAAACGAGCTGGATGCTGTCGGTCGCTTTGAATGTGGCGCGCAGAGATCGCCGCGTCGCCATTTTCACGATGGAAATGGGTGTTGAGCAAATGGTTCAGCGTCTTATATCCATGGAAACCGGCATCCGCATTCAGCAACTGCGCACGGCCGATATCAGCGCGCGGGAGCATACACGCCTGACCGAAGCGATTGGACGCATCTCCAACTTGCCGCTCTTCATTGACGATACGCCCTCAATCGCGCCCGTCGAGATGCGCACCAAGTGTCGGCGTCTCCAGCACGAATACGGCCTCGATATCGTGATGGTCGATTATATGCAATTGATGTCCGCCGGGCGCGCATACGAGAACAATCGCGTCCAGGAGATCAGTTACATCAGCCGTTCGCTGAAAGAACTCGCGCGCGAGCTTAACGTCACTGTACTCTCGACCGCTCAGTTGTCGCGCGCGGTCGAGCAGCGGCAGGACAAACGCCCACAGCTTTCCGATCTGCGCGAAAGCGGCACCATCGAGCAAGACGCTGACGCGGTACTCTTCCTCTATCGCGATGAAGTCTACAATCCGGATACAACCGAGTTTCCGAATCAAGCGGATGTTCTGCTCTCGAAGCACCGTCATGGGCCCACCGGCGCCGTCCAGCTTTATTTTGAGAAGTCCTATACGCGGTTCAAAGATGTCAGGAAAGTCAATTTGAACCTCGCCGATATAAGCAACCTGGATTGAAGCGTATGGTTGTGAGCAAGGGCAACTTGTTCGTTCACGACAAAGAGCCTGTCTCGCTGCCGGCATACTTATTCAGCGAACTCTTGCCGCTGATAGACGACCTTGCCGAACTCAAGGTCACGATATTCAGCTTGGCGGCGCTCCAGCAAAAGGATGGCGATTACCGCTTCCTGCGCGTTGACGAATTCATTGCCGCCGAGCAACTGATGCGCGGTCTGGCAGTCCTCGATGAATCAATGACCGCGCTGGAGATGCTCAATGGCGCGCTGGCCAAAGCGATTGCTCGCGGGACGCTGCTGATGGCGAAAGTCAGATTGAATGGGGTGAGCGAACGGGTTTATACGCTCGCTGACGAAAACGGGCGGGCGCTGCGCCAGCGGATACAAGCCGGCGAGTGGCGACCATCCGCCGATGGTGAAATCGAGCTGCTCCCAGCGCGCCCTTCTATCTACGCGCTTTACGAAGAAAACATCGGCGTCATGACACCGATGATCGTCGATTCGCTCAGGGATGCGGAGGCCACCTATCCGCGAGACTGGATCGAAGACGCGCTGCGCCTGGCGGTCGAAGGCAACAAACGGAATTGGCGCTATATCAGAGCGATACTCGAAAGATGGCAGCAGGAAGGACGCAGGGGTGAGAAATTTGGGCGACGCCTTGGACGGCGCAAACCTAACCGGTCAAGATAACGGAAAGCCAACATCAAGCTACCGAGCTGATGAAGGAACTGAGAATTCAATTGATGTCGTGTGCTACGACCCGGCGGACCGAGCTCTGCCCTGCCCGCTCTGTGACGGCAAAGGCGTGTATACGCTTGACGTTCCTGTGACGGACCCGCGCTTTGGCAGGTTTCAGCGTTGCCCCAATCATCCCGTAGAAGAAGACCGGGAAATGCACAAACGGCTGCGGCGCTTCGGAAATCTTGACGGCTACCGAGACAAGACCTTTAAAAACTTTAGAGTCAGCCACTTAGGTGGAAGCTATACGCCAAACAACGTTACTTCCCTTTATAACGCTAAATCGGCAGGGGAAGGCTATGCCCAAGATCCTATCGGTTGGATTGTCTATGAAGGACCGTATGGCTGTGGCAAGACGCACCTGGCTGTTGCCATTGCCAACGCGCGTTTGGAGCTGTATGGAGAGCAGGTCGTCTTCATAACCGCGCCCGACCTCCTTGACATATTGCGCGCCACGTTTGATCCAGAATCCGAAGCTTCATTTGATGCCTATTTCGAGCGCATACGTAATGTGCCTTTACTGGTGCTTGATGACCTAGGCGTAGAGAATCCTAGCGGCTGGGCAAAAGAAAAGCTGTTCCAACTTCTTAATTTCCGGCATGTGAATCGTCTGCCGACAGTTGTTACAACCAACACGCCCTTTGACGATCTTGATCCGCGTATTAGCAGCCGCATGATGCAGGGCGAAATCGTTAAGCACATCAGGATCAATGCGCCTGACTATCGAAGGGTAGCGCGCACTCAGTCTCTCGAAATGCGCTTTAATGACTTGCGCCTCTATCAACATATGAGATTCGATACGTTCACAACCGACGGCCTGGAATCTGATGAGATAGCCAATCTCAAGACTGCATTGGGCATGGCGAGAAACTGGGCGCAGAATCCACGTGGATGGCTGTGTTTCTTGGGTGACTATGGATCGGGCAAGACGCATTTAGCAGCCTCAATTGCCAACGATCTAAATGAACGTGGCAAGGATGTCATGTTTACTACCGCGCCAGATTTACTCGACTACCTGCGACAAACCTTTGACCCGCAGTCGCATTCGCGCTTCGATAAGCGCTTTAAAGATATTCTCAGCATTCCGATATTGATTCTGGATGATTTGAGTCTGGCAAGCGCTACGTCCTGGTCCCAGGAGAAGCTGTTTCAGATAATCGACTTCCGATATCTTTCACGCAGCCCAACAGTCTTTACCACGCCCGAAACCAGGCGAACAATGGAAGAGGACTCGCCTCGCCTCGCTACTCGTCTGTTTGATGGGCGGCTCTGTAAGTGGTTTGACTTGGACCGGGTGCGCAGCTACGTCAAGCGAATGAAGACGCAGACCTGATGCTGGGCACGCGGCTGAAAATTACCGCCTACGAGCGTCAACACAGAAGCGCCCTGCTCGAGCTCGCCTGGTACAGTCAGTGGGCGCACAAGCATCTGGACTGGCACAAGACGAGCCAATGGCTGGATAATGAGCTGGGTCATGTCTTGCTGGCATGGCACGGCGACCAGTTGGTCGGTTATATCGGCCTCTCGCGGCCGATCGCTGGCTGGAGTTGGATTCGGCTGCTCGGCATTCGCGATGGCAGAATGCCCGGCCTGGTCGTGCGGGAACTCTGCGAAGCCGCCGAAGCCCGCTGCGTCGAGCTGGGAATAAGCAACATCGTCATTCTGATGATCACCAACTGGCTGCCCACCTACCTGCGCGAACGCGGTTTCAGCAGCGAAGAAGATATCATCACCATGAGTCAGATCGGCAATCGATTGCCACCATCGCCGAAGGTTCCCGCGCGTATACGGCCGGCGGAAGACCAAGATCTCGCTGATATCATGATGATCGACCGCCTGGCTTTTAAGACGCCCTGGCAGTTGGCGGAATACGATATGTGGCAGGCCTTTCGCAGCGCGGCGAGCGCAACCGTTGCCACGCTGGATGATGAGTTGATCGCCTATCAGTTCAGTACGCGTCAGGAGGAAATCGGGCACTTGGCGCGTCTGGCGGTCCACCCGAAGCATCGGCGCAAAGGAATCGCATCCGCCCTCATGCATCAGCTTCTGGGGGACTTCAGAAATCGGAATCTGACCGAGCTGTCCGTCAATACGCAATTGAGCAATCTGCCCTCGCAACGACTATACGAGCGCTACGGGTTTTATCGCAACGGCAACGATATCGAATTGTGGCGCAAACGACTCGGCTGAGGCGCGGGACGGAGATTTGCAGGATAACACTATGGCGACGATCTATCGTGAAGCAGACGCCAATCTCAATGTCTTGAGTGGCAAGACAGTGGGCATCATCGGCTTTGGCAATCTGGGGCGCCCGGTCGCAAACAATCTGCGCGATTCCGGCATCCGCGTGCTTGTCGGTCTGCGCGAAGATGAAACCCGCGACCACGCGCGCGAAGACGGCTTTGAGCCGCAAGACATCGAAAAGGTGATCCCGCGCTGCCACATACTGATGCTCTTCTTGCCGGACGAAGTCCTTCCCGAAGCCTATCTGGAGCGGATTTCGCCTTATCTCCAGCGCGGCCATCTGCTGGTTTTCGCCAGCGGCTATAACATCGCCTTCGGTTTTGTCGAGCCGCCGCCTTTTGTCGATGTTGGCATGATCGCCCCGCGCACGATCGGAGCGGCAGTAAGAACCCGTTTCCAAGACGGCAGCGGCTTCTTCAGTTTTGTCGGCGTCGGACAAGACGCGACCGGGAGCGCGCTGGAGACGCTGCTTGCGCTGGCCAAGGCCATGGGCAGCCTGCAGGCGGGCGCGATCGAGATTTCAATGGAGCACGAATCGCAGCTGGACCTTTTTGTGCAGCAGGCGATCTTGCCCGCTTTCCACCACGTTATGACCACCGCGGCCGCCGTATTGCTGGAATTGGGTTATCCGCCGGAAGCGATCATGCTAGATTTGATCATCAGTGGCGAGTTCACAGATTATCTCTCGCGCGCTTCCCAAATGGGCTTGCTGCACGCATTGCGCCTTTCATCATTAACTGGACAATACGGCATATTCAGTCGCTTGCACCGCTTTAAGGAACTGAAGCTGGAAGGCTTGATGGAAGCGACTCTGGACGAAATCCGACGGGGCGATTTCGCCATCGAATGGTCGCGCGAATACGAACAGGGTTATCCGCGCCTGGCGAGTCTTCTGCAAGCGCAGGAACAACAGCATTTGTACGCGCTGGAACAGGGCACGCTGGAACGCCTCAAGTAGCCCATCACTCATAACAGCCTTTCGCCGCCAAGGGGATGCGTTAGAATGAAACACGGATCCGCCGAGCGAAAGGCCTTCTTCATTTGTACGAGCAAATCAAAGCCATAATCTCAGATATGGACGGCGTCTTATGGCGCGGGTCGCATGCGCTGCCGGGCATGCATGCGCTTTTTGCTCTCCTTTTCCAGCGCGATCTGGATTTCGTACTCGCCACCAATAACAGCAGCCGAACAGCGCAAGATTATGTGGACAAGCTCGCGTGCATGGGCGTCTCGGGAATCCAGCCTCAGCATATTGTCACCAGCGGCACGGCAACCGTCAGCTACTTGCAGACGCGGTATGCTGCCGGCGCGCGCATGCACGTCGTCGGTGGCGCCGGTTTAAAGCGAATGTTGACCGACGCTGGTTTCCAGCTGGTGGACACTTGCGCCGAAGTGGTCGTCTGTGGCATCGACTTCGACCTCACCTACGAAAAGGCGCGGAGGGCGACCCTGCTGATTCGGGCGGGCGCGCGCTTCATCGGCACCAATCCGGATCCCTCGTTTCCGTCGCCGGAGGGATTGGTGCCGGGCGCGGGCAGCATCATTTCCTTGATCGAGGCGGCTTCCGGTCAGTCAGCGACTATTATCGGCAAACCGGAACGCGGTATGTTCGACGCCGCGCTGCGTCAGCTTGGCGCGCGCCCAGACGAGACGCTGATGATTGGCGACCGCATCGGCACCGACATCGCTGGCGCTAAAGCCCTCGGCATTAAAACGGCGCTCGTGATGACCGGCGTGGAGACGGTGGAGAGTTTACAAGAAAGTGAGATGCGGCCGGACATGGTCTTCGCCGGCTTGCCGGAGTTGATTGGTGCGCTGCGGAATACTCATTGACTACAGAGATTTGAAATACCCGGCAGAGGTCGAGGGGCTACTTGGCTTTAGCGGCTCTAGCCGCCAGGACATACACGCTCGCAAGGTACGCCGTCTCCATCGCCATCCGCTCTAGAATAGCCACACTGTTTCCAAATAAAATGCGCTTCCTCGCAGCTAGACACATTTCCACAGGATGGTTTGGATGGGCAGGAGAATCTAGGTTGGGGTTGCGGCTGTGGTTGTTGCACTTGCGGCTGTAGTTGAGGTTGCGCGGGTGCTTGCAGTTGTGCACTACACAGGTGGGTAAGCTCCGCAGTGACATAGGCAGTTTTCCTCGCATGCTTTATACGATACCAAGTCGTATTGCCATACACGCTTTCGCCTTCCACTGCACCGACAACCTGATATCTTGTTCCGGGGAAGATCTGGCCGACAAGGCCGAAATTCGTGTAACCGGCACCCTGGCGCAGGTTGACCGCGCCCTCGGTACAAATATATTCAGGAAAGTCTTGGATTTCGCGCGTAACAGCGGTCGGCTCTGCAGTTGGAACGCTAGTCCGCGTGGCGGTGGGTACATCCGTTGCCGTCGCCGTACGTACATCCGTTGCTGTCGCCGTAGGTACATCCGTCGATTTGGCAACCGGCACAGTCGCGTCGCTTTGTTTTGGAGCCAAGGCTTTACTCGTTGAGATTGGCCTGAGCAAGCTGGTTTCAATGGGCGATTCTTGACTTGGGAGAGTTTGAGAGGGAGAGCCTGAGATATGAGGAGCGCGCAGAACGAGCTCCACCGGCAAGATTTCAGAGACGATGTCTAGGTTGTTAATTATCCACAACGTTGTGGCGACAGCTAATATCAGGGTTACGATATTGGTAACAACAATGAAGAAAAGAAGTCTACAGTATAATGCGCGTGGTTTTTGATGTTGCTGTTCTATAGCAATGGGCTGTGTATCAGCCTCATGGATCTGTTGATTCTTAAGGATAGGCATTGATTTCTCTTTTATAGACGAAACTTATCGCGAATCATCCATCAGCGTTGCCAGAACCTCATCTAATTCCGGCAGCTCATCCGCATCCTTGAAGCGCGCCATCCGCTGATAAACATCATGCGCCGCGAGAAAGAAGCCCGGGGGCATGCCCACCAACTCAAACGTGGCGGCGATCTCCTGCATCTCGCCGGCGAAGCGCCAGGCTTTCCCCGTGACATTACGCACTTGAGCGCCGCGCCGCTCTGCCACGTCGGGATCACGCCGCGCCCATTCACGATCCAGGTCTTCGCGCACACCGAGCTCTTCGGCCGCGCCCTGAATCGCCGAGAGCAAGGCGGTGAAGCCTTTGGTCTGCGCGGCGAATACCATTTTCAACGCTGATGCCTTGCCGACCTCATCGCCGATTACGACCGCCTCGGTGACGGTGCCTTCGAAGAGATGAGCGATCTGCGCCGCTGACGGGCCAGACAAGTAGAAGCGGGTCGTGCCTTCCTTCCAAGCGGGTGGTCCGATAATGCCGCCATCGACGAAATCAATGCCCGCGGCCGCCAGGCGCTCGCCAATTCGCTGCGCTTGCTGCGGCGCGATGGCGTTCCCGTCACAATAGAGTCCGCTGAAGCCGGCATCGATCACAGCCGCCGCAACCGATACCGCCGCGTGAGGCGGACAGACGCAAAGTATCACATCGCAGACCGCGCAAAGCTCGGCCAAGGATTGAACCGCAAGCAGATTATTCGCCAGGGCGCGTTGACGCGTGTCGGCGCTCCGCCCGGCCGACGACCAATACACTTCGTGGCCGCCCGCCCTCCCTGACGCCGCAATCGAAACGCCCATCGCTCCCGGATTAACGATGCCGACTTTGCTCATATTTGCTCTCTAGAATCTAAGTCCGTCGTTGGAATGCAGCAAATCTTCGAAGCGATCGTAAGTCTCGGACTTCTCGTCAAAGACGTAATTGGGACGCGTCACAATGATGTCGGTGCCACCAAGATCGCGCAAGTGCTGCATCGTCTTGTGTATCAGATCTGACTGCACCAAAAGCGTCGTCTCGAACCAGCGCTGAGCTGAGCCTGGCGGGCTGGCAACGGGGACGACGCCTGGTCCCTTGGTGCCGCTCAGCGCCGGGTTGGCCAGAATGCGCCCCTGCACATCCGCTACCGATTCGCCGCTGATATTGGCGCGCAGCGACACATATTGGCGCGCCCGCCGATGAGCTTCGATCAGTTCGAGCATTTCGCGCAGCGTTTCCAGCTTGGGTGGCGACTGCCGCATCGTGCGGCGATTGCCGATCAAGACCGCTTCCGAGGCGATGATGGCGCCGCCATCGATCGGCCGCAGATGATTCTCGCGCAGCGTCGTACCCGTTTCCGACAAGTCCGCGATCATATCGGCGTAGCCCATTCGCGGCGCCGCTTCCATCGCCCCTTCGGCATGCACCAGCAGAAAATGCGAAATGCCTTGCCGATACATGAAACTCTTGACCAGATTGCTATATTTCGTCGCGATGCGCAGCTGCGCGCCGCGCTCTTGATTGCGCAAGCTCAGGTCGGCCAGATCGGCGATCGAGGCCACATCAATCCAGGAATCCGGCACAGCCAGCAGCAATTCACATCGGCCAAAGCCGAGCCGGTCGATCACCATGATATCGGCCGAATCCTCACCGTACTCCAAAACGTTATCCAGTCCGGTCACGCCGATATCAGCCAGACCTTCCGCCACCTGGCTAACGATATCACGCGGGCGCTGATAGACAACGTCGGCCGAAGGCAAGCTGGGAATGGTAGCCGTATACTGCCGGCGGTTTGGCTTGTAGATCTGCAGACCCGCCCGCCCGAGAAACTGATCGGCCGCATCGCCCAAACGCCCTTTGCTCGGCAAAGCAACTAAAAGGTTATCCGGGGATATCGAATCAGTCATGCGTTTTCAGAAGCTCCTCGACCCGCCCCGGCAGCTCGTCGAAAGTCACCGTCCATTCCTGATGACTGCTCATCTCTCGCAGGATGGCCGCCTGACGCGCGCGTTCCGCTTCGCCGATGATGATCACCAGCGCGGCGCCTTTGCGGTCGGCATGTTTCAAGCTTCGTCGGAGGCTGCGCCCATCGATGCTCACTTCAACGATAATGTCCCGCTCGCGCAAAGTGTTTGCGATCTGAAATCCGGCCGCCG
>JAAXID010000270.1:12996-14850 GCA_012270545.1 Anaerolineae bacterium | reverse complement strand
AGGTCGTGGGGATTCCAGAAATTCAGCACGATGATCGGCATCGCATTTTCCTGGCAGAGGGTGAACGCGGTCGTATCCATCACGCGCAGCTGCTGATTAAGCACGTCCTGGTAGCTCAGCCGGCGATAACGCGCCGCGTCGGGATTATCCATTGGATCGGCCGAGTAAACGCCATCGACCTTGGTCGCTTTGACAATAACATCGGCGTGGATCTCGCTGGCGCGCAAGGCCGCGGCCGAGTCCGTGGTGAAGTAGGGGCTGCCGATGCCGCCGGACAGGATGACTACGCGTCCTTTTTCCATATGGCGAATCGCGCGCAAACGAATGTAGGGTTCAGCGATCGAGTTCATTTCGACCGCGGTTTGCACGCGCGTGACGATTCCGAGGCGTTCGATGGCGTCCTGCAGCGCCAGTCCGTTCATCACGGTGGCGATCATACCCATGTGGTCGGCTGTGCTGCGGTCCATGCCGAGCTTCGCCGCTGGTTCACCGCGCCACAGGTTGCCGCCGCCGATGACAATGGCGACCTGCATGCCGAGCTCATAAACCTCGCGTACGCGCTGGGCGATATAGGCCGTCTTTTCCGGATCAATGCCCGTCCCGCTTTCGCCGGCGAGGGCTTCGCCGCTCAGCTTCAACAAGACGCGCTTATATGGCAACTGGTCATTCCTTGTCATGGTGGCTCCCTAGTGTATTGCCACAAAGCATATTCGCTGAAAATCCCGCACGAGGCAAATCAATTCGGCGGTATCGTCCAGAAATCGTCGGTTAAGCTCAGCGAACGAAAAATCGCGATGGCGTCTTCAGGCGTGCGGCCACGGAAGCTCGGCGACATCCTGTCCTCATACCAGCGCTTTGCGAGCTCCCAAACGTGATCGAGCGTCAAGGCGGCGCCTCGCTGGCGGCGCTCAATCCGGCACCACTCGTCGATTTCAACTTCCGACCGGAAGAGGAGAATCGTCCCTCAGGTATCTACAATGTCAGCGTACCATTGGCGAAAAGGCCGGGCGAAATGCACAAGGTAGTCGCGGCAGCCCTTTAGCTGCCCAGCTTCCACGGCATATTCGATCAGGTCAGCCGTCAAGGGATGGCGCGCCTCGATGCCGGCATCGGCGCCCAGCATGGCGGGAATGCCGAGCGAATCCCAGGCGCAGTTGGCATAGAGCTCGGTAGCGCCGATCAGAACGCGGTAATCGGTAGGCAGGGCCGATAGCGGATTCGCCATCAGGATATCGCTGCTTCCCGCCTGCAGAACCAGCGTATGAGCGTCGTGCAATCGCTGCAGGGCTTGCCGCGCCTCGGATGGCGAAATCCCAAATCGGAGAGCCAGCGCATCAGCCCCCGGCGCGCGGCCGCTCGCTGCGAGCGCCTCGTAGATGAAGAGGCGAATGTCCCAGTCGCTTTCTGAAACTGTCGTGTTGTACATCAACGCAAAAGAGGATCAGCCTTTGACTAATCCCTGATACAATTCATTGAACCTGTCTGGCATGGCACGATGCGTAGAGCGGCTCGACCAAGGGCTCAGTTCTCGTCGCCGATGGCGAAGCGCTGGAAGCGGCCGATGTTGATCGTCTCACCGACCTCGGCGACCGTTTCCTGCAGATATTGGCTGACCGTCTTGTCATCGTCTTTGATGAACGACTGCTCCATCAGCACGATTTCTTCGTACCACTTATTCAGGCGGCCGGCGACGATCTTCTCTGCAATGTGTTCCGGCTTGCCTTCGCCTAGTGCGCGCTCAAGCTGCCGGCGCGTTTCCGCTGCCACGATGTCTTCCGGCACATCCTCCCGTAGGACATATTTCGGGCTCATGTTGGCGATGTGCATGGCGATGTCTTTGGCGAAGGCTTTGAA
>JAAXID010000270.1:0-12814 GCA_012270545.1 Anaerolineae bacterium | reverse complement strand
TTGCTCCAGCGCCTTCTTGCAATCCAGCGGTCCGGCGCCGGTCTTGTCTCGCAATGCCTTGACCTCTTTTGCCGTTACTGCCATGTTTCAACTTGTCTCCGTAGGTCTTGATGATTGGCTTAGTCTTCGGTTTCGCTGGCGGCTGCCGCTTCGCTGGCGTCGCCCTCGCTCGCCTCGGCGCTGTTCTCGCTGGCGTCGCTCCCGCCCTCTTCATCTTCCTTTTCACCGAAGAGTTTGGTATCGCGCAGTTTGGCCAAAGTCGATTCACCGAGCAGATCTTCGTCGGCGAGTTCTTCGTCAAAGGCATCGACGAAAGTCTGTTCCTCTTCTTCTTCGATACCGGCCGACTGACGCAGATTTTGCCCCTCGATCACGGCGTCCGCCAGCGCGCTAATCAGCAGGCGTATAGAGCGCATGGCATCGTCATTGGCGGGCAGAATATGATCGACCATGTCGGGATCGGCGTTGGTATCGACCAGCGCCATCACTGGAATCTTCAAGATATTGGCTTCCTTGACGGCGGTGTATTCGCGCTCGGCATCGACTACGATGAGCAGATCGGGTACGCGCTGCATCTCGCGGATGCCGCCCAGGCGTAGCTGGAGCTTGGCGATTTTGCGCTCAAGCACCAGGCCTTCTTTCTTGGTGAGCCGATCGAACTCGCCGGCGTCGCGGCGCTGTTCCAACTGCTTCAAGGTGTCGATGCGGCTGCGAATCGTTTTCCAGTTGGTCAGCGTCCCGCCGAGCCAGCGGTAATTGACGTAGGGCATGCCGCAGCGGTCGGCTTCCCGCTGGATGATTTCCTGCGCCTGCCGCTTCGTGCCGACAAAGAGAACCGAGCCGCTGCCCGCGACTAGATCGGCAAGCTGATCGTGAAATCTGTGCAGGTTCTTGAGCGTGATCTGCAAATCGATAATATGAATCCCGTTGCGCTGGGTGAAGATGAACTCATCCATCTTGGGATTCCACTTATTGGTACGATGCCCGAAATGGACACCCGTTTCGAGCAGGGTACGCATATTCACTGCTGACGGCATGGGGAGGCTCCTTGGGTAGGCGGTGTTTGGTTCTCGCACATCATTCATCCCCCGGTGACAATCCACTGTGGCGGACAACACCCACCGTGAGTCCTGATGTGTGGGATTTGGAATACCCGGTCAATAGGCGGGATTCCGCGGCGGATTCTATCATAGGCGCGCGGCGAGAGCAATGTTCGGTTTGCGTACTTGCTGAGCTCGCATTGTTGGGAAGATGTCAAGGCGCGGCCGCGGACAGAATCTCTTCCAATGCGCTGATGAAGGCTTGATTGGTCTCGCGTGTTCCGGCGCTGACGCGGATGCCAAAGGGCATGTTGTTTCGCGTCTGCGTCCGCAGGAGGAAGCCGCGCTCGAGCAGTTGCTGGTTGAGGTCCTCGGCCGGCATTCGGGTTTCGAACATGATGAAATTTGTCGCCGGTTTCCAGTATTTGACATCGAGCCGGTCGAACTGGTGGCAGAGCCAAGCTACCTCGCCCCGGAGAAAATCGACGCAGCGCCGCAGATGGGCTTGATCCTGGCAAGCCGCGATGCCGGCCGCCAGCGCCAGCTTGTTCTGGTGGAAGCCGCGATGCAAGCCGGCGATGTAATTGGCGATCTCCGGTTTGGCGATGCCATAGCCGAGCCGCATGCCGGCCAGGCCGTAGGCTTTGGAGAAGCTGTGCACGATGACGATGTTCTTTTCCGCCAGCACATATTGAATGGAATCGGGGAAGTCGGGCGCCTCGACGAAATGATGGTAGACCTCGTCGGCGACCACGACCACATGCTCCGGCAGGCCGCGCATGAGTTCATCCATGGCCTCCGCCGAGGTGATGGTGCCGGTCGGATTATTAGGATTGCAGAGCACGATCAGCTTCGTCGATTCGTTGATGGCGCTTAACACGGCGTCGGGACGGTAGGCGAAGGTCGCGGGCGCCAGCGGCACTTCAATCACCTTTGCGCCGAGTGGCTCCGCCACCTTCCGGTAAGCGCCGCTGAATGTGGGTGGCGAGAGAATCACTTCGTCGCCAGGGCTCAGAAAGGCGCGCGCGATCAGCTCGAGCGATTCGAATCCGCTGCAGCCGGTGAAGAGATGTTCGGGTGAAAGCCCGCGACCCAGAACGCCGCAAATCGCCTGGCGCAGCGCGATATCCGAATATTCGGGATAATAGGACAGCGTCGGCGCGGCAGTGTTGATCGCTTCGATGACGCGCGGCGAAGGACCCAGGGGATTCTCGTTGTTCGCCATCGGGTAGACCTTGTCCACACCTTGACGCTGGCGAACATCTTCCGGCGAGATGCGGCGATCTATCCGCATGAACGGTTCAATATGGGGATTGCGAGGCGCTTTGCTCATTCTCTCGCGGCAGTTTCAACTTTGACAGGGCGCTTGACGTGAAGCGCATGATAACGGATTCCGCCACTTGCGGAAAGCGGCCCCTTATCGATTTCCGCGCGAACCGATAACAAGACTCATACCGGGTTTTTGCGTTCCAGGGAGCTGCAATCCTTGGCCATGAAGCCAAACCGGCCGTAAAACCCTTCCAATTCCGGCGCGCAGTCCAGCAAGATGGTCTCGATATGCTGCATGCGCTTGAGCATCTTGTCCAGCATTTCTGACGCGATGCCCTGGCCGCGGTAGGCGCTATCGACGACGACATCGTCAATGAGGGCGCGATAACGATCATCGGTGATGACACGGGCGAAGCCTATCAGATGATCTTCATCCCAAACGCCCAGGGTGAAATGGCAGCGATCCAACATTTGCTGCACGTCCAGCGGGTTTCGTGTATTTGCCCAGCCTGTCTGCTTGAAGAGCTTAATCAATTGCTCGGGATTGATCGGTTCAGTGAATGAGAATATGTACCTTGTCGTCATGTGTGCCCCTTGGCGCAGCCGTAGATACTGATGTTAAGCCCAAGACCGGCAAATCAGAATTGCGATTTGCCGCGGTAACCCCACATCATCATACCGCAAAGGCGCGATGCGCGTTGCGATTTGGATGCTTTGTCCAACAGTCCTTCGGGAAAGTCGCAAGATCTAAGCGACGCTAAATGGCGGGTAGAACAGGCAAGTCCGATAGCGATTTTGCATTCGCAGCGCCGGTGCTAAAATGAGACTGTCGCTGCCGAAGCGGCGGGGAGGGCAGGGCTTGGCGACTTCGAGATGGCATTCCTTCATCCAGTTTCTGTGCGAGATTTATCAGACGGCGCCTAATGATCGCCAGAATCTCGCGGATGAATTGCTCTCAACCCACGACGAATGGCCTTGGGTCGAGCGTAACAAAGCGACATTCGTTTACGATTCGTGGACGGCGCAGAATGTGGCGCTGAACGTCGACATCATCAATCGAGATCCGCCCTTCGAGAATATGACGCGGCTGGACGACACGTCGCTCTGGTATTATCAGCGCTTTTTCGAGCGCGATGCCCTGGTCGACTACATGTTCGCCATTGACGACCCGGGCACGCCGCTGGCGCAGGAAGTTGACTTGATGGATCGAGTGGGGCGCTTCTGGCAGACGGATTCGCGCAATGCGCTTTCGATCAGCAGCAATCGGGTGCATACATCCGTATTGCAGATGCCGCGCGCGCGCCCCTTCCCAAATTGGCAGGCGATGAGCGCCGTTTCACGTGGACGCGTCTATCGACATCAGTTCAACTCAGCGCAGCTCGGTTTCAGCGGTCGCAGCCTTTGGGTCTATACGCCGCCGGCCTACGACGCCAATGACGGCCGTGATTATCGCTTGCTGGTGCTGATGGACGGACAATGGGCGATGAACGCGCTGGAAGTGCCCTATATCGCCGATGCGCTGATCAAGCACGGGCGCATGGAGCCGATCATCATCGCCATGCTGGCCAGCGGCAACCAGTCGGAGCGGGTGGCGGAATATGTCGGCAACGACAGGCATTACGCCTTGATCGCCGCCGAATTGCTGCCCTTCTTGCAGTCGGAACACCGGATTGAGCCGCTGGACCTGGGTTTGGGCGGGGTCGGCGAGGGTGCGATTGCGGCGGTTCACACAGCGTTGAAGAACCCGGCGATTTTCGGCCACCTGATATTGATCTCGCCGCCTTTGGGCCGAGAGCCAGCCCTGCGGCTGCTGAAGGATTATGCCCAGCGCTTCCGCGATTCGCCAATCCTGCCCAATCGGATATTCCATTCGGTCGGGCGCTATGAGCAAGACCTGCGCTTCTATCAGCCGGCTTTGGCGCTGCGGGGCATCCTGGAGCGCCGCATGACGCATGACCCCGAATTGAATTACCGTTTTGCCGAGCTGGGGAGCGGTCATAGCCTGGCCGCCTTCAAGAGCGTCATGCCAGAAGCGCTGGCGCACGTCTTCCCGCCTCGCTGACGGCAGCCATTCGCGGAGGCACTTGCTGATGGGCGCACTCTACATCGTACCAACGCCGATAGGCAATCTTGAAGATATGACGCTGCGCGCGCTGCGCATTCTGCGCGAGGTCTCGCTGATTGCCGCCGAAGACACGCGAACCTCGCGCGTACTGACGCGGCATTACGAAATTGACACGCCGATGACCAGTTATCATGAACACAACAAGCACGCCAAGCTGGACGAGATTTTTGCTGCTTTGAAGACAGGCCATGTGGCGCTGATTTCCGATGCCGGAACGCCAGGCATTTCCGATCCGGGCTACGAACTGATTGCGGAGGCGATTGAGCGTGGCTATCAGGTCGTGCCACTGCCCGGCGCCAACGCGCTAACGACTGCGCTGGTGGGTTCCGGTTTGGCGAGCGATCGCTTTGTTTATCTTGGGTTCCTGCCGCGCAAGTCAGCGGTGCTACGGGAATTGCTGGCGGGTTACGCCGAAAGAAGCGANNCTGGTCGCTTATGAAAGCCCCTACCGATTGAGCGAGTCACTTGCGCTGATTGCGGACGTGCTAGGAGATCAGCGGCGCGTCTGCGTCGCCCGTGAAATCAGCAAAAAGTTCGAGCAGTTCTATCGCGGCACGGCGCGCGAATTATGCGACCGCTTCGCCAAAGACAATCCGCGGGGCGAGGTCACGCTGGTGATCGCCGGCGCCGATCCGAACGCGGCCGCCTGGTCCGAGGCACAGGTGAAGCGAGCGCTGCTAGAGCGACTGGACGCGGGCGAAGCGCCATCGCGGGCGGCGAGCGAAGTCGCCAAGCTGGCCCGCTGGAAGAAGAACGCCGTCTATCGGCTGGGCGTCAAACGCGGCTGAGCGCGCCCGTTCGGTCACTCGCCGTCGATGCGCAGGCGGGTGATGTCGACATCGATAGCGTTCTCCCCGAGGCTGTCTCGCAGCGCTTCCCACTGATCTTCGCGCACGGCGCAGGCGGTCGCGCCCAGACGCGCCCCCAGATAGCGGCGAAGAGCGGGAATGGCGAAGATCTTCTCCAAAGTCTCTTCTGAAGTCGTGCGCAGGACAATCATGGATTCCAGTGTCACCGAGGTTTTAGCGCCGGCCTGCCAATTGCGCAGGAGCTTGACGATCGGCAGCGGCAGCGGCTTGCCTTCGAGATGGCGCGTGATGAAGGAATGAATGTGCTGTGTGTTGATGTCTTGCGCAGCCGCGCGCTGGATGCTGGTGGCGTCAATGCGATAGTGATACGGATCGCCCGCCTGCGCGCAGTGAGCGAAACGCGCCAATTGAAAGCGCTCAAATCGATTGACCCGCCGCGGTGCCAGCAATGTCCCATCGTTGCGGACGGCGATGCGGGCGCTGGGCTCAGCAGGTTGGGGCCAGTCGCTTAACTCAAGGAAGGCGCGGCCGTATGCCGTCAGGCGCACGACATCCTCGCCGATATCGACCAGACCCAGCCAGTGCATAGGACCCACCAGATAGAACTCGATGAGAGAGCCCTCGACCGCATCCCAACTCTCGAAGCCCGAAAGGAACTCGCCAGCATCATTGCGTATGTACCAGCTGTCATAATCGCCATCCAGCCGTTGGAAATCCGGCTCAAATTCTTTGATGTTCTCGATGAGGTCGTTGACCGATACCCAACCATGCTCAGGCAGCAGGTCGGCCAGCAGCTGCATCAGCGCATTGCGCGCGGCCGCCGCGTCGTATGACCAGCCGGAATCTTCCGGATACAGACCGGGGATATGCCACATTTCGCGATAAGTCGCGCAGGTCAGCCAGGCTTTCGCCAGCCGCTCGATCTGCGTGGCGCGTGGCGCTTCCAGCCAGGTTCGCGTCTCCTTGCGCTTGGGATGCGCCTTGCTGTCTTCGCGGGAAATCAGTTCCGCGCATTCGGCGATTCCCAGCATGAATGACAGCCGGCTCTCGGCCCGCCGCAGCATGAATGGCACGATGGCCGCGGCGAAGTCCGGCGCGAAACCTTCCTTTTCAACAGCGCCAGGGCGCGATTGCAGCGCCGCCAGAAGCGTCGTCATGTCATCGACAATGGATGTATCGGCGCGGCTGACGTCGTCGACCGCATCGATGAGCCCAAGGGCGGGCAGCTCTTCCGGCGGCATTTCTATGTCGTTGTCCAGTGACTCGTATGTCGTCTTGTGCAAAGGCAGCGCGGCGATAAGATCGGTCGGCACGAAGATGAAGCCGATGAGATTGCCTTCCACCTTGTCGAAGCCCTCGCCGATGAAGCCCCGGTAGTATAAGGTCTCGGCAATCGTTTCACCTTGAATATGCGGCTGTACACGCTCGATTTGCGCGCGGCCCAGTTTGCGGATCTTGCCATAGAAGCGCTCGAACTGCCCGATCTTCATCCGTCTCTGCGCGCTGCTGACCAGCAGCTGCAAGGCGCTGCGCGCGGGCTCATCAAGCCGGTCCCAGGCGGCCTCGGCGGTCTCCGGGTCGAGCATCGCCGCCTGAAGCTGGCGAATCATCTCGTCATCGGTGAGGCTCTTGCTGTCGATGCGCCAGATTTCCGCCAGGGCGGGCAGCATGCCCGGGTCGTAATCGTGCAGTGTCGCGAAAAGATTTTTCATTTGGGCGGCTTCCCGGCGCCCACCAATGCGGCGTAGATATCAAAGTGGTAAGCGATTTTGCTGTAGTCATGGGCGCTGAAGATGATGCGCGTTGGCGCAGCACAGCTCGGGCAGTAGAAGTCTAGGAAGCCCTGCTCTTCGCTGGCGAGTACCGGCGTCATGTCATCAAAGAAGCGCTGGAGTTTGCGCTTGAAAGCGGAGCGGCTATCGGCCTGATAGAAGCTGCGCCAGCGAAAACGAATCCGATGGTTGCAGCGCGGGCAGCAGTAAATGCAGGTGCCGGCGACGCGGTTGCGGTAATCTTCACCATCGAGCAAGCCCTGAAATACCGAACGAGCTTCGTAGTGCTCAATCTGCGCGCTAAGCATCATCCTCACCAGCGGATTTTGTCAGCTTCATTCTAGCATATGTCAATTCGGTCGCTCGGCTAATCGATGACCAGCGTACCAAAGCCGATATAAGCGCATTGACCGCCGACGGAGACTTCGCTGAAGGCAGCCCCGTTCCGTCTCACATTGATGCGGATGAAACTGGGCCGCTCGATCTCGAAGCCCTGCTCACTGACCAGGTCACCGCTTTGAACTAGGCCGTATTTCAGCAGATAGGCGCCGAGCGGCCCGCTGGCGGAGCCCGTGGCGGGGTCTTCGCTGATGCCCAGCGCGGGCGCGAACATGCGGCTATGCGCGCTGGAGCCTTCGTAGACGGTTTCGGTCGTGGTCACGAAGATGTTTTCGGCGTCCGTACCCGCCAGCGTATCGCTCCATCTGTCGGGGCGAAAGCGGATTCTCTGCGCTGCATCGAGGCTGTTGAGCACGACGAACAGAAAGGGCAATCCGCTGCTGACGACTTGCATGGGAATGTCCGCGTGAAGGTCAGCCGCGTTTAATGAGAGAATCTCGGCGATGGTTGAGCGGTCCTCATAAATGTCGAGGAACTGCGGGGTTGGCTGCGTCATCCATACTTCTGTTGGCGCGCTTCTTTCGCCGGCGTGAATGGTGACCGCAATCGGGCCGACGCCTTCCTCGAAGACAATCGTCCTTTCGCCGGCGATGTGTCCGAGCGCACCCAAGCGCGCCAGTATGTTGGCGCTGCCGACGGTGGGATGGCCCGCCATGGGCAGTTCGGCCGCCGGCGTGAATATCCGCAGACGGTAATCGCATTTGGGATCAGTAGGCGGATAGACGAAAGTAGTCTCGCTGAGATTGAGCTCCTTGGCGATCTTCTGCATGATTTCCGCCGGCAGGTCTAGCGGCGGGTCGGGGAAGACCGCCAGCTGATTGCCGCCGAATTGACGATCAGTGAAGACATCGAGCAGATGATAGTTCAAGCGCATACGTCGCTTCGTCCTCCATGAATCGTACCTGATGCTGCTTTCGCCAATACGATAACTGTCTCAAGGGAAACTGTCATTCCTAAATTGCTGCGATAGCGGAATGGCTCTACTAATTGACCGGGGAGACACGGAGTGGTGATGGAATTGATATACTTTTGCTCGCCCTGAGATTGTAGGGGCGATCGACGGTCAGTGTCTACGCGACCCTTGGATCGCCCGAAGCCTGTATTTGCCAATGCAGGCGACTCACAGAGTCGCCCCTACATCTAAGTTTATCTGAGACAGGATTATTGGCTGCTAGATCCACAATTCACCATTCCCGGGAGACATTTCTGTGGACGAATGCCAAGAGAGTAGACTACAATCGTGACGGTTGTTATGGCATGTCAGGGGGCTCCAGTGACGATCGACTACGCCGCGCGCTTGGACGGCTTGCTAGAGAAAAGCGAAGCCGATCTCGTCGCCTTCGTTCCCGGCGAAAACATGGTGTATTTCACCGGTCTCCATTTTCATTTGTCCGAGCGTCCCATACTCGGCTTGTACAGCCGGCAGGGCCTGTCGTTCATCATTCCAGAGCTGGAAGTGGCGAAGTTGGAAGCGCGACCTGACTTGGAGACGCGCCGCTTTATGTGGACGGACAAGAGCGGTTACGATGATGCGTTTCGCGAGGCGGTCTCGGCTTTGGCGCCGGTGGGTACAGTCTGCGCTATGGATGGTCAGACACTGCGCTTCTTCGAGTGGCGGGCGCTGGAGAATGCTGGCTTGTCTTCGACGCGCGCATTGGATGTCGGCGACCTGTTTCTGAATATGCGCGCTTGCAAGGCGCCTGAAGAGATCGCCAATATGCAGCGGGCGATCGATATCAGCGAGGCCGCCCTGCAGGCGACAATGGACTGGGCGCGGCCCGGCCTGACCGAGCGCCAAATCGCCGACAGGCTGTCAGCAGAAATGGTCGAGCGGGGGGCGCAGGGCTTCGCCTTCTTGCTGGTGTTGACCGGGGAGAAGAGCGGGCTGCCGCACGGGGATACCGGCGATCGCGTCTGGGGCGACGACGAGTTTCTGCTGATTGACTTCGGCGCGCGCTACAACGATTATCCAGCCGATATCACCCGCACGTTTTGCTATGGCGAGCCGACCGCCCAGATGCGGGCGATGTACGCTGCCGTTTATGACGCCAATAAGGCGGCGCGTGAATTCGCCCGCGCGGGCCTGAGCTGTGAAGCGGTCGACCGGGTTGCGCGGGACGTGATTGAGGCGGCGGGCTTGGGCGAATACTTCATTCATCGACTGGGTCATGGGCTCGGCTTGAGCGTACACGAGCTGCCCAACATCGTGGAAGGCAATGCGCAGATCTTGCAGCCGGGCATGGTCTTCACCATAGAACCGGGACTTTATATTCCGGGTGTGGGTGGCGTGCGCATCGAGGACAACGTCGTCGTCACTGAGGATGGCATCGATGTATTGACGTCCTACCCGCGCGAGCTATAACGAGGAAAGGCAGAAACTGGCCGCGGCATTGCGAGGCTTCACCATTTGGATACACCGATGTTTCTGCGGCAGCGGCTGAGATGGTTCTTGATACTCATCGCTTGGCTGGCCGCCATCGTCATACTTTTGGAGCTTGGCCTGCGCCTGTTCGTCGCCGCGCTGCCTCCGCGCCTGCAAGAAGCGGCGCACATTGTGATGCACGGCGTACCATATCCCGAGCCATGGGAGCGCGCCTGGACGCGTCAGCCTGATCATTACTTCGTCTTAAAGCCGGGGCTGGTGGATGCCCTGCAGTTCGGCAGTCCAAATGTGAGATTCCGCGTCAGCACGATCGAATTGTGGGCGGGTGGGGGCATCGGCTTCCGGACGCGCCCGGTCGATTATTTCGTGGACGCCGTCGTCCTTGGCGACTCATTCGCGTTCTGCTTCACTGAGCGCGTCGACTGCTGGGTGACTCATTTTGAGCGAGAAACCGGTCTGGGCAGCGTCAATCTCGGTCAACCGGGGACGGGCAGCCACAGTCACTATCTGATTCTGCGAGATGTCGGACAGCCTTTGAGTCCGCGTCTGGTGATCTGGCAATTCTTCGGCAATGACTTCAATGACGACTATGGTTTGTTCAGCGCCAATGGCAAGCTTGAGCCACTGACAAACGACGAGAGCGCCGAGAAAGATGATGAGAGCCTAGGCGCGAGGAGCGAGCTTCGCTCTTGGCTGAGGACGCGTTCCGCGCTTTACGCGGTGTTGGAAAGTATTCTGCCCGGCTGGCAGCGCTATCGCGATCCGAATGCGGCAAAGTTCGAGGAGCGTTATGCCGTGACATTGCCCTCAGGCGAGCGACTGCGTTTTGGGCAGCCCTACGAACCCGCCGCCATGGATATGTCGCGGCCCGCCAATCAAGCGGGTTACGAGATTTCGCGGGCGGCATTCAGTAGCGCGCAAGAGCTTGTTGCGTCCTGGGGCGGCCAACTCGTGGTCCTGCTCGTGCCGACGCGGGAAGAAGTCTACGAACCCCTGACCGCTGCGGCGCTCGGAGACGATCTCGATGCGATCCGCAGCGCGCGGCTGGCGATGCTTGATCTTTGCGCCGATCTGCAATTGCTTTGTTATGATGCGCTCGCCGATTTGCAGGCACGAGCGGCGACTAGCGAGCTGCTCTATTATGCCGATGACCTGCACTTGAACCCTTTGGGGAACCGCGTCTTCGCCGATCTGCTGCGCGATTGGCTGGATGCAGGCGGAATCTTGGCCGGTTGAGTCGCTAGGCGCGCATGACGCCGCAGACCGGAGCGGGCCAGAGCAGGCTGCTGTGTCTCGCGAGGAGGTGCTCAAGTTTTTGTTTTGCCGCGGGCGGGAATGGTGTCCCGCGCCGACGGACGATGTCGACATTCATCATCACGATCTCGACTGTGGCCGCCAACTCCTCACGGCTGTCGTTGACGAGGAAGCCGATGAAATAGGCGCGCTTCGGCTTTAGTTCAAGGAGCCGAATGTAGACGCTGACTCGGTCGTTTTGAAGCAGTTCGGCGAGATAGCGAATGTGCTGCTCCAGGGCAAAGTTGCCAATTTTATCGGCACTCGCGTAGCGCTCGCCCAGGCCGACTTGTCGAAAGATCTCGCCCAAGCCGCGCTCAAGCAAATGCAGGTAGTATTGCACGTTGACATGCTGGTTTTCATCCAGAAACGCGGGTGGAATCGTCATGTCGAATACGCGCTCGAGTTGACGAATCTCGTCGAGGGTTGTGCTGATTTGGGCCATGGCCTCTCTCGTTTCAACGGATCGCAGTCATTATAATCGTAAAGGTATTGGGCGCAACATATTGACAGCTCGCCAATTAGACGGCTGTATGCGCGCGGCGAATCGAGGGCATCGGTTTGATCTTACAGTCTATCAGTCCTGGCAATGTATCATCTTTGCGCTGCCGAGCTAGCGTGCGATTCGGTTGGATTTCACGGCTGCGCTGGTCGCCGGCTGGCGATATGCTGGCTATTTGCGGCGGTGATGGCATAGCGATTTATGTCAACGGTTTCGGCGGCGCGCCAACATATCGACTGCGTGATCACGCGGCGCCGGTTAAAGATATTGCCTTCAGCCCGAATGGCAAGCTGCTGGCTTCGGGCAGTGCCGACATGACGATCGCGCTCTACACTATGGCCGGCGATAAGGCGCATGTCGTAAAGACCTGGCAGGGTCACCGCGATTCGGTCGAAACGCTCGCCTTCAGCCCGGCTGGGGAATTGCTTGCGTCCGGTGGCGCCGACAACACTGTTCGGCTTTGGTCGGCCGAGACGGGCGCGCAAATAGAATTACTCGAAGGGCATGTGGACGAGGTGACCACGCTCTGTTTCGCTGGCGCTGGCCGCTATCTTTGTTCAGCGGGACGGGACGGCGTGATCCGCTGCTGGGATAGGAAATCCGGCTTCAAATCAGAGATCCTCGGCCGGCATGACGATCGGATACGGCAAATCGCCTTTCAGCCCGGCGCCGCGGCAGTGGCCTCGGCCGGCCGCGACATGATGATTCGTCTCTGGCAGCTGGATGGGGGCTTGGAATCGCCCTTCTGGCCCGCGCATGCTGGTGGCGTCGACGCGCTGGCTTTCTCTCCCGACGGGGCGCTGCTGGCGAGCGGCGGCCGGGATAATGTGATTCGAGTCTGGGATGTTGACTTGGCGCGAGAGTTGCTGACGCTGTCGGCGCATAGCGGCCCGGTCCTGGCGCTGGACTTCAATCCCACTGGCACGATGTTGGCATCGGGAGCGGGCGACAATCGGGTGATGCTCTGGGCGGTCAACTGAGTGAGTTTGAGAGTGTCTAAATGGCTGGACTCTGCTTTTCTAACCCCATCCCCGGCTCTTCTCGCCATCTCTATGGCGAGCATCCCAAAGCATTGGAGAAGGGAGTTCTCTAGCGGGTTTGCGCTAGCGCCATCTTTACTTCACCTCCTCGAAATTAGACACTCCCGAGATAAAGGAAGGGTGAATTACGTGGATATATTCCTCGGTCGCCTCAAGTTTGTAGAGCTTGATTGGTATTACAA
>JAAXID010000141.1 GCA_012270545.1 Anaerolineae bacterium | reverse complement strand
AATGTCGTAGAGCGCGTGGCTCAACCTCCTGAACCGCGAGGAGTATTCCTAACATCTGAGGTATAAGCGAGCCACCAACTTCTGTCTTCATCGGTCATGACCAACGAGGTAGGATGCCAATTGCATCCATATTTTATGGCTGTCTAAATTGTCTACAGTAATGCGCGTCCCTCACCCCACCAAGACCCACAGCGCCTCGAAAAAGAAACCCCCATCCTCCTGCTGCTCCGCGTGGAGAGCGACCTCGACGCCTTCGCCCTGACGACATAGTTCGACGACTGTGCCGCAGACCTCGCTCGGCAGCAGTGCCTGCTTGAGCGCCAGCGCTACCCCGTCCGAGCGCACATAGACCTGCACACCGGGCAGCAGCAGTTCGCCGGCGATCGGCAAGCGATGCAGCTCCGCATTGAACTTATCCGGCGGGATGGCGAGAGCTTTCATCTTGGGAGACTTTCATCTAGTTCCACATAACTTAACACAGGCGCGCTTTCCGCGACAGTCGGGACGGGGAAGGCGGCGCCCTTTGCCTTAGACCGAAGCGATGAGTAGAAAGGAAAGCCATGTATACGATTGCGACTTTGGAGGATCTGCGGCGGCGCCTGAATCTGGCGGAGGGCGACAGCGGTAGCGATGACGATCTGCTGCGGGCGCTGCAAGAGGCGAGCCATCTCATCGAAACGACGACGCAGCGCCGATATTGTCCCCGTCTTGAGACGCTTGAAGTCAGACCAGATCCGGCGAATCCAGGGACCTTGGTTCTGCCTGATGATTTGCTCGAGCTGCGGGCGGTCAGCGACGACGGCGGCACGATTGACCTCGCCGACGTGCATACCCTGCCCGGTCATGGTGACGAGCCGGCGGGCATTCTGCAGCTCAAGCAGGGCGCGTCTTTTCGACTGGGTCTCAGCCCGGTCAATGCCGTCAGCGTCAGCGGCGTCTGGGGCTGGCACGATCGTTGGTCGCAAGCCTGGCGGGATAGCGGCGACCGCGTGAGTGACAACTCGGTGAGCGCAGATGCGACGCTTGTTGGCGTGGAAGATAGTGACGGCGCGGATGAGGATGGTGCCCGTCCTCGCTTTCATGTCGGGCACTTGCTGCGCATTGACAGCGAATACCTGCGCGTGACAGCGATTGACCGGACGGCGGATCGGCTGACTGTGCTGCGCGGCGACGGCGGCACGCGGGCGACGGCGCACCTGCAGAATGCGAAGATCGAGACTTATGCACCCGCTCCCGCAATACGCGACTTGACGCTGCGATACGCCGATTTGATGACGAAATCGGTCGGTCCGCTGGAGCTGGCCTCGATGCCGCTTTTGGAGCGCATGCGGCGCTTGACGGCATGATGACGCCAGGCTTACGTGATTGAATCTGGTTACGCATTGGGCTTTGCGCTAAGGTTGCAGCTTGATTCCTCCGTCCGCTGCCGAGCCTGCTCATGCCACGTCAATTCAGCCGAATGGTCGCCCTTCGTTATCGCGATTTCCGCTTCTTGTGGTTTGGTGAAATGGTATCGACCGCCGGCATGCAGATGCAGCAATTCGCCATCAATTGGCATGTCTTCGAGCTGCTGCGCGGGCAGTCCTTCACGCTGCCACTATTCGGCAATGCGGTTGAGATGGGCTCGGAAGCATTCGGCCTGGGCCTGCTCGGATTGACACGCGTCATTCCCGTTCTGCTCTTCGGGCTGGCGGGCGGTTTGCTGGCGGACCGCTTCGACCGGCGCCGCGTCATGATAGCGATGCGCCTGCTGGCGGCGCTGGTGGCGGTGGTGCTGACGGTTCTGACCCTCGCCGGGCAGATCAACGTGGGGCTGATCTATCTCTTGACGGCTTTGGGCGCGGCCGCCATCGTGCTCGACTTCCCGGCGCGGCAGTCTATGGAGGCGAACCTAGTACAAGCGCGCCACCTCAGCAACGCCATTAGCTTAAACATGCTGGTCATGAAGATCGCCACCATTATCGGACCGGCGCTGGCCGGATTGCTGATGGCGCAGTTCAACATCGGCCTGATCTATGGCATCAGCGCGTCGGCATTTCTCCTGGCGGCCGCAGCGATTACGGGGATTCGCTATCGTGGGGCGCTCGCCAAAAGCGCGGGCATCAGCTGGCGAACTTTGGCGCTAGGCATTCGTTTCACTTTCGGCAAACGCATTATTGTAGGCACGATGCTGCTGGACTTCTTCGCTACGTTGCTGGCGTCGGCGCGGACGATGCTGCCGATTGTGGCGGGCGAGGTACTCGGTGTGGGCGCGGTCGGTTACGGCTTGCTGGCGACAGCGCAGCCGGTCGGCGCTTTGTTGGCGGGACTTGTCCTGTCGCTGCGGGCTGAACTAAAACGTCAGGGTGTCATCTTTCTGCTGAGCGTGGCGATGTATGGATTGGCTACGGCTGTCTTTGGGATCTCGACCAGCTTTATACTGTCGTATATCGTCTTTGCGCTGACCGGCGCCGGCGATATCATATCCAGCGTCATTCGCGGCACGATCCGCCAGCTGACGACGCCGGACAAGCTGCGCGGGCGCATGGTGTCCGTCAATATGCTGTTCTTCATGACCGGTCCGCAGTTGGGTGAATTGCGCGCGGGCCTGGTGGCATCGATAGTGGGCGCGCCGCTGGCGATATTCAGCGGGGGCTTGGCGGCGGCGCTGCTGACGCTTTGGGTGGCTTGGCGTTTTCCTTCGATAAGGCGCTACAACAACGCCGCTGATCTGAAACGCAAGCCGAGGCAAGGCCATAGGGGAGGGTCATGAGCAAGAAGAAACGTGGCTTAAAGTGGCACAGCGACGCGCAGCAGAAACAATACGAACGCGAGGCGCGCCTGCAATACGGTCCCTCCGAGGTCAACGAGTCGATTGGGCGCTGGAATAGCTACAGCAAAGCCAGGCAGGAAGCGATCAAAGCCGAGGGCGGTCAGATCTATATTGATCTGGCTGAGGCGATGGAGGCCGGCCTGGGCGCTGCTGATGAGAATGTTCGCGACATCCTCGAGCGCTGGCAGCGTCATCTGCGCCATTTCTATGAGCCGAGCCTCGAGCGACTGCGCGGTCTGGGCCAGCTTTACAATTCGCATCCCGAATTCATTGCCAATTTCCAGGATATTCATCCGGACCTGCCGGCCTATCTGGAGCGCGTCATCGAGGCTTACGTTGACGTGCTGGAGACGGCCGAACTGGAACGGATGTTGGCGGAAGACGAGGCGCTGGAGCAGCGGCGCGGGCGGCTTTCGAGCTAGTATTTCCAACTCCTCCCCCTAGCCTCTCCCCATGATGTTGCCCCGTTTTGGTGGACACTGACTTACGGGGAGATTCAGAGGCTTAAACGGCGACCTAATAGGTAGCCCCTACGGATCTCATTTGAAATATCCGAAAACCGAATAAACGAAAGGAGAAGCCGATGGCGAGTTTTCGCGCGGCTTTGACGCGGCTGGCGTCGATGAAGATCAGCGGCGTGCGCAATAACTTTGACCTGGATGAATTGCCGAACTCGCTGCATAGCGCACAGATCCCGGCGCTGCTGGTCATGCCAGTCGAGCTGGACGCCAACCGCCTGTTTCGCGAGCGAAAGGACAGCCTGCAGAC
>JAAXID010000231.1 GCA_012270545.1 Anaerolineae bacterium | reverse complement strand
AGGCCGATATAAGAGCCACGCCGATTAAACGCCTTCGCGGCCGGGCAACGTGGAATTCCGGCAGCACGGAAACATATAGCCATAGCATCACCGGCAAAGGGACCAAGGCGAGTGAAAGGATGCGTTCAATCTGCGTGTCGAAGCGCGGCTGAAGAAACTCGCCGAGCAAGACGATGAGGAGCAAGGCGGCCGTCAAGATGACCACCTGCAGGCTAAGCCTCCGCCATACGGGCAGAAACGAGTAAGCGCCTGCCGCTGACGGGTCGGATTGAATTCGGGGAACCGGCAGCATTTGCGGGTGGCTTTTCTTCCAGGCTCAATGACGACCGTCTATAATTTAACCTACGAAAAGACGGCAGGAATGTAAAGTGGCATTGCACAGCGTGACTGAAGCCGGGGCAATGTATCGTTTCAGCGGTGGATGCGCGGTTGTATCGGTGCTCGCCCCCAAGGCATTCGCTCGTAAAGCGAAAGCATCGAGCGCTGGCGCGGCACAATGGCCATCCACAATTCGGTTTCTCCTTGGGGCAATCAGTGTTCTGGCACTTGCTGGCTGCAGCCTAGCGGAGAGAACAATTTCCTGCGAAGAAGATCGCCGCTGCCTGCGCTACGCCATATCAGCGGATATCCCGGTGCTGGATCCGCACATGAGCGACCTGCCAGAAGCCGGCATGATTTTCCGCCAGATCTACGATACCTTGGTCTATCGAGACAGCGAAAGCCATCAATTTCTTCCTGGATTAGCGCTCGACTGGCAGACGTCGCAAGATGGTCTCGTCTACACCTTCCATTTGCGCCGGGATGCGGCGTTTCACGATGGCAGCGCGTTCACAGCGGCAGCGATAGCGCAGAACATTGAACGCATCTTTCATCCTGACTCGGGAGCGTCGCTGGCGAAAGAGCTGCTGGGACCGTTGCAGCAATACGAAATTTTGGACGAGTATACGATTCGCCTGCGCCTGTTTGAGCCGCATGCCGGTTTGTTGGACGGTCTTGCGCAACCGTTTCTCGGTATCGCCAGCCCCGAGGCGCTTCAGCATTATGATGGCTTGCGCTATCAGTATCATCAGTCAGGGACCGGTCCGTTCATGCTGGACGACTACTTGCCGGGCGAGCGCATCGTTCTCCGGCGATTTGACGGCTACATTGTCGATCCGCCCATCTACGCGCCGTTAACTGGCGAAGAAATCGATCGGATTGAGATTTCAATAATCGACGCAAATGACGCAAATCCGCTTTCCCTTCTGGGAATTTCTCAGGACGTGATTGACGATGTCTCGCCCGCGGCCGCGCAGATCCTGGCAGGGAACAGCCGCGTGATGTTGCTCCCCATAGAGATCCCCGGGCAAACGGTTCAATTCGTCTTCAACACCAACCGCAGACATCTTAGCGACCGTGATGTCCGGCTGGCTCTGCTGTTGGCGACAAATCGGATCGCTATCAATGATCAGGTGTTCTTCAACACCTCGCCGGTTGCTTGGGCGCCTCTTTCTGAAAGCACCGGCTATGCCCATACTGGCTTCATGGACAAATTTGAATTCGACCTCGTTCAGGCTCGAGCGCTGTTGATTGCCGCCGGTTTTGCCGACAGCAATGGCGACGGGATTCTGGACCGAGCCGGCCATGAGCTTGCCTTGACGATTCTTGTGCCACCCTGGGGACAGCTTCCGGAAGTGGCTGCTTTGCTCAAGGAGCAGTGGCGGCAGATCGGCATAGATCTTCGGGTGGAGCCCGCGCCGGGCAAATCGCAGCTCAGCGCCTTGATTCAATCGGGTGAGTATGATTTGCTGCCCGTCGACAACCATGGAATAGACCCCGGGATCCTCGGACGCATCTCTCGGAACGGCTCGCATTATTCGGGCGCCAGCGCTCAGTACCCGGTGTTGAACGACATGCTGGTCCGCGCGGGGCGAGAACTGGACCCGTCTCTCAGGCGAAATCTCTATTACGAGATACAGGCGCTGTTAATGAAAGAAGTATTGCTGCTGCCGATACGCGAGTATGTGCGTCTGAGGGCGGTCAGCGCCAATGTCGTCGCTCTCCGTTTTGATGCATACGGGTTTTATCCCTTGTTATCCAATGTGGCGATCACGGCAAACTAGAAGATCTGTCCGAGCAGATGCGCGTTCCGAAATGTAGACGATTTGATAGCAAGTCGACGAGCATGCCGTCGCGGTTTCCATTGGCGATGATCACTTCGAGAGACGGGCGCACGCGCACAAGAGCGATCATGCTCTCAACTTTCTGTCGCATGCCACCGGTGACATCGACGCCATGAGAGCCCGCAAGCGCGTATCGCAGCTCCGCGAGTGAGCTCGGTGTGATAAGCGGGACGACCTCGCCGTATTGATTGAGCACGCCATCCACCTCGCCTAGGAGAATGATTTGCTCTACGCCCAGCGGTTCGACCAGGTGAGCAAAGAGGGCTTCAGTGGAGATAATCGTCCCGCCGATCCTCTCGTCCAAGGCGATATCGCCATGAATCAGGGGAACAAGGCGCTGGTCGAGCGCCAATGAAAGCGCGCGGCTGTCAAAGACCTTAATCTGGCTATCGCTCGCGACAATTGTTGTTGAGGGCTGGAAGCGCATAGTTGGCAGACCGGCGGCGAGGAACTCGTTTTGCACCAGCAGGCTTAGTTCTGCGGCGACCGCCCCGACTTGAACAAAGCCCTGGCGTTCCTGACTCGTATGCACGCCCTCAGCAGTGCGATATTTCCGCGCTTCAAAATGGCCGAAAGAACCGCTTCCATGACCAATAACGATGCGCAGGCCTTGGTCTAGGTCGCGCAGGCGCACGACTTGCCTGGCGATACGACCTACGTTGTCCCGGCGAAAAGTCTTCGCCTTGGTCTTGTCCGTAATCAGCGAGCCGCCGAGCTTAATCAGAATCGTCATCTTGCGATCCTTGGGGGACGACAGTCAGCATGACTCGTTTGGCTCCAGCTTCGAAAAGACTTTGTTTCACACCGTCTACAGTATACTCGTCGGCCAGGGCGATGATGTTGCCACCGCGTCCACCGCCCGAGAGCTTTGCGCCGTTCGCGCCGGCGGTTAGGGCGGCGTCTACCAACCGGTCCAATTCAGTGGAAGACACCTTTAGCGCTTGTAGCAAACGATGGTTAGCAGTCAGCAGCTCTCCCAATCGTCCCGTTGCCCCGCGCAGGATACAGTCTCTTGCCTCATGGACGATTGATCCGATTTCGTCGAGGATGCGAGATGTCAGCGTAGGCGAGCGCTTGGTCAAGGCACGAACATCGGCGACCACAGCGCGCGTAAGCGAGGCGATTCCAGTATCAGCCAACAGGATCCATAGCGGTTCGCCGATGTCGATGAAGTCAACCGCGCCGCCTTTCACAAAGTATACCGGCAGCTCAAAAGCGACGACCGTGTTGTCGATGCCGCTCGGCGTGCCGTGATGCAGTTTTTCCACTTCAAATACGAGCCGATTCAACTCTTCAGCCGGGATGTTGGCGCCATGCAGCTGGGCAATGGCGCGTCCTAGCGCTGCTGATACGGCGGCGCCGCTCCCGAGTCCACTGGCAATCGGTATATCGGATCGTATTGTGATTTCCCCTTTGATGTCCGCCACTCCAAGGTACTGCATTGTCAAGCTCGCCATCAATGCGATTGGATCAGAGCGGTCGATTTCGTCCACGTCAATCGTGAGTGCTGGACGCGTCAGATCTTCCGCGATGATGGTCAGGGGATAGTCTGTGGCTTTGGCAATAGCTTTGGCACGCATGCCGGAAAGAGGAATCGCAATCGCTGGCAGGCCATAAACCACGGCGTGCTCGCCAACGAGTATGGCTTTGCCCGGCGCGCTCGCGTGCCCGCTCATCGTCAGCTAGAGCACATAGAGGATCACGATGTAAGCGAGCGCTGCCAATACAATCGTTGCCTGCAGCGGACGATCATTGAAGAGGATTTCGTCGGGCGCGCCTCCGCGTTCTTCCACATGAATCAGGTAAAGATAGCGAAACAGGCCGTAGATGACAAAAGGAACCGTGATTAGTCCGAGGTTTTGCCCATTGCGAACCATCGTGGGTGATTCCACTGTGTAAATGATATAGGTAATTGTAGTCGCTGAGGTCACGATGCGCAGCATGTCATCCAGCAGTGGGAGGTTGTATTGAGCGAATATCCGACGCGTCGCCGCAGCGTCGTCTCCGAGCGATGCCAGTTCCTGGCGTCGTTTTCCGATGACCAGAAACAGCGCCAGCAGGCCAGCAGAGGCATACAGCCAGGGAGACAAACCGACGTCTATAACCAAGCCGCCGGCGAGTAGCCGCAGTACAAAGCCCGCCGCGACCGCCAAAACATCGAGAATCACGATATGCTTGATATATAGCGAGTAAGCAATCTGCACTGTGAAGTACACGATGATGAGCAATGCAAGCCGCGCATCAAAATAATAGGCCGCCAGGAGCACGAGCGGGAGAAGTGCAACAGCCGCCGCCTTCGCCGTGGAAGTGGAAAGTTTGCCGGCGGCGATCGGCCGCAAGCGCTTGACCGGGTGCGCGCGGTCCGCTTCTATGTCAGTTAAGTCATTGATTATGTATACGCAGCCGGAGCTGAGAATCAGGAGAATGCAGCAGACAATGACGCGGCCGAGCAGATCCGGCTCAAATAATTGCTCGCTGAATACGATGGCCGGAAAGACGAAGAGTACATTCTTCGTCCATTGCTTGGGCCGCATCGTCGCTATCAGACTAATAATGGTGTCCAATGTGCTTTCTATCCCGTTGGCGGTGGACAGAGTTAATAGTCTAATGATATTGTCGCACAATTCCAGTAAAACTTCAGTCGCAGTGAGTGATTGGCAGTGATAAATGGCTGAGGCCCCGCAATCAGCCACGGCTAGAGCGCATTCCAATATCGCCTTCGTCAAGTATTGGGGCAACCGAGATCAGCGCCTGCGGCTGCCCGCCAATTCTTCGCTCAGCATGAACCTGGCCGACCTCCACACAACTACGACTGTTGAATGGGACGGCGAACTGAAAGCGGACACACTGGCTATCAATGGCTCAATCGCCGCTGACAGGGCGCTTAAGCGCGTCGCTGATTATCTGGATGTTCTGCGAGCACGTTTCAAGATTAGGCGATTCGCGCGGGTCAGCTCAATGAACAACTTTCCCATGGGGACGGGAATCGCTTCGTCGGCGTCGGCCTTCGCCGCCTTGGCTGTAGCAGCCAGCGCCGCGCTTGGTATTCGGATGTCAGAGCGCGAAGTCTCCATACTCGCCAGGATGGGATCGGGATCGGCAGCGCGCTCGATCCCGGCGGGATTCGTCGAATGGCGGGCTGGCGATTCACACGAATCATCCTTTGCCCAGTCTTTCGCGCCGCCCCAACACTGGAATCTGGTAGACATCATTGCCATCGTGAGCCGAGAGCACAAGCGGACAGGTTCCAGTGCCGGTCATGAGACGGCCGATAGCAGCGTGTTTCAGCCAGCCCGGGTAAAATCAGCAGACGAGCGCTTGCGTTCCGTTAAATCGGCAATCATGCGCAGAGACTTCGAACAATTCGCGGATCTGGTCGAGGAAGACAGCAACCTGATGCATGCTGTGATGATGACGAGCAAGCCGCCCTTGTTCTACTGGGAGCCACTCTCGCTAGCGATCATGACGGCGGTGCGCAGTTGGCGGCGAAGGGACAATTTACAAGTCTGTTATACATTGGACGCCGGGCCCAACGTACATTGCATCTGCGCCGCCAGCGATGCCGATGCCGTAGCCAGCCGCTTGCGGGCGCTTGCGGGCGAACTAGACATAATGCGCTCTTCGGCCGGCGACGGCGCCTACGTTTTACCTGCTGATTGAGCGCATAGTAAGGGAGTGGTAATGTCATTGATACAACTCTCGCTCGCCCAAAGTTTGTAGGGGCGACCAACCTGGTCGCCCGTCTCCGCGAATTCAGATGTGTGGGATACGGGATTATCGGTTGCCCTTTCCACAATTCACCACTTCCCATAGTTAGGCTTCCTTGCGTCTCTTTGACACTCGGACGTATAATGTAAGCGTATGGAATCCGCTGGAAGGATAATCGCCAATGTTGCTTACCGCCGCTGCAAATGACATCCTGCTCGCCGTGGCCGCTTTCGTGCTTGTGTTGATCCCGGCTGTCATCATCCATGAACTGGGCCATTTCATAGCCGCGAAACTCGTTGGCATCAATGTGCTCGAGTTCGGTATCGGCTTCCCCCCTCGCGTTGGCCGCTTGTTCATGCTCGGTGAAACGGAATTTACGCTCAATCTCCTACCATTGGGTGGTTTCGTTCGGCCACTGGGCGAAGACATGATCGGGCCAGCCAGCGAGGACAAGGTCAAGAGAGATAGGGTCACGCTGGAGCGGCGGCGCTCAGGCCTCGTTCGCCTGGTATCAGAACGCGAGATGCTGCGTCTGCGTGGGGTTGACGAGCACAAGATGATGTCGGTGAACGAAGCGCCTGCTTTGGGTCGCATCTTTTTCATGGCGGCCGGCGCCTTCGCCAATTTTCTTATGGCGCTGATCCTGTTTTTTATTGTGGCGCTGATTGGTCTTTCCCTGCCGGTTGGCGGATTAAGCCAAATTGTGGCGATTCCGCCTGACTCGCTGTTCTACGGCACCGACGCTAAAGTGGGCGATGCCATCGAAAAGATCGACGGCGAGCGCTTCGCTGACTTTGTTGACTTTCACGAGAAACTGGCGAGCTATCAAGGGGAATCGATTCAGTTTTCGTTCATCCGCCACGAAACGGGTGAAGAGTACGAGTTGCGCGTCAAACCGGATTTCGCCAGACGCTCGGGTTTCGTGCAGGTTGTGAGCGTGCTCGATGAGTCACCGGCGGCTCTGGCCGGCATTAAGGCAGGTGACATTGTTAGCCAGATCAACCATGCGCCAATTGCGCCATCGGGTGATCCGACCAGGATATTGCAGGACGCCACAAGAGACTTTGCGGGCAGGCCACTTCCGCTCACGCTCAGCCGCGAGCAGGAAGACGGCTCGCTGGAAGACATTGTCGTGATCGTCACACCGCGCGTTAATCCGCCTGAAGGCGAAGGGCGGCTGGGCATCGGGATTCGATCACAGTTCGGATTGCGCGACCGCACCCGCTTCGCTAACGCCGGCTACAAACGCGAGTTGATCCCACAAAGCGTACCGGATGCTTTGGTCTACAGCCTGCGCACAACGGCCGATACTTTGCGCTTAATCGCTTCGATTCCAGGTCGTTTGCTTGACGGTTCGCTCAGCGGCAAAGACGCGCGTCCAATCAGCATTATTGGGATTAGCAAGATCGGCGGAGAATTCCTGCAGCGCAGTTTGCAGGAGGGGCCCGGGCTCATGCTCAACTTTATTGCGCTCATCAGCATCTTTTTGGGCATCAGCAATCTGCTGCCCATACCGGCGCTTGATGGGGGGCGGATCGTCTTCGTTCTGATCGAATTGCTTCGCGGCAAGCCGGTCGCGCCCAAGATTGAAGCGCGAATTCACCAGATTGGCATCATATTGCTGCTGGCTCTTGGTTCTGTCGTCATGCTGTATGACATGATTCATCCACCCACTATCAGCTAACAGACGGGGACCAACGAATGCCGGGTTTCGACGAAGAAGCGGTCGACCTGCCTAGCCTCAAGCCTTCGCTTGAAGAGCTCACTCGAACATTGCGGAACGAGACAAACTCGGTTCAAGCGGTCGTCCCAGCGATAATTGTCTATGGACTTAGCGATTTGACGGTTGAGGAACTCAAGGCAATTGAGCCCGTTTGGAATCAGCTTCCCGCTGTCGCCAAACACCGGGTGCTGCGTGCGCTGAATGAGGCCAGTGAAGCCATGTTTGAGTTGAGCTTCCGCGAGATCGCCTTGCTCGGTTTGGTAGATGCGAGCAGCCTTGTCCGGTCGATTTCAATTGACTTGCTCTGGATTGATGAGTCGGCCGAGACCATGCGAAAGTTGATGACTATGGCAGATTCCGATACGGATTCCGCCGTTAGGACCCGGGCTCTGGAGCATTTGGGTCGCTTCATTCTCTTGGGCGAATATGGCGACATCCCGGCCGATCTCGCCGCTCAGGCGCAATCACTGACCTATAGAATACATAAGGATCCGGCGGAGCCCGTGGAAATTCGCCGGCGCGCCCTTGAAGCGCTTGCCAATTCAAGCCACCCGGAGGTCAGCGCTCTGATCAATAGCGCATATGCAGATGGCAATCATGAGCTAAGAATCGGCGCCATTTTCGCAATGGGGCGTACTTGCAGCAAGATATGGCGTGACCAACTGATGGACGAGCTTGAGAACACTGACAACGAATGCGTCTATGAAGCCATTAGAGCTTGCGGTCAGATTCAGCTCAAAGAAGCGGCGCGGCGAATCGGCGAGTTCACGCTGAGCGACGATCGTGAGATTCAAATGATTGCGATCTGGTCTCTGGGTGAAATCGGCGGCAGGCAGGCCTTTGAAATTTTGACCAGCTTGGAAGAAAACGTGACTGATGATGAGGTGGCCGCAGCGCTTGACGAAGCTTTGGATGCGGCGGGCTTTAGTTTGAGCTTCGCTTCGCTTGAATTTGAATCAGACGATGATTGACAGGTGGCGCGAAAACATTATTGCGCGAAGATCGTCTGCATTTTCATCGCCAAACCCATGTCCCCGAGGATCTTCAGTTTTCCAGTCATGAATGCCTGCATCGCATTCAGCTGGCCGGTGGCTACCGCGAACCAGTCGTCAGCGCTTGCTTTAACAGTCATGGCGGGATCGCTCACTTCTCCAGCGCCCGTTGTGGCGGCGCCATCGGCTATCTTGATCCAAAAGTAACCGCCATTGTCGCCACTAAGATCAAAGAGAATCGTGGCGCTCATATCTCCCGCTTTTTCCGGGAGGAAACGATCCACCATTGCCGGAAACAAACCCTTTACGTCTTCAGCGCTAGCCATAACTCACTCCTTGTGCTGATGTCGCATTCCGGGATACTGAATTAGTATACAGGTGTTCAGAGGTACGCCCAAGTGCAGTTTGCCGTCAGCAAGTCTATCACTGGATCTGGCAGCTTTCGACCATATCCGACTGTTTCATTGCTGCTTTCAGTTGCCATCTTGGCTGGCTGTACCATGGCTTGGGGTGGGGCAGCGAGCGATGTCGAACACTCGGCAGCGACCGCTCCAGTGAACATGTCGCCGGTCGGGTCATCCGCACAGCGGCTTGAGACAGTGACGCCACCTGCTGATGAATCGCCTCGTGAACGTCAACCGATGTCCACCCCTGTAGATTCGCCCGGTCTCGATGATTCCTCAACGGCAGTTGCCACCGTTTCAGTCGAGTCCGCGGCCGCCAAATCAGGGATCCCGGAGGCGCAACCCGCTACTCATACGGTTAGACCGGGCGACACGCTGACACGAATCGCCGAACGCTATGACGTCTCCATCAACGCGCTGTTGAACGCCAATGATCTGCCGAATCCGGATTTCTTGGAGGTGGGGCAGGTCATTAATCTGCCACAGGCGCCAGTCGCATATACTCCCTCGTTTCGCATGCTGCCGGATTCGCGGCTGGTTCGATCGATTGGCGCCTTCCATTTCGACATTGATGCCTTCCTGCGCTCACAACCCGGCATCCTCCCTCAGATCAGCGTATTGACGCCGACTCGACTGGCTGATGGAACACAGCGCAGCGACGCCTTGACGGCGAGCCAGATCATCGATCGCGTGTCGCGCGAATACAGCGTGGACGCGCGCGTCCTGCTCGCGTTTCTTGAACACTTCGCCGGCTTGGTGACCATGACGACAGAAGAAGAAGCAGCGCTGCTGTACCCCTTTCTGACGCCGGAGCCTTCGGCGGGAATAGGGCCTGAGGGGCTTTACAACCAGATGAGTTGGGTGGCGGACCAACTCAACAAGGGCTATTACGACTGGAAGTACCGCAGCAAGACGATTCTTGAAGCTGCCGACGGCAGCAGGCTTTACTTTCACCCTGACATAAACGCCGCTTCAATCGCGGTGCAATTTGCCGTCGCTCGAATGCGAGGCGCTGAGCAATGGGAAAGCGACGTCAGTGAGGCGGGCTTATATGCAACGTATCGACGCTTGTTTGGCGATCCTTTCGCGGATGCGCATGAGACAGTGCCCGCGAATCTGCGCCAGCCCGACTTAACGCTGCCATTCCCTCGCGGAGATGTATGGCGTTTTACCGGCGGATTTCACGGTGGTTGGGGCAACGGCAGCGCCTGGTCGGCCGTGGACTTTGCGCCACCTGATGAGGAGACCGGCTGGTGTTATACATCAACGTTCCCGATTACCGCGATCGCGCGTGGAATGATTGCCAGAATAGGCGACGGTGTTATCGTGCTCGATCTCGATGAAGACGGCGATGAAGGAAGCGGCTGGACGATACTTTACCTGCATGCCAGTCCGCATGATGCTTTGCGTGCAGGCCAGGTTGTCGACTCAGGCAACATCCTGGGTTACACGTCATGCGCTGGTGGCTTCAGCACAGCGACGCATTTGCATATTGCCCGGCGCTATAATGGCGAATGGATACCGGCCGACTGCAATCGCTGCCCGGCCGGCACCGCTGTTCCCCCATTCGTCATGAGCAACTGGAAAGTCGTCGGGCTGGGCAGTCAGCTTTATCAAGGTTTCCTGGTGAACATGCTGGACAACCGCAGCGTGATCGCAGAGCAGGGCAGGTATACGGATGTCAACGCGATATCCTGGTGACCGACTCAGGATCATCAGATCTGCTGTACGGGTAACGCTCTGCGCCGGGATTCTATTGTCTATTGTCGCTCCTTTATTCGCGCAAGGCGGCACAGATGCGACAGCGGTGCGCGCCAACCTCGTGACAGCCACTCCCGAGGGCGCCGATGCCTTGGCGCCAACCATCACGCCCAGCTTCACGCCGACGTCTTTGCCGGCCGCGCAGCTGCAGGCGCTACAGTCCGCGGGGGATGTCAACGTCCGCGCGCTGCCTGATATCGAAAGCGACTTGCTCGGCACCATTGCTCACGGAACGCTTTATCCGGCGCTGCGCAACTACTATCGCTGGTACGAATTGAGATTTGATCTCTCGCCCAATGGGAGGGCTTGGGTATACGGAGATCTAGTAACGATTGAAGGCGACTCGTCTCAGATTGAAGTGATCGACAATCTTGACGCTGTTGGCTTGACTGGGGGATTCGCATTGACTGGTGGGCAGAGCGCGGATGAAGCAGGCGCGAACCCGCGAACGATCGAGATAGCCACAGTTGAAGCTGATGCCGCCGGCGCAGTGGAAGTTGTGGACGCGACGCCGTTACCGACCTATACGCCACCGGCAACTCAGCCACCGTTCGTTCACCAACTGGAAGTCGTTGAAGCGGCCGAACCGTCTCTGCTGAACCTGCCGCCGCTTGTTCCGATCCTGCTTTTGGCCGGCTTGGGTTCTTTTGGGTTTCTGATCAGTTTGATTCGCCGATGAGACAAAAGACGGCGATTGTGCTCAGCGACCGCCGTGTTCGTCAATCTATATGAGGTGAATCTAGTAGCTGCCGCAGGTTCCGCAGCCCTGGCTTTGGTCAGCAGCGCCCTCGTCCGATCCCTTGAATGAGTGCCCACAGCCGCAACTGGAAGCCGCATTCGGATTATCGATACGGAAGCCGCCGCCGATCAAGCTGTCGACATAATCGATGGTCGCTCCTTTGAGGTACATCATGCTCGTCGGATCAACGAGGAGCCGAACGTCATCACAATCGACGACCGTATCGCCCGCATCCGGCGCTTCTTGAAATGCCATGCCGTACTGCAGCCCGGAACAGCCCCCGCCGGTCACAAACACGCGCAGCGCATGACCAGGAATCTCTCGCTGTTCGAGCAAGTTTTTGATGATGGATACCGCGGCCGGTGTTACATCCAGAACGGACTTGTCCATCACAACGCCAACTGTCTGCTGTTCCGCCAAAGCCATGACATTTCCCTTCGCCTTTTGCGTTCTGCCGCAATGTTAACACAGTAAGAACGACCTGTCAATTTTGTCCGCCACTGGGAAGTGTCTAAATCGATGGACGTGTCTCTATGCCGAGTATGTCACACGGTTTTTTGCCACAGAGAACACAGAGGCACAGAGAGTTTTGATAAGATCGCCGACAACTACATAGCCTCAGCATTAGACACTCGCTGCCGCTGATAGTGTCGAATTCTGTGGATACGAAAACGCTTCTCACCACAAAGACACAAAGGACACAAAAAGATATTTTCATATTCTCTCTGTGCGCTTTGTGCCTCTGTGGTGAATCCTCTATGCGGGAC
>JAAXID010000144.1:27728-30146 GCA_012270545.1 Anaerolineae bacterium | reverse complement strand
TCCGGGATGAGGATGACATCAGCGCCACCCGCCAATCCCGCGCCCAAAGCCAGCCAGCCGGTATTGTGCCCCATGATTTCGACAACGATGATGCGATGATGGCTGTGCGCGGTTGAGTGCAGGCGGTCGATCGCTTCCGAGGCGATATTCACCGCGGTATCAAAACCGAAGGTGACATCAGTGCCGCTGACATCGTTGTCGATCGTTTTGGGCAGGCAGACGACATTGATACCCTCCTGCGAGAGGCGCCAGGCGTTCTTCACCGTGCCGCCCCCGCCCACGCAGATCAGCGTCTCGATATCATGCCGGCGGTAATTCTCCACCATCACATCCATCATGTTGCGCGTCTTGCCGCCGATCGGCATCTTGTGCGGCTTGTCGCGGCTGGTGCCCAAGATCGTGCCGCCGAGAGTGAGGATGCCACTCAACTCTTCTGGTCCCAGCCATTCGATGCGATTCTGCATGAGGCCGCGGAAGCCCTCGCGGAAGCCGATCAAGCGCATGCCATATTTGTTGAGCGCCACCTTGCCCACGCCACGGATAGCCGCGTTCAAGCCGGGGCTGTCGCCGCCCGCCGTGAGAATGCCTATCGTTTTGCCTCTCATAAGAATAAGCCTCGCACAAACACTATTTCACTTATTATAGCGAAAATGCGCGGCGCTTGGCAGCAAACCAGCTTCTTGGGGGGGTGGTGATGTCATTGATACAACTCTTGCTCGCCCTGAGTTTGTAGGGGCGATCCTCGGATCGTCCAATGCCTGTATTTGCGAATGCGGGCGACTCAGTGAGTCGCCCCTACATCTAGACTTTCCTGAGACGGAATTATTGGTTGCCATATCTACAAATTCACCACTCCCGCTTCTTGGCGCTATGAGACAAGCGATTCAAACTATGTTATGCTCTGGGCAACGGTGGAGCGGAAGCGAGAAGACTGTGGCGGTTCAACAGCGCGTCTACGATGTGGATGACCTTTGGGATTTGCTGTCTCAATTGCCCGATGACAGCAAAGACTATGAATCGATCGACGGAGTGTTAATCGAGATGACACCGTCAGGCGGCGAACACGGGCAGCTCACCATCAATCTGAGGTATTTCTTGCGCGCGCACTGCAAAGCGAACAATCTGGGTATTGTGACCGCCGAGACGGGCTATCATCCGGCGGACGATCGGCAGATGCTGCTCGGGCCCGATATCGCCTTCATTAGCCACGAGCGCGCGCCAAAACCTTTCCCAAAACGGTTCGTGCCCGTAATGCCGGACCTGGCTGTAGAGATCATGTCGCCAAGCAATACCATGCGGCGGATCCGCGAAAAAGCGCAAATCTACTTGACCAACGGCACGACGATTGTCTGGATAGTCCTGCCGGCTGAAACAAGCGTCGAAGTCTGCCGGCTGACGCAAGCGGGCGAGATCAAGCGTGAAGTCTTTGGGCCTGACAATACGCTGACCGCCGCCGATGTCCTACCCGGCTTTGCGCTGGCTCCGCGCCAGATCTTCGAATGAGGCCATGCCCACCGACAAACGCGTCAACAAACTAAAAAGCGTCGCCGAAGCGCGCCAGGCCGGCTTCACCGTCGTCATCGAAGACGTCTTCGATCCGCACAATCTGGGCGCGATCAGCCGCAGCTGCGACGCATTTGGCATTCAGCAGATCAACGTCATCTTCGAGACACACCCCGAATTCGACCCCAAGGAAGTCGGCAAGAACAGTTCAACCGCCACCAATAAATGGCTGGACTACCGCATACATCACGGCGCGGAGGAAGCGCTGCGGGCGCTGAAGCGTGAAGGCTGGCAGTTGGTCGCGGCGGTGCTCGATCCCGCTGCCGAGTCCATCTTTGAAGCCGATCTCTGCGCGCCGCGGCTCGCGCTGCTCTTCGGCAATGAGAAAACCGGGCTCTCCTCGACAGCGCTGAAACTGGCCGACCGAAAAGTGATGATTCCCATGCGCGGCATCGCCCAGAGCATGAACGTGTCGGTCTCGGCGGCGATTTGCATTTACGAAGTGACGCGGCAGCGAATGGCGCGCTGTCCACAGCTTCTCAGCATGGCGCCGGAGCAAGTCGCGCAGACGCTCGACTACTTCCTCGACATGCATGAACACCTAGGCCGACGCAACAAGAAGCGGCGCAAAGAACGCGCGAAGGAGCGGCTCGAACAATCGGGCAATGAAGAGGGCTAGCCGCCTCAAGAATTATCTTCACAAGTCAGATGTGGCGTCGCTAATCCGAGTGGGCGAGCCACCGGCTCACCCGCACAACTGCTTCTCACTCTGGAACAATGTAAGGCTTGATTAGTATTAGCTGTATGACGCCCAACCTGCGCTCAATTGCTCCTCGCAAGCCCTGTCAGCGTGAGGTTTCTCTAACCTAAACCGCCTATTCGCCTGCACTTAGCTCCCCTTCCCTAGCTCGCTGG
>JAAXID010000144.1:0-27687 GCA_012270545.1 Anaerolineae bacterium | reverse complement strand
GGAGGGGCCGCGCCGCGTAGACACTGCCGGTCGGGGATGGGGTAGAATTTAGGCTAACGCTCAAGCCAGCGCGAAGATGCCCACCGTCGGCCGATGATCGGTCAGGTCGTCAAAGGGGATATTGCTCTGAATATGGCAGGAGATGACTTCGAATTGTTCAGCCGGATCGTGCAGCAGAATGTGATCGATCAGAATGCGATGCGTATTATGCGTCCAAAGCTCGTTGCGCTTGTTCTCCGGGGTCAGCAGCCGAAAATGCCGCTGCAGCATTTCCATCTCCGGTGAATCCGGCTGGGCGTTGAAATCACCCGCCAGCACAATCGGCCGCTCGGGCATTTCATTGTAGTGATCGGCCTGTTTCAGTTCCTCAATCACGTAGAGGATCTCGCTGACCTGCGCCTGCCTGATTTGCGATGCGCTACGCGAACGCTCGTAGCTGGCGTCCCGCCGGTCTTCGCCGATGAGCAAGCCGAGATGCGTGTTGAGAAAGTAGAAAGGAATGCCGCGGTAATTCAGCGAGGCCGCCATCAGATTGCGCGGCTGCGTATCACGATTGCCGCTGCTGTAAAGCGTGGCGCGGCTGATAGTGGTGTGGCGCGCCCAAGCGCCAACCGTGTAGCAGTCATCGTACTCGGGATAGCTGCCCCAGGCCCAGTCCTCCAGCGGCAAGTTAGTGATGATGGCGTTGCCTTCGGCCGCGCCCGTCATTTCGCGGTAGGCGGGCCGATCCCATAAATTGGGATGCGGATGGTCGCACATGGTGACTTCGGGCGCAAAGGAATCGTTGTAATCCGTGCCCAGCAGCTGCGCCATCTTGCGCCCAACGTTACGGCTGTCTCCGTTGAGCATGGCGACGCCCGATTCTTGCAGGGCGATTAAAGTCGGTTGGCTGGGCGTAATCACCTGCCGCAGCGTGCTGTAGGTATCCACAGCCAGTTTCTCGTGATCGTGCGGCGCCGGGCGCATGTTGCGGGCGCCACCGATGTTGAAACTTACAACCTGTAGCATCTTCCAATTCCGAACCTGCAAATCGCGCTGCATCATATCACAGGAATTGCACAATTTAGAGAGCGAGCGCGATATGAATTTCTGAGCTGATGCAGAACCGCTACACGACCCTCAACAAGACTAAGGCTTGGCATTATCATTGCTGCGCTTCAAGACAAACCGTAGGGGCGACCTATCAGGTCGTCCGCAGATAAAGACACATTGCCACAATCGAGGGAAACTGACCATGACAGCGACCGATGACAAGACCGCCCTGCTGATCATCGATGTGCAAGCAGGGCTGGACGAGCCGCGCCTAGGCAAGCGGAACAACCCGGACGCCGAGAGCAATATGGCGCGCCTTTTGGCCGAATGGCGCGTGCGGCAACGCCCGCTCTTCCACGTGCGGCATATGTCGACCGAGCCGGATTCGCCCCTGCGACCCGAGCTGCCCGGCAACGCCATCAAAGACGAAGTCGCGCCGATAGGCGACGAACCAGTGATCGAGAAACAGGTTAATTCCGCTTTCATCGGCACTGACCTGCGCCAGCGGCTTCAGGCAGCCGGCATCAAGTCGCTGGTCATCATCGGTTTGACTACTGACCATTGCGTCTCGAGCACGACGCGGATGGCGGGCGATCTTGGCTTCTGCGCGATTGTCGTGGCCGATGCCACCGCCGCGCACGAGCGCCGCAGTTACGATGGCGGACATCATTCGGCGGAGACGGTGCACGAATTGGCGCTGGCGAACCTGCATCAGGAGTTCGCTACCATCCTGAGCACCGATCAAGTCCTGGGCCTCGATTGAGACATGCGGATTGACACCCGCCCCGCGCGACCGCAGGAAGCGGATCTGCTCACCGAGATTGCCTGTCCTTCCAAAGCACATTGGAACTACAGCACTGAACAAACTGCGCCCGATGACGCGCGCCGCTTATAATGTGAGTGATTCTGAATTCGCGGTGACCCAATGCCGATAGCTGTCATCTCATCCCTTTACCGCTGCGAGCAGCATTTGCCGACCTTTACGGCGGCCGTATTCGGCTTCGCCAAACGGGTCAGCGAGAGCGGCATCTCCGCGCATTACCTGCCCATTGTCAACGACGCGACTCGCCGAGAACGCGAGCGGATCGACCGGCTGGCGAGCGAAATCAACGCCCACTATTATGGACGCATGACACCGCAATATGTGCCGCGCGAGACGCTCTACGCCTCCTGGAATCGCGGACTCGCGGCCACGCAGGCGCCTTACTTCACCTTCTGGAACGCCGATGACTTTCGCTCGGCCGCTGCCCTTCGCGAAGGCTATAGCGCCTTGCGGAACGGCTTCCACCTGGTGGACTTCGATTACACGCGACTGAGGCATGTCAAGCGCTTCGGCCTCTTCCCGCGCGAGCAGCGCATCCATGTACCCTGCATGTTCGCTGACGAAGGCTTGACGCGGCACGCGGGGATCGGTCCCTTCTTCATGGCGAGCAAAGCGCTCTACGCCCAGGTCGGTCCCTTCGACCCCAACTTCCAGGTCGCCGGCGATACCGAGTGGGCGAGCCGCGCGGCGCCCTCCGTGAAGTTTCAGCGAGCTAGCGCCAACGGCGGCGATTTCATCGTGCACGGCGACAACTTGAGCAATACCGGCGGCGACCGTGAAGACATCGAAGTGAATATCATCTTCATGCGGCTCGGCGCCTGGGGGCAGCTGCGACCGACGAATCCGGCCGCCATGCGCCAAGCTTGGGAGACCTGGGGCAACCCGGGCCGGATAACAATACCGCCAGAAGAAGCCGACTTCCTCTGGGGACCGGCGGCGGAAGCGCGCTGGAAACGCTATCAAAGGGAGCGGCGTCAAGCGCCGGCGCTGCGACGGCTGCGGCTGGCATTGGCATCGCGCGGACTGATACACAGCGTCGAATGGGCGATGGCGCAGCGGGGGCGTGACCGCCTATGACCGCCCGCGCCTGGAGACGAATCCTCCCGCTTTGCCTGCTCATTATTCTCAGCCTGCTCTTCTTTCATCAGCAGGCTTTTAGCGGGAAAATTCTGGCGCGCGGCGATACCTACGAGTACTTCTACCCCTATTGGGACGCGCGCAACGCCGCCTTTCGCGCGGGACGGCTGCCGCTCTGGACGCCCGATCTTTTCATGGGCGCGCCCTTGCTGGCGAATCCACAGATCGGGACGTACTACCCGCCCAATTGGCTCACCGCCCCCTTCCGCGCCCCAAGCGCCATCAGCATCAGCATCCTCCTGCATAGCCTGCTGGCCGCAGCCGGCGCCTGCTGGCTCTATCGCGAAGCTGTGGGAAAGCGCTGGATTCCCGCTATGGCCGCTGGCGTCGTCTACGCCTTCAGCGGTCACCTGGGCGCGCACGTCGAACAGATCAATCAGTTCCAGGGGCTCGCCTGGATGCCACTGCTCTTCACCCTGTATCACCGCCTGTTGACGCGGGCCAAACCGGCGCGCGAGGGCCTCCTGCTGGCGATCGCCTGGGCGCTGCAGATCTTCAGCGGCCATACGCAGACCGTCTTCATCAGCGGACTGGGACTTGGCGTCTATGCCCTCGGGCATGCGACTGCGAGGGGCGCGCGACAAGCAAGCGTGAAAGACGCGTCGAGAGCGCTGCTCACCTTGGTGTGCTGCTTCGGAGTTGCGCTGCTGCTGGCGCTGCCGCAGCTGCTCCCAAGCCTGGAATTGCTGCGCCTGTCGAATCGGGGCGGCGGCTTCGATCTGCAAAACGCAACCGCCTTCTCTATCCCGCCCAATCTGCTGGGGCGCGCCCTGCTGCCGAGTTACGACGGCCAGCTATTCGGCGAATACGTCGGCTATGTTGGCGTCATCGGCTTGGGATTGGCAGTCTGGGCTGTGCTTTCGAAGCAGCTCACCGGCGGGCGCCATTGGATATGGCTGCTGCTAGCCGCCGTCGGCCTGGCGCTGGCGCTGGGGCGCTACAATCCGTTCTACTTGCTGCTGGCGGAGCTGCCGCCCTTCAGCTTCTTTCGCGCTCCGGCGCGCTTCCTAGCGCTCTTCACGCTGGGCATGGCGATGCTCGCCGGCCTAGGCATCGAGTCGCTCGCGCCCGCAACCAAAGCCGGTAACGGCAATTTGCGCCGTGTTGTGACGGTCGCCTGTTTCGTCACGCTGCTGATCGCCTTGACGCGCTTTGTATTTCAGCCGGAGCCGGAACTCATATTCGGCGATTACGCCATCAGCGATCGTTCAACGGGCATCTGGCTGGGGGCGGCGCTCCTGCTGCTCGCCCTCCTGCTGCTTCCGCGACGCTGGACGCCGGTCGCCGCTTTCGCGTTCCTAAGCGCCGAGCTGTTTCTGGCATCACTGCACCTGCCCTACAACGACCTGTCGCCGCCGGAAGTCTATCTTGGCCAGCGCTTCACCATCAGCCAACTGCTGGCTTTTCAAGCGGAGGAACAGGTTCCCGGCCGGAGCTTGTCAATCAGCCAACTTTACTTCGATCCCGGCGACATCGCCGATCTGCGAGCGCGTTACGAAGCGCTGGGGCTGGACGCCGAGGCGCAGTTCCACGCCCTCGACGCGGTCAAAAAGCAAGAGATGCTGATGCCGAATCTGTCGCTGACCTGGGGCATACCCACAATAGACGGCTACGGCGGCGGCATCACCCCAACGCGGCATTTCGCGCTCTTCAGCTCGCTGCTGCTGCCGGACGGGAGCGAGACCGCTGTCGACGGCCGACTGGGGGAGCGGCTTGCGCAGCCGAGTTGTCGCGGCGCCTGCATTCCCGCTCTGCGCTGGCTGCGCGCGACAGATACACAGTACATCCTCAGCGACAAGGTCTACGATGTCTGGCATGACGATATCGCCTACGATACGACCCTCGCTCGCTTCTGGGCAGATCTTACTTTATTCAATCTGCCAGACAATTCAGCTGATCAAGCGCGCATCCTGCACGGCGCGCCCGTCGGCGCAAACGACAGCGCAATCGAGCTGCCGGATGGCCTTTGGCTCACCATCGCTGACTTCACCGATCCGGAGGATCTGCGCAACATCATTGAAGAGGGCGAAAACATCATGGCGGTAACACTGGTGAACAGCCGCCATCCGCAGATCTTCTTTCAGCTGCAGCCGCCGCCTTTTGAGCGCACGCTTTCGAGCGATATCAAAATCTATCGGCTGCCGCCGGGCGACCACGCCTTCCTCGCCGGCACGTCGCAGATCCTGACCGATGACGAAAGCGGCTATCAGGAAGCGCTGCAATTGTTGCGCGCTGGCGAATCGCTCGTGCTTCACGGTCCCGCAGAAGCGCGAGCGCTGGAGGCCGGCAGCGCCGGAGCGGTCGAAATCAGCACATACGACGAGACAGTCGTAACGCTGCAGGTCGACTCTCCCACGCCCGCCTACCTGGTACTGAAGGACGCGTTTTACCCGGGCTGGAAGGCGACGGTGAACGATGCGCCGACGCCGATCTACCGAGCAAATCTGCTCTTTCGCGCCGTTCCGCTGCCCGCCGGCGAAAGCCGCGTCGTCCTCCGCTTCGAACCCTCTCTTTGGCGAGCCGCCCTTTACATCGGCATCGCTCTGTGGATTATTGCTTTACTGATCTTGATACGGCTTGGACTGAAGGAGAGCGGCACATGAAACTGGGCGCTTATGTTGAGATTCTGCATTACGTCGCTGACAGGGCCGAGGCCGGCGACTATTATCAGCGGCTCGGCTTGCTTTCACTCGGCGATGACGTTTATACCGATGGCCGCTACCACTTGCACCTCCTGGCTGGCGAGGGACCCAACCCCAGCCTGCGCTACTTCGGGGCGGATATCGAGGCGCTGAAAGCCGCTGGACTGGCCGTCAATCACAACCGCCTGATCAGCCCGGCCGGCATCCATATTCTGCTCAGCAGCGATCCGCCGCCGCGTCAACTGCCGCATGACAATGTGGCGCGCGCCCAAGACATTACGCGCCTAGGCAAATTCGGCGAGCTCTCCGCCTTCATCCCCGATATCAACGTAGAGTGCGCCTTTTGGGAGGCGGCCGGCTACGAGACCCTCGGCCGCTACGAGCAGCCCTCGCCCTGGGGCATCTGGCTGGACAATCTCATGCTCATCGGCCTGCATCAGGACGATGTCGACGAACCCTTCGCCCTCTGCCACTTCAGCCCGGATATGAAGGCGGTGAACGGGCAACTGAAGGCGGAAGGCTTCGACTTGCAGCCTTTCGATACGAGCAGCAATCCCGACGACCTCACCTGGCAGAAACTGATGACGCCCTATGGGCTCATGTTCTATCTCTTCACCGGCGATATTTCCGAGGCGCAGCCGTAGCCCTGCATCGGCCGCGGTGAAATACTGCCAGATCCAAGCAATAGCAAGACAGTTGAAAAAATGTATGCGGGCGAGCCGATGGCCCGCCCCTAGCGATTGTAAATGATGTAGGTATCGCGCAGCTCTTCGCGCAGTTCCAGGTAACTCCGGTAGCGGCGTTCGGCGATGAGCCCGCCTTTGACCGCTTCTTGAACGGCGCAATCCGGCTCGTCAGTATGCGTGCAATTGCTGAACTTGCAGTCCAGGACCTGGCTGGCGATATCGATATAATAGGCGTCCAACTCGTCCGGTTCGATATCCCAAACGGCAATTGAGCGGATGCCGGGCGTGTCGGCGATGTAGCCGCCGCCAGCGAGCCGCACCAAGGCGCTGTCGCGAGTGGTATGCACGCCCGCCTCGGAATGGCGCCCCACCGCTTTGACCTGGCGCCCCAAGCCCGGCTGAATACGGTTGAGCAGACTGGTCTTGCCGACGCCGGAAGGCCCAGTGAATACTGAGATTCCGTCTCCTAGCGCCGATTTCAACACATCGACGCCATCGCCTTCTAGCGCGCTCGTCCGCAATACGCGATAGCCCATGCGCTGGTAGACATCGAGGACATCATCGACAGCCGGCGGGTATTCCAGATCGATCTTGTTGAGGATGATCAGCAGCTCGGCAATGCCCGACTTTTCACCGGCGACCAGCAGGCGGTCCAGGATATCGAGGTCAGGCCCTGGCTGGGCGGCGGCGAAGACGAAGAGAGCGCGGTCGGCATTGGCGATGACCACCTGCTCGCGCTCCGCCTGGCCTAGCCCCCGTTTGCCGGTCGTGCGCTGCGCGCGGGACAGCACGCTGTGGCGCGGCGCCAACGATTCGACAACGCCCGTCAGAACATCGGTGCCTTCTTCCCGCCGGCTGCTGATCGCCGCGCGGTCGCCAATGGCGGCGATGTCCGAGCGCTTGGCCTCTTCCTTCAGCCGTCCACGCAACTCGCACATGTAGGTGTTTCCGTCTTCCGCTTCAACCCAGTAGAAGCCGCTCTGCTCTTTGACGATCAAACCCATCATTCTTTCTTCCAAATATAAGCCTCCATAAACTGTTCTGCGCGGCAGGTCCGCAACTGTGTGTAGCAATTATAGCTTGTGATTGCGACAAGACTACGTGCAGCCCCTCGATGGCTGATCGGCTAGTGAGTCTTGCGAAGCTGGACAGACAAACGAATAGGCAAGTGTTTGGAAGTTTAGTACACTACACGGGATACAAATGAAAACCCAATCAAAGGGACCAACGTGCCAGAAGCCAATGAAACAAAGCAAGAACACAAGCGCGATTGGGACGCGGGCATTTCACGCGCCGGGTTGAATTATTTGGCGATCGCCGCCGCCTTCTGTGTCATCGGCATTCTGATCGGCAAAGCCGCCTTTGAAGCGCCCGCCAATCAGGGGGTGACGGTGGATGAAGCGCAGCTGCGCGCGATCATCGAAACTGTGCTTGATGAGCGTAATAGCGGCGCAGCGTCAGCGGACGAGACCGACCGTTTCGCGCTGGTGGACGATGACCCTTACCTCGGCGACGAAGACGCGCCGATCGTCATAGTCGAATTCAGCGACTTCTTCTGTAGCTACTGCAAACGCCACTTTGACCAGACTTTTGAGCCGCTGCTGGAGAATTATGGACAGCACATCCGTTACGTCTACCGCGATTTCGCCCGCTTGACGCCGGAGTCGACGCCGGCCGCCGCTGCCGCCCAATGCGCCTTCGCCCAAGGCAAATTCTGGGAAATCCGCGCCGCCTTCTTTGATCATCAAAGCGAGCTCGGCTACGACTTTTATCTCCAGGCCGCCGAGGAATACGAACTCGATATCGAGGAATACACCGCCTGCCTCGATGAGGGCCGCTATATCGACGAGGTCGAGATCGATGGTTTCGATGGACAGATCGCCGGCGTTCGCGGCACGCCCGGTTTCTTCATCAACGGGCAGATACTCAGCGGCGCGCAGCCCTACAGCATTTTCGAGCGCATGATTCAGCGCGAGTTGGACAAAGCCGGCATCGAATACAGTCCCGGCGGCAGCTAGCAGATACCAGACAAAGCAATAATGAGACCCGCTTATCGGCGGGACTTTGCTTGACTGCCGTGCCCGCGCATGGAGCAGGCTTGACATATTGTGCTGGCGCCGTCGGGAGAGCTTTTTCCGCTGCTATACTGGGCTTAGGACACGAGCGGTCTCACGGGACAATGGCCAAACGAAGACGAAAATGGAAGCGCGGCGGGCGAGACCAGCGCGCGCTCAAGGGCAAAACGATTTCCCTCAACATCAGCGACATGGCGCATGGCGGTCACGGGCTGGGTGCGTATCAAGGCAAACCGGTGTTCGTGCCTTATACTTTGCCGGGCGAGTCCTTAACGGCGGAAATCAGCGGCGGACGCGGTAAAGTCCTTTTCGCGCGCGGCCGGCAGCTCATTGCCGCTTCGCGAGACCGCGTCGAACCGAGCTGCCCGCATTTTGGTCCGGGACGCTGCTGGGGCTGCCAGTGGCAGCATATCGAATACGCGGCGCAGCTGCTGCTGAAACAGGATGTGCTGGCGGATCAGCTTGCGCGTGTCGGCAAGCTGCCCGATGCGTTGATCGAATCGGTTATTCAGCCGATTCTGCCCGCGCCCGAGCAGTGGGCTTACAATCACAGCCTCAGCCTGCTGCGCGCGGAGTCGGGCGGCTGGGGGCAAAAGCGTCAGGAGCGCGGCGTAGAAGCGATCGACGAATGTCACCTGGCGCATCCCGATCTGATTAACCTGCTGCTGGAACTGGACCTTGATTATGAAAATGCCCAAGGCTTGACACTGCGTCGTGGGTCAAACGGGCGCCTCATGTTGATATTGGATATCGCTGCCGAGGAGGCGCCGGAGCTCAGCACCGATCTGCCCCTGAGCGTCAACTTGATTCTGCCCGAGCGCGAGCCGATCAACCTCATCGGCGATGCCCACAGTACCTATGAGATCGCTGAAAGAAGTTTCCGCGTCACCGCCGGATCGTATATGCGAGCGAACATCGGCGGAGTTACAGGTCTCGTCGCCGAGGTGATGAAGGCGGCCAGCACCCAGGGGGGCGAACGGATACTCGACCTCTACGCGGGCGTAGGCATCTTCAGCGCGTTCATGGCGGGCGAAGCGGAGTTGCTCACCTTGGTCGAAAGTTATCCGCCGGCGGCCGCTGATGCCGACGCCAACCTGGCCGGCTTCGAGAATGTTGATGTCATTGAGGGATCGGTCGAGACCGTGCTCGCCGACATGATAGCGGAAGAGGCACGCTACGATATCGCGCTGGTTGATCCACCAGGAAGCGGCTTGAGCGAGGTCGTCATTAGGTCGCTAGGCCGTCTGAATATCGAGCGCATAATCTATGTCAGCGGCAACCCGGCGGCGCTCGCGCGCGACAGCAAGCGGCTCATTGAGTCCGGATATCGTCTGCGCGAAATCCAGCCACTCGACCTGGCGCCACAGACCTACTATATCGATGCCATCGCGCATTTTGAGCTTTAGGCGATACGGGCGGGCACTGTTACGCGGACAGTCGAAAGCGGGCGATGCGATCCAAGCCAGCGTAATCCTGCAAGATATCGCAATGCGCGCCCAGGCGGTCACGTACCAAGTCTGCGACCGCTTCGCCCTGTTCGGCACCAATCTCGAGCAGGACATGCGCGCCGGCGCGGCCGACAGCGGGAATCCGCGTCAACAACCGACGGATAGCATCCAGTCCGTCCGCCCCGCCATCCAGCGCCAGCCGCGGCTCAAAGCGGCTCACCTCGAGCACCGCCAGTTCGGCCGAGGCGATATAGGGCAGATTCGCCATCAGCAGGTCGATCTGGATGCCACGCTCGATCAAGGGTTCAGCCAGATCGCCTTCGAAGAACGCAACCTTGGCGCCGACGGCGTCGGCATTTCGGCGCGCGATCCTCAGCGCATCGCCGCTGATCTCAGTGGCGTAGACCTTCGCCGTTGGTCGATGCCGCGCATAAGTCACCGCCAGCGCGCCACTGCCCGTCCCGATATCGGCGACGGTGAGGCTCGGGCCGCCTTCGGTGAGACGCAGCGCCTCTTCCAGGAGCAACTCGGTCTCCGGCCGCGGGATGAGGACGGCAGGCGTGACGAGCAGATCGAGATCGTAAAAGCCTTTGGCGCCGATGATATAGGCGATAGGCTCGCCGACGGCGCGGCGCGCAACAGCTGACTGGAAGGCCTCATGCTGCCCGTCGGTCAGGTCCTTTTCCGGGTGCGCGAAGAGGAATGTTCGATCGACTCCGAGCGCGTGGCTAAGCAGCACCTGAGTATCGAGGTCTGTCGACTCGGATGAGGCCAGCGCCTGGCGCGCCGCTCGCAAAGCCTTGCGAACCGTCATGAGTGATTTGACCCCGGCGGAGACTTCAGCGTGCATCAGTTGAGGGTGCCGGCCGCCAACTGTTCCGCCTGCTCTTGCGTAGCCAGTTGATCGATGAAGGCATCGAGCTCGCCGTCCATGACCGCGGGCAGATTGTAGCTGCTGTAATTGATGCGGTGATCAGTCACGCGGCCCTGCGGATAATTGTAGGTGCGGATTTTCTCGCTGCGGTCGCCACTGCCGACCTGGCCGCGGCGCTCGGCTTCGCGCTCGGAGCGCTGGCGCTCCACCTCCGCTTCGTAAAGACGGGCGATCAAGACTTGTTTTGCGCGCAGTTTGTTCTGCAGCTGACTGCGCTCGTCCTGCATTTCCACAACCACTCCAGTCGGTTTGTGGATCAGGCGGACAGCGGAATCAGTGGTATTGACCGACTGCCCGCCGGCGCCGCGCGAGCGAAATACCTGCGTCTCGACCTCGCTCATATCCAGCTGCACATCGACCTCGTCCATCTCGGCGAGGACAGCGACTGTGGCGGTACTGGTATGGATGCGCCCCTGGCTTTCCGTTGTAGGCACACGCTGCACGCGATGCACGCCGCTTTCGTATTTCAGGCGGCTGAACGCGCCCTCACCCTTTATCTCGAAGGTGATGTTCTTGAAGACGCCGTTGCCCTGCTCATTGACATCGAGCGTCTCGACCTTCCACTTGTTGGATTCGGCATAGCGCGTATACAGGCGCATGAGATCGCCGGCGAAGATGCCCGCTTCGTCACCACCGGCGCCAGCGCGAATCTCGACGATGACGTTCTTGCTGTCGCGCGGGTCTTTCGGCAGCAACATCAGCCGCAGCTTTTCCAGCAGCTCGGCATTGCTTGCTTCGAGCTCGGCGACTTCCTCAGCCGCCAGCTCACGCATCTCGGCATCGTCGGCCTCCCCCAGCAATTCGCGGGCGTCGTCAAGTTCGGCCGCCCCCCGCTGATACTGGCGAAAGGCATGCACGATGGCCTGCAGGCTCGCCCGTTCCTTGGCCAGTACGGCGACTTTCTCGTAATCGCTAGCGATCGTCGGATCGCCCATCATATCTTCCAGCTCGAGGTAACGGCTTTCGACTTCCGCTAGTTTTTCCAGCATGTCAGTTGCTCAACTCGATATCTTGGCATTCCGCGCTCAACATAAATGGCCGGCCGCGGAACAATCGGACCACGACAGCGGACGGCCTAACTGTGCAAGAGGGGACAGGCTTGTTAGAATTCGTCTAGCCGCAGAGGGCGGCTGCGCGATGGTTTCCTGAACATAGTTCACATTATACAGGCGGAAGCCGGGCTGCACAGACAAAACTGCCTTGGGACACAACACCAGAAAAGGAAGTATATGGACGTATTGCGGACGCCGCCTAGATAAAGAGAGCGATATGGCGACGAAGACAAGCAAACGCAATCCGGGCATCCCGCTCGACATGGGCTGGGTGCGCGCGACCACAGTCAACTTGAGCGCGACGCAGCGGCGCGCCGCTACGCTGACGACGCGGCGCAGCGTCAAAAATGACTGGCAAGCGGCCTGGCTGCTGCGGGCGATCACCATGATCGATCTGACAACATTGGCGGGCGACGACACGCCGGGCAAGGTGACGCGGCTCTGCGCCAAGGCGCGGCAGCCACTGCGCCAGGATCTGATCGAGGCGCTGGCTGTCGAATCGCTGAATCTGACTGTGGGCGCTGTCTGCGTCTATCACCAGCGCGTCAAGGAGGCGATCGCGGCTTTGCGCGGCAGTGGCATTCCCGTCGCGGCCGTCTCCACCGGCTTCCCCGCCGGGCTGAATCCCTTCCCTCAACGCATTGAAGAAATCCATCAATCAGTCGAAGCGGGCGCCGACGAGATCGACATCGTTATCTCACGCGAGCATGTGCTGCAGGGCAATTGGGATGCGCTGTACGATGAAGTCTGTGAGATGCGGCGCGCCTGTGGCGACGCGCATATGAAGACGATCCTGGCGACCGGTGAATTAGGCCCGCTTTGGCACGTGGCCCAGGCGAGCAAAGTCTGCATGATGGCGGGTGCTGATTTCATCAAGACGAGCACGGGCAAAGAATCGGTGAACGCCACGTTGGAAGTCGGCCTGACGATGGTGCGGGAGATCCGCGCATACCAGGCCATCAGCGGCTACAAGGTCGGTTTCAAGCCGGCCGGCGGCATCAGCAGCGCCAAAGACGCGCTCAACTGGCTGATTCTCATCAAAGAAGAACTGGGCGATGATTGGCTGAACAGTCAGCTCTTCCGCTTCGGCGCCTCGGGCTTGCTCACCGACATCGAAAGGCAGCTCTCGCACTACGTCAGCGGGCGATACGCCGCGCGGCATCATATGCCAATGGCCTGAGCGGCAGTCACATAGTTCATTATGCCGCCTCACCTGGCTCGCTTGACTTTTGCGCGATTATCCCTCCAAAACTATACTCTTCAGCAATAACTTAACCCGCCAACTGCGTTACGGTCCATGCTGACGTTAAGAGACGCGCTTCAATTACCGATACTGAAGGACGCGAAAGTCGTCGCCGGCGCGGACGGGCTTGATCGCCCGATTCGCTGGGTCCACAATCCCGGCGTGCCGAACGCGGCCGACTGGCTGCATGGCGGCGAGCTCGTCCTCACGACGGTATACAACATGCCGGAATCCGCCGATGAGCAAGGCGATTATCTGCGTCAATTGGCGGACAAGGGCATCGTCGCGCTCGTCATCACCATTGGCATGCTGGTCGACGAGATCCCTGAGTATTTGCGCGTTATCGGTGACGAACTCGGTCTGCCACTCATCGAATTGCCCTATCAGAGGCGCTTCGTTGACATTGCTAAAGTCATCAACGAGCGGATATCGGAAGAGAGCCTGGACACGATCAGCCGGGCGCTATCCATACAGCAGCGGCTGTCGCGCCTGGTGCTGGAGGGCGGCGGCTTCCCCGAGCTGGCTGAGATGCTGGCCGATCAGGTCGGGCATTCCATCAGCATCGAAAACGACCGTTTTGAAGCGATAGCCAACAAGAATATCGCCGAGGTCGACTCCGCGCGGCGCTATACGATTCAGCATGGCCGAACCAACCCCCAGCTGATCGAGGCGCTGGAGGTGGAATACCTGCCGAAGATTCGCGAAAGCTTGCGGCCGGTGCAATTGCCGGTCATGCCCGCGCTCGGTTTGGAGATGGAACGGCTGCTGGCGCCTATTGTCGTACACGGGGAAATCTATGGCTATTTCTGGATCATTGCCGATGTGCAAGCGCTCTCGCCGATCGATATGATGGCGATTGAAATCGGCGCCACCGTGGCCGCCTTGCTGATGCTCTATCAGGAGTCGCTGCAGACGGCGGAAGCCTCGTTGAAGGGCAGCCTCATGGCGCAGTTGATCGAAGGGGATGGAAGCCGTCAGACGATCCTCAGCGATCAATCGCTGCGTTACGGCGTCGACCTGCGTTTGCCCTATCGCATGCTCTTAGTCAGCATCAGGAATGGTCAGCCGCCGACATCAACCGGCGCATACCGCGCGATCAATCAGGTCTTGACCCAACGTAAAGCGGAGGCGGTCGCGGCTCAGTTCGCCGGTCAGGTGGCTATTTTGGCGCAGGCCGATCAAGACACTCAGGCGCTGGCTCGCGCACTGATTGAAGGTCTAGAGGGCGAAAGAGGCGGCGTCGCGATCGGCATCAGCAGCGCCATGACCGGCGCGGACAAAGTTGGCGCGGCTCATCAACAGTGCAACGAATTGCTGGATATTGCCCAGCGGGTCAACAGCGCGCAACAGGTGCATCAATTCGACGATCTGGGCTATATCCACACGCTCTACCACGCGGGAGCCGCAAGCCTGTCACAGAATCCACAGGTGCCCATCCTGCGCCAGCTGCTCGAGGAACGGGGTACGGATCTCTTCAATACGCTGGAGACTTACCTGGATGCCGGCGGGAACAGCGTGCAAACGGCGGAAACGCTGCATATCCACCGCAGCACGCTGAATTACCGGCTGGCGCGAATAAGAGATATCTGCGCTGTTGATCTGTCGTCGGCCAGCACGCGGCTGAACCTGCAAATCGCGCTGAAACTGATGCGCCTGTTTGACGATCTTGAAGACGGCTAGCCCTCTGATTGCGCGACCGCGATCGCGATCGCCAGCGAATCGCTGTGGCTCAAGCTGATGTCCCACTCGGTCAAACCCATCTGCGCCGCCAAGTCCTGCGCCCTGCCATGCAAGATGAGTTGCGGCCGTCTATCTTCCCTGGTGCGGATCTCGACATCCAGCCAGCGGATATCGCCAATCCCGCAGCCCAATGCCTTGGACACAGCTTCTTTGGCCGCGAAGCGCGCCGCCAGACGATAAGGTTTGTCCCCACAGTCCTGACGCTCGCCGGCTGTGAAAAACCGGTTGAGGAAGCGCTCACCCCCTCGTTCGATGCCGGCGGCGATTCGCTCGCATTCAATCATGTCAACGCCGCAGCGTATCATGCTGTCCCTCGCGGCTTCATTTCCGCAGACCTCCTCAGCGCGCCCTAGGCGCCTGGCTGCGCAAAGATGGTACACATTCAGCCGCGCCTGTACAATGGTTTGAGAGACGAACGCGAAGAGGACCGCTCATGGCAAGTCTGCGTTTCCGCTTGCGGCAGCGATACTGGCGCTGGATGGCGCCCGGCAAGATAAACGCCTATCTGCGCGATGCGTCGTCGCCTAAACTGCAGATCGGCACGGGCTACAACCTGCTGAAGAGCTGGCTGAATACGACGCTCTATCCCTTCGCGCCGGGCGCGGTTTTCCTGGACGCGAGCCAGCCATTCCCGATCCCGTCCGCTTCCTTTGACTACGTGTTCAGCGAACACGTCATCGAGCATATCGAATTTGAAGAGGCGGCGACGATGCTGAGCGAAAGCGCGCGGATCCTCAAAAGCGGCGGGCGAATGCGCCTGGCGACGCCCGATCTGGCGCAGATCATCGCCGTCTATGCGCAGGCGAGCGCCCCAGCGCAGCAGGACTACATCCGCTGGATCATGGACAATTTTCGCCCCCAGGTCGGCGAGTACAATCCGGCGCACGTCATCAATCAGTCCTTTCACGGCTGGCGGCACAAGTTCATTTACGATGAACCGACGCTGGTCAAGGCGCTGGAAGCGGCCGGCTTCATGTCGGTGACGCGAGTCGAGCCCGGGCAGAGCGGCGATGAGAACCTGCGCGGCATCGAACAGCATGGCGAATACGTAGGCAGCGATGCGGCGATGCGCTACGAGACGATGGTCTTCGAGGCGGTGAAGCCCTAAGCCAGTTGACGCAAGCAACCACGCGCGTAACCCGAAAGAAATCAAAAATTAGCTGTGCAATTATTCGCCATTATCGGCTAAGATAACGGCTTTGACACAGATGTCCGAGTTGATAGTGGTGGTTGACGCCTATGCCCGTTTATACCTATCGCCGTGAGGACGGTTCGACATTCGACATTCGGCAGCGATTCCTCGATACTCCGCTGGAGGCCTGCCCCACCACAGGCCAAGCCGTCAGCCGCGTCATCCAGCCGGCCGGGATCATCTTCAAGGGCAGCGGCTTCTATGTCAACGATAATAACAAGGCGAAGAATCCGGCCAAGCCAGCGGGCGAAAACGACAATGGCAAATCGGCCAAAGACGGCGAAAAGAAATCGACTGAAGCGGAAAGCAAAAGCGATAGCAAAGCGTCTAAAAAAGAAAAGGCGCCCGCCTCCAATTAAGCGCCAACGCGTGGCGCCATCGGCCAATCACTAGATTGGATCATACAGATGAGACTATATTTCCTTCGACATGGCATCGCGGAAGAGCTGGCGACCAGCGACTTCGCCCGGGAGCTGACCAAGCGCGGACGCCGCCGCGTCGCCACCTCAGCCAAAGTGATGAAGCGTCTGGGCATAGCGCCGAGTCACATATTCAGCAGCCCGCGGCTGCGAGCGCGCCAGACAGCCGAGATCACCGCTAAGGCGCTGGACAAGAATGTGACGCTCACTGAAGCCGTCAATTTCGGCTTCGACCTCGCCGATGTGCGCAGACTGACCAAGGACTTGGACGCGGAGGCAGAGATCATGTTTGTCGGCCACAATCCGGACATGAGCCTGCTCGTGAGCGAGATAACCGGCGTTGATGTATCGATGAAGAAGGGCGGCTTAGCGCGCATCGATGTTATCGGCGGAGCGGTGGACGAGGGCGAGCTGGTCTGGCTGATCGCGCCAAAGGTTTTTGACACGCTGGGTGACAAGACGATGCCGGCGGAAGCGCTGATCAGCGACCTGCTCGCTACGCCGGCGCAAAAGCTGCCGACGACAGCGCAGCCACTGCATGATCTAATCAAGCACCGTTGGAGTCCCGTGGGGTTCGACCGCGACCGGGATATCGATCGAGAGACGCTCCTGAGCATTCTGGAGGCGGCGCGCTGGGCGGCATCCTCTTTCAATTTGCAGCCTTGGCGTTTCATCGTCGCGCCCCGCGGCAATGCGACCGAGTTTCAGAAGATTTTGTCCGTCCTGCGGGAAGGCAATCAGACCTGGGCGCGGCATGCCGCCGTGCTGATGATCGCGGTCATACAAAAGTTTCGGGAACCCGATGCGCCGAATCGGCACGCCGCTCACGATCTGGGACTGGCGGTCAGCCAGATGGTCTTGCAGGCGCTGGATCAGGGCGTTTACGTACATCAGATGGCGGGCTTCTTCCCCGACAAAGCGCGCGAAATCTATCGGATCCCCGCTGAATACGAAGCCTTTACCGCCATCGCCTTGGGCTATCGGACTGCGAACCTGGATCATCTGGGCGAAGGTCAGCGCGAACGGGAGGCCGCGCCAAGGCAGCGGCTGGAATTAAGCGATATCGTCTTCAGTGGCAGTTGGGCACAGCCGGCCGCTTTTCTCGCCGAAGGCAAAGCCTAGATGGCGCGCTTTCTCATCACCGGTGGCGCGGGATTCCTCGGCATCAACCTGTGTCGATTCCTGCTCGCCAGAGAGCACAAAGTCGCCTCGCTCGATATCGCTGCTTTCGACTACCCCGAGCGCGATCAGATAAAGGAAATCCGCGGCGATATCCGTGACCGCGCCGCCGTTGACGCCGCCATGGCGGGGGTTGATTTTGTCGTGCACGCGGCGGCCGCCTTGCCGCTTTATTCGCCTGAAGAGATTCGGACAACCGATATCGATGGCACGCGAAACGTGATCGACTCCGCCCGGCAGCACGCCGTGAAGCGCTTCGTACATATTTCTTCAACAGCCGTTTATGGCATCCCCGATCGGCATCCGCTGCGGGAAGATGACCCGCGAATCGGCGTCGGACCCTACGGCGAAGCCAAAGTGGCGGCGGAAGACATCTGCTTCGAGTATCGCGAAGGGGGCATGATCGTCCCGTTAATACGGCCGAAGTCCTTCGTCGGTCCGGAGCGCTTGGGCGTCTTCGCGCTGCTCTATGACTGGGCGAGGGACGGGCGCGGCTTTCCATTGTTGGGCGATGGCGGCAACCGCTATCAGTTGCTGGATGTGGAAGATCTCTGCGTCGCCATCTATCTTTGCTGCACACTCACCGACGATGTGGTCAACGATACCTACAATATCGGCGCCAAGGAGTTCGCCACCATGGGCGAGGATTACCAGGCGGTGCTTGATTACGCGGGCCATGGAAAGAAAGTAACGCCCTTACCAGCCGAACCGGCGATCTGGCTGCTGCGCACCCTGGAAGCGCTGAGTCTCTCGCCCTTGTACAAATGGGTTTATGAGACAGCGGCCAAGGATTCCTACGTGTCGATCGAAAGGGCGGAGGCGAAACTCGGTTTTCAGCCCAAATACTCCAACAAAGACGCCCTTCTTCGCAATTATCAATGGTATCTCGATAATCAGCATGCCATTCGCAACACGTCTGGCCTGTCGCACCGCGCGCCCTGGAGCCAGGGGATACTCCGGCTGGCTAAGCAATTCTTCTAACCGCCAGGCGCAAAGGCTGAGGATCGAGGCGACAGTGCGACAGTTGACTGGTCATGGATGACTTGAAAACCGGCGGCATCGCCGTCATCGATTTTGGCTCACAGTATACGCAGTTGATCGCTCGCCGCATCCGCGAGCTGGGCGTTTATTCCGAAGTCTACGCGCATGATGGCGGCGTTGACCATATCAATCGGCACGGACCCTGCGGCTACGTGCTCTCGGGCGGACCCAGCAGCGTCTACGAAAGGGGCGCCCCCCAGCTTGCCCCCTTCCTGCTTGAGCGCGACCGCCCCATCCTCGGCATCTGCTATGGCATGCAGCTGTTGACGGCGGCGCTGGGCGGAGAAGTCGCGGCGGCCAGCGAACGAGAGTACGGGCCCGCTACCATTTCACACAAGCCGCTCAGTCCACTCTTCGCTGGTTTGGAGCCCGAGCTTCAGGTTTGGATGTCGCATGGCGATCGGATCGAATCGCTCCCGCCGGGCTTTCATGCGCTGGCGCAATCGGAGAATTCGCCCTTGGCTGCGATCGGCGATTTAGAGCGTCATCGCTATGGCTTGCAATTCCACCCAGAGGTGCGGCACAGCCCGGCTGGGGGGGCAATCCTGGGCAACTTCCTCTTCAAGATTTGCCGCTGCCAGCCGAAATGGAGCGCGGCGGCCTTCATTGAAGACGCCCTGGAGCGGATTCGGGCGCAAGTCGGCGGCGAACGTGTACTGCTGGCTTTGAGCGGCGGCGTCGATTCGGCGGTGGCGGGCGCGCTAATTCATCGCGCTATCGGCGAGCGCTTGACCTGCGTCTTTGTCGATCACGGGATGCTGCGCTTGGGCGAGGCCGAACAAGTCGTTCAGGTCTTTCGCCAGGAACAGGGCATGAAGCTCATCGCTGTGAATGCGGTCGAACACTTCTTGACGGCGCTGAGCGGGGTCACTGAGCCGGAAGCCAAACGCAAGACGATCGGCCGGCTGTTTGTCGAGCTTTTCAGCGAAGAAGCGCGCAAGCTGCAGGGCATTCGCTACCTCGCGCAAGGCACGATTTACCCTGATGTCATCGAGAGCGCGGCCGACAGCGCGGCGGCGAAGACAATCAAGTCGCATCACAATGTTGGCGGCCTGCCGGCTGATTTGAACTTCGAATTGGTCGAGCCCCTGCGCGATTTATTCAAGGATGAGGTGCGGGAGATCGGCGGAGCGCTGGGCTTGCCGCAGTCGATCATCTGGCGGCAGCCATTCCCCGGTCCGGGATTGGCGATCCGCTGCCTTGGCGAGCTCACCTGGGAGCGGCTGGAGAAGCTGCGCGCCGCCGATGCCATCTTTACCGGCGAGCTGGCGGCGGCCGGTCTGCTGCGTGAAGGCACGGCGCAAAGTTTCGCTGTGCTGCTGCCCGTCAAGAGCGTCGGTGTGATGGGCGATAACCGCAGCTACGAAGAAGTTCTCGTGTTGCGCTCGGTCACAACGGATGATTTCATGACGGCCGACTGGGCGCGCTTGCCATACAATTTGCTGGCGCGCGTCAGCGCCCGTATCGTCAACGAAGTGCCCGGCATCAACCGCGTCGCCTACGACATCACCAGCAAGCCGCCCGGCACCATCGAGTGGGAGTAGATCGGTAGAATTGCTCTTAGGGGCGAAACTGTTTATAAAATAAGATGTGCGCATTGCTTGGGAGGAAGACTCATGCCAGCTGCCTATGTCTTGATCCATCTAAACATGGCCGTTGATTTTGCCGATTCGCTGCGCGACATACGCGCCGTCGATGGCGTGTTGCGCGCCGATCTTGTTGTCGGACCCGACGATTGCATCGCCTACGTCGAGTCCGAAGATATTACGCAGATGATGAACACGATACGTGCGATCCGCAGTGTCAACGGCGTTGGCAAGACCGATACCCGTTCCATAGCGGAAATGTAATCGTTTGATTCGATTCCAACGCCCTGCCCTTGCGCTTGTTTTTTCGCTATCGGTCATTAGCGCGCTCGCCGCCTGCGCCCCGCTTGTCCCAGCCACCGCGCCGCCACAGATAAAGAATACACCGGGCGCATCCGTTGTCGTCACTGATAAGCGCTTCGATGCCGGCCTCTTCCACCTGGAGTATCCACGAGCCTGGTCCGTCGTCAAAACGAGCGCGGCCGCCGCCGATCGCATACACGTGTATTTCGTGGCGCCCGATGGCGGTTATGTCTCTCTGGAACAAGTAGAATCGGTGGGCTCATCGGCCGACGAGTATCGGACTCTGCCGAATGGCCGCATCCTCAAGGTGTCAATCGAAGCGGCCGAATTGCCATCCGCCGGGTTTTCTGTGCGAGCTAGGCGACTCATCGCCTCAATTCGCATTTAATCTCTACAAGAAAACTCGAAGAAAGAGCGGTTTCTTCGTCCTGCATAATCGGCAATCAATGTCATAGAGTACCGGGCTAGGCAGCCGCGATAGCATCGGCGTCATGGTTGTCGTAAACCTAAAATGAATGTATCGTTGCCTTGGTCGTCAAGAATACATTTATTGAAGAATTTCGGGAGAGTCCTTTAGATGGCTGCAAAGATACTCATCATTGACGCTGAGAAGCCGACCGTTGATATGATATCCACGCTGCTGAAGAAACGCGGCTCTGAAGTGTACGCCGCGTTCTGCGCCCAAACCGGGTTGCGCATGGCCTATCAGCATCAACCGGACCTGGTCTTGCTTGATGTTGTCTTGCCGGATAGAGATGGCTGGGAGGTCTGTCGCCAACTGCGGGACCTCTCCGATATGCCGATCATTTTCATCAGCGCCAGAACAGACAAAGACGATGTGGTCAAAGGATTGGAGATCGGCGCCGACGATTACATCACCAAGCCCTTTGACGCTGATGAACTGGTCGCGCGAATCAAGGCGCGTCTGCGGCGCTCAGCCAAAACCAGCCTCCCCGAAGAGTTCGTATTCAACAACGGTGATTTCCGAATCAACTTTATGAATCGTGAAGTTTGGGTTCGAAACTCGCTCAAGCATTTGACGCCTAAGGAATTCAACTTGTTGTCGGCGCTCGTGCGCAACGCCGGGCGGGTCGTAACGCGCGCCGAGCTGGTCAGCGAAGCCTGGGGCNNCAGCGCTGAGCCAGGTCCTCACAGCAGCGAGCGCAGAAGCGCGTCCGTTCGCGTCGCCATCGTATCCAGGCGAAAACGATCAAGCCCCACTTGTGAGTTGGCGGCCAGTTCATATCGCCTTTCGAGCAGTTCCATAATGCCATGCTGAAGCGCCGCGATATCGACGTACGGCACAAGCACGCCGTTGACCCCGTGACGGATGATTTCCGGATTGCCGCCGATGTCGCTTGCCAACACCGGCGTCTCCAGGCGCAGGCTCTCCAGCAGTGTATGGGACAGGCCTTCATAACCACTGTAAAGCGCCAAAGCGTCGGCGGCGCGCATCAGCCGATGGACACGGTTGCGGTCCAGTCGACCTTTGAATATGACGCGGTCGCCGAGCGGCGCGGCCAATTCAGCCAGGCGCGGACGATCAGGACCATCGCCGACAACGACAAGGCGCAAATCCGGCAATTGGCGCAGGGCTTCAATCAGGTGGTCAACGCCCTTCCAGCGTTGGAGGCGAACGACGGTTAGCAAGGTCGGACGATCGTCCCAATTCAGCTGGGAGCGGATCTCGGCGAGCGTCTCCCTGAGCGGTTGCATGGGCGGCAGCGCATTGTAAATCACGTGTACCTTCCCTTGATCGACGCCCCAGGCCGTCACCATGCGCTTGAGATACTGGCTCGGTACAATGACGGCATCCAGCGCCGCAACCTGCCGCGAGCGCGAAGCCTTCTGCCAGCGCACGCGCCAATCGCCGCCGAAGGCCTGGAATTCATCAATGCGACAATCGGCCCGAATCCAGCCGCGGCGGATACAGCGCTCCCAGGCCTGATCGCCTACGACTTTGATGACGCGTGGAACCTCAGGACTGCCCAAGAGAGGCAGGTCGATGGTGTGGGCGTAGACCAAATCCGCCCAAGCCAGATGCTTTCTTGCCGCGAGGGCATATCGCGCCTGACGAATCAGGTATGGCACGCGCGCGATGCGCGTCACCGGGTAGGGATAATCATCCGCTCCCGGCTCGCCAAAGGTCAAAACGCGCGGCTGCCAGCCCAGCTCTTGTAAAGCCGGCAATATCGTCGTGAGGTATGTCGCTGGCCCGCCGGGCTCGGGATGGAATATACCGCTCGCCACGAATAGCTTGGGCAAAATCCCCTCCCGCTAGCCGAGCCGAGCGCGTATCAGAATATGCCGATTGAGAAAGGTGGCTTGATCGCTTCCCCAATTCTGTGGCTCCATCCACTCGCGGGCGAGCGGCGGCGCGTCATGAAGCATTCGGATCAGCGTCAGGATGGTGGCTTCGTCGTTGCCTTGTCGCTGCGCCCAGGGGATAAAGTCGTGCCGCTTGAGGTAGTGTTCGCTGTGCTCGACTTTGAAGCCGGCGCGCTCGAACATCGCCAGCCACTCGCCTTCATCAAATGCGCAATTGTGGCTGGGATCGCGCAGACGCTCAAACGCGTCTACAAAGCGGGCTGCCTCTCGATCACGTGGCAGAACCTGATCCTGCAACATGAAAATGCCGCCTGTCTTGAGAACGCGCGCGCATTCCTTCACGAAGCGCCCCGCATCGGGGAAGTGATGGGGCGCGATTCGGCAGGTCGCCAGGTCGAATCTGTCATCTTCAAAGGGCAGATTTTCCGCGTCCGCCTGCTCAAATCTGACGTTTTCAACCCCCCGTTCCTCAACGATGAAGCGTCTCGCTTTTTCGAGCATGCGCGGCGTGAGGTCGCTGGCGATGACATGGGCGACATGCGGCGCAAACTTCAACGCGGTGTGCCCGCCGCCGGTGGCGATATCGAGCGCCTGCCAATGGGACTGCGGCTGAACGATCGTCAGCAGGCGGTCCAAATCTGAGCCACGGGCGTGGGTCTCGCTGGTGACGTAACCGTCGGCGAAGCGCGTATAGCGCTCTCGGGACAAGGCTTTAGCGTCTCGCGAATCGTTCATACTGTTGCCTCACGCTTCCGCATCGAGAACCTGACCAGCATTTGAGGACGCGGTGATACGGCAAATCCACCCGTCTTAAAGCCCAAAGACAATACACCGACCATAAGCCTGACACTTATCTTACAAGACATTGACCAAAGCGACAGTCTTCGCATTCGACCGAGCGCTACAGCCTGGCGGCGGCGCCATTTGTCTTTCTTTCCCGGTTCGCGACGATAACCTGTTACAATATCCGTCACGAGTTCCACATAAAATTTGATTAATGCCAGAGGCCAATATGTCCGATTCACGCACTATCCAAAAGGAAGACCTGTTTGAGCTTCGCTTCCTCAACGGCGGCGCGCTGTCGCCGGACGGCGAGCGAGTCGCCTATTGCGTCAACAAAATCGACGCGGAAGCCGACAAGGAATTCAGCGCCATTTATCTGCTCGATATCGCCTCGGGCGAGACGCGTCAAATGACCAACGGCAGAGCGCTGGACCGACAGCCCCAATGGTCGCCGGACGGCCGGTCGCTCGCCTTCATCTCCGATCGCCGCGGAAAAGCGCAGCTCCAGCTCCTGCCCGTCGACGGCGGCGAAGCGCGCGAATTGACGCAATTCAAGCGCGGAATCGGGGATAGCATCGCCTGGTCGCCGGACGGTAGCAAACTCGCTTTCAGCGCCGTGGCTGACGCTGACGCGCCCGACTTGGGCAAAGAGCCCTATCGCCTCGACCGCACGGTTTACCGCTTTGATGGCATTGGTTATCTCGATGACGCGGTACAGGATATCTATGTGCTAGACCTGGCCAGCGGCGCGATCAGGCAATTGACCGATGATCGCGGCAACAACAGCAATCCGCGCTGGGCGCCAAATGGTCGCAGCATCCTTTACGATGCCAATATGCGCTTCGACAACTCGCGCGCCATGACGCCGGATCTGAAACTGGTCGATCTGGACGGGCGCCAGACGCTGATACTTGAAGATTGGGCGAGCGTCGAAAACGCAAATTTTACCCCTGAAGGCCACCGGATCGTCTTTGTCGGCCGCCCCGATGATGGCAAACCGATCGGTACGAAATCCGATGTCTATGTGCTTGATATGGCTTCCGGCAGCATCGATTGCCGCAGTGCCGCGCTGGATGTCGGCGTCGGCGGTTATCTGATCATGGATATGCCGATCGCGAACTTAAAGCTTTGGAATATGCTGGTTGCTGGCGATGGCGAATCGGCTTTCGCTACCGTGCAGCGCGGCGGGAGCGACCACATCTACCAGATCGCATTGAGCGGACCCGAAGATTGCCGGCCGGTCACCGAAGGCGACTGCGCGGTCTTTCCGCTGGACCTGCGTGGTTCACAGTTGCTGTACGCGCGCACCAGCCTGAATTCGCCGCCCGACATCCATCTATCGGATCTCGCGTCCCGTTCCACGCGGCAGTTGACAGCGCTCAATGCCGATGCGCTGGCTGGCATCGCTCTTCCCGAAACCGAGCACCTATTGTGGGATAGCGTGGATGGCGTGACGGTCGAAGGCTGGTATATGAAGCCGGCGATCGGCGAAGCGCCCTACCCCACGATCCTCTATATCCATGGCGGACCAAACGCCGCCTACGGTTACGGCTTCCAATTTGACTTCCAGATGCTGACGGGCGCCGGATACGGTGTGCTCTTCCTCAATCATCGGGCATCTACCGGTTACGGTGATGATTTCTCCACCGCCATCAAAGGCGATTGGGGCAATCTGGATTACCAGGATCTGATGAGCGGGGTCGATTACGCCATCGCGCGCGGCTTGGCCGATGCCGATCGCTTAGGCGTCTGTGGGACATCGGGCGGCGGCAATCTCTCCTGCTGGATCATCGGACAGACTGACCGCTTCAAAGCGGCGATTCCTCATAATCCGGTCGCCAACTGGCGCAGCTTTTACGGCACCAGCGATATCGGCATTTGGTTCAGCGTCGAGCAATTGGGCGGCCACCCGCATGAGATTCCGGAGGTTTACGAACGCTGCTCGCCGATCACATACGCCCATCGCTGCCGGACGCCGACGCTGATGGTGCAGTGCGAGATTGATTGGCGCTGCCCGGCCGAGCAATCGGAGCAATTCTACACGGTGCTCAAAGCGAACGGCTGCGTTGTCGAGATGCTGCGGCAGCCGGGCGGCTATCACGGCGGATCGACCAGCGGAGCCGTGAACCTGCGGCGGGCGCATAATGACGCGATGCTCGATTGGTTCAACCGCTACGTCGCAGACAACTAAGTCGGGGTCCATTTCAGTTTCTTGAGCAGACGCCGGTCCAACTCCCCCAGGCGCTCCGGGCCTAAACGCTGCAATTCAGCGCGCACCGCGGTGGAATCCCGCCGCAACTGTTTGACATCAATGCCTTGGCAGCTATCGGGCAGGGGCCTCAGCCACTGTACGCTGCGCTGCAGCATCTTCAGGGCGCCGCGATAATTGTCGCCTTCGATCTGATAGTAGGCGACGCCAACCTGCAAGATGCCGCGGTACAGATCGCGGACGGGACCGGCGGTCTTGACCCATTGGGCTTCAAAAAGGTCGTGCTGGCGGTAGAATTCGCCTCGGTTGAAGTCGTGGAGACCGGCAAGCGCCAACTCCGGAAGCGGCTGTCGGCATTCACAAGCGAGCTGATTCAGTACAGCGGGGTCGGGGATTCGCGCGTGGTCATTGATGATCTGGTCGATTCGGCTTTCGAGCTCGCTCCAGCTCAAGGCGAGGTCGGCGCCACAGGTGACCGCCTCTGCGCGTCGATCCCTCTCGTCGCTGGCGAAGCAGATAGGAATACGACGGGTTGCGGCATTGTTCTTGGCGGCGAGAATCTGCCCCCGCCACAGATCATGCGCTCCGTCGACAAAGACAAGCGCCACAGTCCCGTCGATTAAGACGTCGATAAATTGTTGCGCCTGGCTCAACTCTATGTTATGGTATTCGAGTCCTTCCTTAACATAGTCGGCGAAGGCTCGATCTTGGCTCAGATAGACGAGCGTAGCAGGATTCAAGTGGTTACCCTGCGATCTTCTTGGCAATTGAAATGAATTGTGGTAGCGTTGCTTTGTTAACTATAGCATAACAATTATCGCGAAATATATTAAACCCATGCTGCGTGACAAGCGCTTGCCTTGAGCCTGCAAAGGCGCCGAATCGCTTGACACCAGCGCTAATAGCTGCTTATAATGCGATTGACATAGATTATTATAGTATCATACATCATGGCAAATAGACGATCGTCGAGGAGAATATAAGTTGGGTGGAGCGCGCGGTAGCTATCTAAAAAGGCGGCTCCTCAGATTACAGGTTGGCTTTTTGCTGTCGGAAGGTCCCGGCAATTCGAAGGAAGTGCCGATAAGTCTTCCGCAGCGGGTGCAAGTAGCCAGCGACCTATATTTGGAATCACTTACAGGTAACTTGGTATTGACCCGCACGAAAGAGGGCATCCTTATACAGGGTACCTTGCAGGTACATCATGCGCGGGAATGTGACCGCTGTCTTGAAGCGTTTGACCATGTGTTTGCGTTGAGCGTTGCCGAGCTCTTCGCTTCGCCACCAGACGCAAACATCAGCGTTTTTAACGTAGATAGCAACGGCGAAATCGATCTTGCTCCGCTTTTGCGCGAGGAGGTGCTCATTGAAGATAGCTATCGAACTGTATGCCGCGCTGACTGTCGCGGATTGAGCGCCGAAACCGGCGTCAACCTAAACCACGAAGAAGAAGCGCTCGTTACCGCGGGTCCGCAAGTGGACGGCAGCGGAGCGATTGATCCACGTTTGGCAGTGTTGCAGCAATTATTGAAGTAAGCCAAGGCGATTCAACGGATGCGCAGGGCATCTGGCTGCGCGCGCATCCGGCAAGTTAGGGGTGTAACTGTGGACGAGTTTGATGGCAGGTACGAGTCTGATATTGACTTGATGACCTACCTGGACGAAGACAAGGGTGAGAAGAACTCCATGGAGCTCTTCTTCGACGAAGCCGACATTGATCTGTTTGATGAATCTTTTGAAGAAGACCTGGAGCTCGACGAGGCAGAAGAAGATCACGACCTCGGCGAGATAGCGTCAAGCGATACGGTCGGCTTGTATCTGAAAGAAATGGCGCG
>JAAXID010000039.1 GCA_012270545.1 Anaerolineae bacterium | reverse complement strand
TGTGGGATGTCATCTCCATCAGCACCTTGCCGGCGTAAGCGGGACGGGTACCGATGATGGCTCCCGCCTCCACTCGTAAATCGATTACTTCGGAGATGAGCCCGCTATCGGTGTCGGCGGCCGCGCTGGCAAGCAACTCGCGTCCGCGGTTTGTCGCGACGGCGACGACGGCGGCTGGTCTACGATCATGCACCAGTTTGCTGAGGAGCGCGGCATAGGTTTCGAGGCGGTATTCCTTCAATGCTTCGGCATCACAGATAATCGCGTTTGCGGCGCCAATCTGGCCCGCGTCGGTAGCCAGTGCAGCGCTGTTCTCGCCGAAGATGATGGCGGTTGCGTCGCTGCCGATAGCCGCGGCGATAGACTGTGCGGCGCCCATAGCCTCCCAACTGCTGGATACAGCGGCGCCGGCGACGGTCTCGACCCAGACGAAGACGCTCACAGGACTTTCTCCTCAAAGAGGCGCTCCACAAGAGCAGCGGCTTTTGCCTCATTATCGGCGCCGTCGATCATTTCCGTGCTGATGTCGCGCGCCGGCGGATTCAAATAGCGCAGCGCTGATGTCGCGGCTGTCGGCCGGTCGATGCCAAGGTCCGCGGCTGACCAGACGGGAATCTGCGCTTTGGCCGCTTTGCGAATGCCCAGGAAGTTGGGGTAGCGCGGCTCGTTGATGCCCTTCATCACCGACATCACCGCGGGCAGTCTGGCGGAAATAATTTGCTTTCCCCCCTCAAGCATCTTTTCCACCTTGATTGTGCCCGCCGCATAGTCCGCTTCGATGATTCGGGAAACGTAGCTGAGCATCGTCCAACCCAGGCGCCGCGCCAATTGGTATGTATGCTGGTCCGTGCCGACATCGACGCTTTCCTTGCCGAATATGATCAGATCGACATCGTTCAGTTTGCGGATAGCGCCGGCCGCCAATGCCGACCAAACCAGGCTGTCGCTTGTGTCTAAGCCTGTTTCTTCGATGCGCAATGCGCTCGATACGCCCATGGCCAGGCTATGTTTCAAGGCGTCATTATGAAGTTCCGATCCAATCGCAACTACAGTCGATTCGCCGCTGCCATTCTTGGCCTGCACGATTGTCTCTTCGAGCGCGTATTCATCCCAGGGATTCACCACCGTGGCGACATCGCCCCAGGTAACTTCGCCATCATCATTGACCCAGACCTTTGCCGCGGTATCGGGTGTGCTCCGCGTGAAAGTGACTACATGCACCGCAGTTGACCTCCAAAATGCTTTACGTCGCTTCGATTGCGCTGGCTATTTTACACAGGTTCTCTGAAATGCCTAAGCCCGGCTGAATTCTCCGCCCAATGTAAAGCGCTCCCAGCAGACCTCGTCCGCGCAGGACTCTCCATTTGGCAGGGTGGTTGTTTCATCAACGACGATATTTGCGACGCTGCAATCCTTCATCAAGGCCTCAGTCAGGTTCGCGCCACGAAGGTCCGCGCGCCAAAAGTTGACATTGGTCAAGTCTGCCGCTAGGAATGAACTGCCCACCAGGGAGGCGCGAGCGAAATTGGCATCTCGCAAATTTGCGCGGTCAAATCTCGCATTGTTCAATATCGCCTCGCGGAAATGTGTTTCTCGCAGGTCCGCGAGTGAGAGATCCGCCGCAGTCAAATCCGAGTAGCCGAAGTATGCGCCGCGGAGCATCGTCGACGAAAACTTTGCCTGTTTCATGCGACAAGACGAGAGCGGCGCGCCGGTCAGTATTGCCGATGACCAATCAAGATGATCAAGGCTCCCGTCCTGATGCGCAAGGCGTTCTTTTAAGGCTTCTATCAGTATGTCCGCGTTCCTCGCGCCGCTTCGGTCAGCAACCATTGCGATCAACCTGGCAGTCGGCAAAAGCGTATACCAGCGTTTTCCAATCGCGCGCTGAACTCGTTGAATCAGTTGCATACCATAATCGGTTGTCGGATGCGCTCGCGCCGATGTTAACGAGTACGCCATACGAAGACAAGATGCGTTAGCGGGCGGTGATCTGCAATCCGTTAGTGAGATTGGTTAGGACGGCAAAAGGATTTTTGTGCGTTTGTGCTATTAGCGGTAACCCTTTTATTCGCTATGCTAAAGGCGAATTAAAGCGGCTTCCATATCAAATAGAGGTGGCAAAGATGGTGCTCGCGGTGAACAAAGTGGAAACGCTGATCACCACATATCTTGAGATGGTGAGCAAGGAGGACTTTGCTCCCGCATTCATCCGTGCTGCTGATATTGAAATCGTCACGATGGAAATGCCGGATCTTGGATTCTACAAGTTTCTATATCAGTCCGTCGGTGAAGAATGGGCTTGGCGCGATCGGCTGCAAATCTCTAACAGCGAATTGCGGAAGATTCTTGCCTCACCTAACACACAAGTGCATGTTATGTACGTGAGCGGTTCTCCCGCAGGTTATGTTGAGTTGTATCGTCATGAAGATGGCTCAGTCGAGATCGCTTATTTTGGATTGCGCCGCAACTATATGGGGCGCGGCCTCGGGAAGCATCTCTTGAGCTACGGTGTGGATCGCGCCTGGGATATGGGGGCAAAGCGAGTCTGGCTGCACACCTGCAATCTTGATGGACCGCATGCGCTATCCAATTATAAGAAGCGCGGCTTTCGAATCTTCAAAGTAATCGAAGAGTCAATGCCCGAGCTGTACCTCTAGGGCGGCATCATTCGTTTCAAATGCGGCTACGCGCAATCGCCTCGAAAAGCTGTGGGTTGTCGGCGCTCCATTCCAGGCAAACGCGATCTGCGATTCCCCCATAACGTTCGACGATGCGGGCATAGACGTCGCCCGGTTCCGCGAAAATAGCTATCTCACGCAGTACGTCGTCCACGACCGCGTTTTTCATATCAGCCCATCGTTTTTCGCGCGCCATAAGGCGGAGCTCATCGGCTAGCCTCCCCCAGCCATGCGCGCTCATGACTTGCCGATAAGCCGGCGCGCTAGCGTAAAATGCGAGGCGCTCTCGCACGGTCACTGTGGCGCGCCGTCGCTCACCGTCGGTTTCCCCGCTGATGACGAAGACGGGCGCCGTCACGACGATATCGCTTCGCTCCCGCTCGCCTGCGCTGAGGCCAGCTTCGACGGCCGGCATGATGACCTCTCGCAAATACGATAGCGTGTGAAGTGCCGGCGCATGCAAGCCTTGGCCGAGCTCGCCCGCCAATTGGCAGATTTTCGGATTGACGCCCGTCAGGTAGATCGGGATCGTCGGATGCGGATTTGGTCCCGGATTGAAGAATGGCGCCATCAGGCGGAACTGATAGTGCTCTCCCCGATAGCGAAGACGCGCGTCAGTTTGAAAAGTGTTCCAGATAGCGCGCAGGCTTTCGATGTACTCGCGCATTCGCCCGACGGGGTCGCCCCAGTCTTCGCCGAAGCGGCGCTCAATATGCGCCCGAACCTGGGCGTCCAATCCAAGAATGAAGCGGCCGTCGGCTTGACGCGCCAGGTCCCAGGCGATTTGCGCGCTGACCATAGGGCTGCGTGGAAACGCAACCGCGCCTTGCGTGCCGAGCAGGACCCTGCTGGTTTCGGCCGCGGCGAGGGTCAACGGGAAGAAGGGATTGTGCGCGGTTTCAGAAATCCAGACGGCGTCAAATCCAAGCTGCTCGGCGCGCTTTATCTGTCTTACATCGTGACGCAGGTCGCCCGAGGGCATGATGGCGACATCCAGCTTGATAGGTTGCATTGCTGATTGTCCATCCTACAGAATCAAACGGGGACCGTGTTGCTTGAACCAGGCTTTCCAATGGGCGTATTTTGGGCAACAAGATTCCACAAGAGCCCAAAACGCCGGGTTGTGATTCAGCTCGAGCAGGTGACAGAGCTCGTGGATGATGACGTAGTCGATCGCTTCATCCGGCGCCATCATCAGCCGCAAGTTGAGATTGATATTCCGCTTGGCGGAGCAGCTTCCCCAGCGCGTCTTCTGATTTTTGATACGTACCTTCTCGTATTTGAATCCATACATCTCGGCGAGTTCGCCTACCCGGCCTGGAAGATAGCTTCGCGCCTGCCTTCGATAAAAGCCTTCGATGGCCTGGCGGATTGTTTCGCTTTCCCTGAATGAGACTGAATCGGGCAGCGAAAGCGCGAGACAACCCTTCCTGAGCCGAACGGCAATTCGCGACCGCGACGGGACTTTTTCCAGGGAGAGCTTGTAACTGGCGCCGCGGAATAGGAACTCTTCGCCCTCGCGGTATTCGCGCCGCGGCAGCTTCGCGCGCGCGTCGCCGAACCTGTCGATGGCGGAAAGGATCCAATCCGATCGCTCGATCAATAGCGCCTCCGGCCCCGGCTGCCGCAATCCCGGCGGATAAACCACTTCCAGCCCGGCGCTCAGGCTGTAGCGGACGCTGATGCGCTTGGCGCGCTTGCTCGTCCGCGTTTGGTAAGCGATCGATTGTCCCTTTAGTTCAATGACTGGCATTTTGTCCCATCGCCTTCGCCGCGTGTTGCCAGATGATACGCTTCGTGCTGTCTTCCGGCTCGAAGGGAAAATAGAAGCCCGCGCGGTCCAGCAGACCGGCATATCGCTCGCGGAGCTTGTATGGCAGTTCCTCCGGCGGCGCGCTGACGGCGAAGGCTTCGAGCATGTCGTCGCTGATGAGTGCCTGCATTTCAGTCCAGCGGTTTCGCCGCAGCAGCGCATTCAAGCGAGGTATCAAATCCGTCCAGCCATGGAGCGCAAGGACCCTGCTGTAGCTGGGCGTACTGGCATAGAAAGCGATCTGGGATTTGGTGAGATGCTTGCTCGCTTCAATGGCTTCGTCATCTTCGCCGGTGACGACGAAGACGGCGCAGGACAGTGTCAGCGGTTCCATTCGGCCGCCCGCTCTTCGCCCATTCTGAAGTGCCGGCAGTAGAATCTCTCGCAAATATCGTGGCGTATGGAAGGAATGGACATGAAAGCCGTCGCATAGCTCTCCCGCCAGTTTCGCCAGGCCTGTATTGACGCCGGCGATGTAAATGGGGATGCGATGGCAAGGCGTTGGCGGTGGCGCGAAATAGGGCGTCAACAGTGAGAATCGGTAGAATTCACCCTCGTAGTTCAGGTCGGCGCCCGTCTGGAAACTGTGCCAGATCTTACGCAAAGACTCGATGTATTCGCGCAGCTGCTTGACGGGCTTGCCCCATTTGGCGCTGAAGCGCTTGGTTATGTGTGGCTTGATCTGCGTGCCCAAGCCCAGAATGAATCGACCGCGCGACATCGCCGCTAAGTCCCAGGCGGTCTGCGCCATAATCATCGGACTCCGCGGAAAGGCGACCGCGATCGCCGTACCAAGCGATATGCGTTCGGTGGCGAGCGAGGCGTGAGACAGCAGCAGAAACGGATTGTGCGCCGCTTCCGCCACCCACAAACCATCAAATCCGAATGCTTCAACTGCCTGCGCCAAGCGTCCCGCTTGATTCAGATCATCGGCAAAGACGGTGACATCGAATTGCACGTTCGCACCACCAATAGATCCCTGACGACCGCGCGCATATTCTAGCCTTCAAATGTCCAGCTGACGAGAGCGCAACCGCATTCGCCATCGCGTGTTATAGTTGCTACAATTGTTCGCATATGGCAAGAATCGCACGATGACTGTTGCGGCAGTGGTGATTGAAGGCCGAGTAAAAGGTAGTTGGAAGCCGAGAGCGCGATGAGTGCGAGAGGGTCACGCTCAGTAAACATTGGATTGCGCAATGTCGTGCTGACGATCTTGATTGGGCTCGGCCTGGTCTTCATCTGGCAGATTCGCGGGACTTTGATGTTGACCTTTGCCGCGGTGATTTTGGTGGTGCTCTTTACCATGCCCGTGCGTTTGCTGGTGGATCGCTTGCGGATAAACCGCCTTGTCGCCATTCTTGTCAGCGTCATCGGTTTTTTTGTCATTCTAGTCTTGATCGGCATTCCGATTCTGCGCACGATCGGCGATCAGTATGAACCATTGAGAACGGCGGTGGAAAGCGGCTTCGAGCAGGTGCGCGCATCGTTGACCCGTGAGGCATTGCTGGAGCAGAACTCCATTCTCAAAGACGTGATTCCGATAATAGACGACTTGCTTTCTGGCGGCGCAAACGCCCAGCCATCGGATGATCTGATCAGTCAAGCTATTTCGCAGGTGACCGACGCTATAGGCCGGCTCGGCGGTACTGTCTTGCCGGTGGTGGGCGGCGTCGCCAACACCATTCTGAGCGCGCTCATCATTTTCTTTTTGAGCATGTACCTGCTGGCTGAACCCGAACTCTATGTCAGCGGCATCATCAAGCTAACGCCGACCTGGTATCGCGATCGTATGCGCGGCATCTTGTGGCGTCTGGATAGCACTTTGCGCGCCTGGCTTAAAGTAACGGCCGTATCCATGGTGGTGGTTGCGATTCTGACGGGATTCGGGCTGTGGCTGGTTGGCATCCAGGAGGAGGCCTTTGCCCTGGGCGTACTCGCCGGTATTCTTTCCTTCATTCCCAACTTCGGTCCTGTGGTTGCCTTGGTGCCATCGGTAGCGGTGGCTATCGTGGAAGCGCCTGACAATGTGATATGGGTAGTGATCATCATTTATGGCGTGTCGTTTTTCCAGAGCCAGGTGATAAGCCCCGTGCTGGCTAGTGAACGCATGAACATGCCGGCGATTTTGATTTTGCTCGGTCAGATCATATTTGGTTTCTTCTTTGGCTTTCTTGGTTTAATGCTCGCTGTACCGCTCAGCGCCTGCGTTGCTGTGCTGGTAGACGAGGTGTATATCAAGGATGTCCTGGGTGATGTGCCCAAGGAAAAGGAGGTCGAAGCAATTGCCGAGGGTGAACTAACCGAGGAATTGGTTCCAAGCCCCTCTTGAGTCCACTTTTGGCGCTGGAAGACGATTAACAATCGCCATTATCTACAGATCGGTGAAATGTCTCTTGACAGGATGCTCTGTTTATTGCTAGAGTTGTCTTATCGAAGCAGAGAGTGTTTCTCTGGTTTT